>JBBRNS010000244.1:0-5535 GCA_038230175.1 Burkholderiales bacterium
CCCAATCAGGGTGGGCGGCTTCTAAGGCCTGAAGCTGCTGAAACAGGCGGTCGTACTCGGCATCGGGCACGCTGGGCGCGTCCAACACGTAGTACTGGTGGGCATAGTGGTGCAGCTGTTGGCGCAGGCGTTGCGCAACCTGCAATTCGGCTGCGGCCGGGTCTGAAAGGGGTTTGGCGTTGGGCTCGCCGTCGGCAAACAGGTCCAGCGTGGTCATGGCGCGGTGCGCAGCGGCGATTAAGAAGAATTCGGGGAGCGGTTATGAAAAGAGCCGACGTGCCAACATGGAGCCTGCAGGCATGTCGCGCTGATCCAGCGTGTCATACAGGCCCTGCAGCTCGCTGCCAATCACATCCATCGTCTCGGCGGCCAATGGCTGGCCGTTGTCGTCGGTGACCACACCTTCCATGCTGCTGGCCAAGGACACTGCTGCGTCGCGCATGCGCTCAAACGGCTGCTCGGCGCGGTCTACGTGTGTCACATCCAGGTGCAGCGTGATGTCGCGTATGGCCGACTGGGCCGGGTCTTCGGCCAGCGCCGCCTGCGGGTCAAACGTCAATACCAGCACCGGGCCCTGCCCCTCGTCGTGGGCGGGTAACACCATGCGCCCGGGTATCGACCCAGCCACAAAACCCAAACGGGCCGCGACTTGGTGGATGTAACCGGGGCTCCACGACGCACTGCGGGCGCGAATGGTAAAGCCCAGTTGGGCGTCATGCGCGCCGGCGAACTGGTCTAGCTCGCGGGCGCGGGCCACTTCTTCGCGCATCTCGGGGAACTCGGGCGTGGCGTTAATGGCATCGCTAAACGCTTGGGTCTTCACTACAAATTCTGAATATTCAATCTCGTTGAGCGCGCCTGAGCGGTTGGCCAGCTGCACACCGGCCTGAAAGCCGCCGTAACGCTGCCCCGCCATGGGGGGCTCCCACACCAGGGTTTGCAGGTTGTAACCTTCGATCGAAAACGGCTTGCTGCCCGCACGCCGTGTTGCGGGCATGGCTGCCAATGCGGCGTCGCCTGATACCGCCGGTGTGTGCCCGTCGAGCGCAATGGTGGCAATCACATCAATCAGGGCGTCCATGGCTGGGCGGCGCGCAACGGCGGGCACCACAAAGGGGACCTGGCCCATGTCCACATCCGCAAATACCGGCTCGCGGTCAATCAGGGGCGCGGGATCGACTGGTGCTTCGGGCTGGGCCTGGCGCGGCGCGCTACGCCGGGCGCTCCAGGCACCATGGGCAATCACAGCGACCAGCACCGCTCCGCCTGCAATTGCCAAACCAATTTGAAGAGTACTCATGTTTTCTTTGAGTTGCTTAGGCCAGATCGGCCAGGTGTATGGCGGACTCCATGTCCACCGCCACAATGCGCGAAACGCCCTGCTCTTGCATGGTCACGCCAATCAATTGCTTGGCCATTTCCATGGCAATTTTGTTGTGGCTGATAAAGAGAAACTGGGTCGATTTACTCATGCTAGACACCAGCTTGGCATAACGCTCGGTGTTGGCGTCGTCCAGTGGGGCGTCCACCTCGTCGAGCAAACAAAACGGCGCCGGGTTGAGCTGGAAAATCGCAAACACCAGCGCAATCGCGGTCAGTGCTTTCTCGCCGCCCGACAGCAGGTGAATGGTCTGGTTCTTCTTGCCTGGGGGCTGTGCGACCACCTGCACGCCCGAGTCGAGAATCTCGTCGCCGGTGATCACCAAGCGGGCGTTTCCGCCGCCAAACAGCTCTGGGAACATGCGGCCAAAGTGGTAGTTAACCTGATCGAACGTGCCGGAGAGCATCTCACGCGTTTCGGCGTCGATCTTGCGGATGGCATCTTCCAACGTCTCCATGGCCTGGGCCAAATCGGTGTTTTGCGCGTCCAAAAACTGCTTGCGTTCGCGGGCAGCAACCAGCTCGTCCAGCGCCGCCAAGTTGACCGCGCCCAGGGCTGCGATCTCGCGGTGCAGGCGGTCAATCTCGCTCTGCATTCCCAAGAGGCGCACATTGCCATCTTGGATGGACTGCTCAATGGCGACCAAGTCCGCCTGTGCGTCGAGCAACTGCTGTTCGTACTGCTCAAAGCCCAGCCGCGCGGCCTGCTCTTTGAGCTGAAATTCGGTGATGCGCTGGCGCAGCGGGTCAAGCTCGCGCTCCAGCTGCATACGCCGCTCGTCGCTGGCGCGTAATTTGGCGGTGAGGTCGTCGTATTCACTGCGTTTGGCACCCAGGGCTTGCTCGCGCTCCAGCTTCAAGGCCAGTGCGCTTTGCAAACCAGCTTGGGCGGCGGCATCGGTCAGGCGGGTCAGCTCGTCTTGCGCGCGCTGGCGCTCGGTGTGGATAGAGTCGGTCTGCTGTGTAGCGGTCTCAATGGTGCGGCTTAGCTCTGCATTGCGCGCCTGCAGGCTGCGCTGGGCAAAGGTGGCCTCTTGGGCCTGGCGCTCTAGCGTGCGTTGCTGTTCGCGGCATTGGGTGAGTTTGCGCTGCACCTCAATCACCCGTTCATCAAGCTGGGCGTGGCGCTCTTGGGTGTCGGCCAACTGCATGTCCAACTCTTCAAAGCGGCCCTCAGAGGCAGCGCGGCGCTCTTGCAAGTCGTCCAACTGGGCATTCACCTCGGCCAAGTCGGCGTCGATCTGGGCACTGCGGGCGCGGGCTTGTTCGGCCAACTGCGACAGGCGCAGGGTTTCGACCTGCAGGCCGTGCGCTTGGGCTTGGGTGTCCGTGGCCTCGCGGCGCACACTGACCAAGCGTTGCGCGGCATCAGCATAAGCCGCTTCGGCGCGCACCAGGGCTGCGCGGGCTTCGTCGGCAATCATGACCTGGGCACGCAACTGCTTTTCCAGGTTCTCAATTTCTTGGGCGCGGGCGAGCAAACCGGCTTGCTCCGAATCCTGCGCATAGAAGCTCACGCTGTGGCGAGTCACCACATGGCCAGACTTAATGTAGATGCTGTCACCCGGCTGCAGTGCCTCGCGTTGGGCCATCGCCTCTTCAAAGCTGGCCGCTGTGTAGCAGCCTTGCAGCCAATCCACCAAGACCGCTTTTTGGCCGGCATCGTTGATACGCAGCAAGTCTGCCAAGCGGGGTAAGGCCGAAGTCGGCTCTGGCAACCCAGCCTGCGGTGGGCTAAAAAACGCCAGTTTGGCGGGGGGCGCATCTTGCGCAAAGGCGCGCACCATGTCCAAGCGGGACACCTCAAGCGACGCCAGGCGTTCGCGCAGAGCGCCCTCCAAGGCGTTTTCCCAGCCCTGCTCAATGTGGATGCGGCTCCACAGGCCTTGCAAATGGTCTAGCCCGTGTTTGGCCAGCCAGGGCTGCAGCTTGCCATCGGTTTTGACCTTGGCTTGCAGGGCCTTGAGTGCCTCTAGGCGGGCTGAAAGATCGGCCTGGCGGGCGGATTCGTCGTTCACCAGTTGCTGCTGGGTGCGGCGTGCATCGTCGCGCTGGGGCAAAGCCTCTTGCAGTTCTTGCAACTTGGCGTCGGCCACGGCGGCGGCTTCTTGAGCCTCTTCCAGCTGGCCTTGCAACTGCTGCAAACGGGCCTCGTCCGGCGCAGCCAGGGCGTTGCGGTCCAGCCCCAGGCGCTCACTGCGGCTGGACACTTGGCGGTGCTGCTCTTCAATGCTGCGCTGCTCGGCGGCCAGCACCTGGATTTGCTGCTGCACCTGCATCACGCTGGTGCGCTGGTCGTTGGCGGCGCCTTGTGCTCGACTTAAAGCATCTTCTAGCTCGGGTAGCTGCAGGCTTTGTTCTTCTACCTGCGCAGCCAGTAGCTCGGCCTGTTCTTCGCCCAGGGCCGACAACTCGGCCAGGCGCTCGATTTCGCCCTCAGCATCTTCTTTGCGGGTAGCCCACTGGGCGACTTGCTCTTGCAGCGTAGCCAGGCGTTGTTCAACGCGCTGGCGGCCTTCGACCACAAAGCGAATTTCGGCTTCCAGGCGGCCCACATCGGTGCTGGCCTCGTACAGCAGGCCCTGGGCCTGGTTGACCTGGTCACCCGCGCCATAGTGCGCTTGGCGCACGGTCTCTAGCTCGGCCTCAATGTGGCGCAGATCGGCCATGCGGGCCTCCAGCGCGTTGACCGCGCCACGCGAATCGGCTTGCACCTTGGATTGGTCGGCCAGTGCTTCGGCACGCTTTAAATACCACTGCTGGTGCTGCTTGCGGGTGGCGTCGGCTTGCAGGGTGTTGTACTTTTGGGCGACCTCGGCCTGCTTCTCCAACTTCTCCAAGTTGGCATTGAGTTCGCGCAGGATGTCTTCGACGCGGGTCAGGTTCTCGCGGGTGTCAGACAGACGGTTTTCGGTCTCGCGGCGGCGCTCTTTGTACTTAGAAACCCCTGCGGCCTCTTCCAGAAACAGGCGCAGCTCTTCGGGTTTGGATTCGATAATGCGGCTGATGGTGCCTTGGCCAATGATGGCGTAGGCGCGCGGCCCCAGGCCGGTGCCCAGAAACACGTCTTGCACGTCGCGGCGGCGCACCGGCTGGTTGTTGATGTAGTAGCTGCTGGTGCCATCGCGGGTCAACACCCGTTTGACCGCGATCTCGCCAAACTGGCCCCACTGACCACCGGCGCGGTGATCGGCATTGTCAAAAACAAGCTCGACACTGGCGCGGCTAGCCGGTTTGCGGGTGGTGGTGCCGTTAAAAATAACGTCCTGCATGGACTCACCACGCAACTCGCTGGCCTTGCTCTCACCCAATACCCAGCGCACCGCGTCCATGATGTTGGACTTGCCGCAGCCGTTGGGCCCCACCACACCGACCAATTGCCCTGGCAGCAAAAAATTGGTGGGTTCAGCAAACGATTTGAACCCGGATAACTTGATCGAATTGAGACGCACGGGACAGAGTTGTGGGTAAAGGTAGTCAGGCTAAGTAGTTGATTGCAGTGCGCTTATTCATTTTTAGCACGGCGCAGCAGCTCGCAATGATACCGTGTGGGGGGCGCAGATCTCCTCCTGACGCACTAGGCCCTCGTGTACCGCGCGGGTTTTGTCTTGGCAAGCAGCAGCAGCTTGCTGGAATGAACGGCCTGCCGCTTGGGCGCATACTGTCGGCCTTTTCACCCCTTTTAGGATAAGTACATGACCCTCTGCCCCATTGCCATCGTTACCGGCTGCGCCAAATGCCCGATCTTTAAAATCTGCCCCGTCAAAGGCGTGATCGGTGACTACGTCAAACCCGCAGAGCCACAAGCGTCTGGCAAAAAGCCGTCCAAAGCAAAAAAATAAGCGTGTAGGCATCTGCGCGGGCCGCCGGCCTGCGCCGAGCCAACGCACCATCGGCAGCACGCGCTGCCAGCGGCTCAGGGATAATGCGCCCCCATGAACCCGAATTTGTCCCAGTTGCAGGCCTACCCGTTTGAGCGCCTGCGCCAGTTGTTTGCCAACGTTACCCCCAATTCAGATTACAAACCCATCAGCCTGGGCATCGGTGAGCCCCGCCACGCCACGCCGGACCTGATTAAAAAAGCCTACTGCGACGCCATCATGGGCCCCACTGGCGGCTTGGCCTCGTACCCCGCCACGACGGGTGAGCCCGCAC
>JBBRNS010000245.1:0-5513 GCA_038230175.1 Burkholderiales bacterium
AGGGCAGTCGCGTGTTTGTGGACCCGATTTGACCTGGGCATTGCTGGCGCGTTGTGAGATGGAGTCTCTGCCGGTGTACTTCTTCGGCAGTTCACCAGAGACCTTGGCCAAGCTGGCTGAGCGGATTGAAGCCGTATTTCCCGGCTTGCAGGTACGCGGCTATGATGCCCCCCCGTTTAGGGCGCTGACCGAGCAAGAAGATGCCGACGCCATCGACCGAATCAATGCCAGCGGTGCCGGCTTGGTATTTGTCGGCCTGGGCTGCCCCAAGCAAGAGCAATGGATGCGGGCCAACCGGTCAAAGGTCAATGCGGTCATGCTGGGTGTGGGCGCCGCATTTGACTTCCACGCTGGCACGGTGACGCGTGCGCCAGCGTGGATGCGCAATAGCGGGCTGGAGTGGCTGCACCGCATGGCTTCAGAGCCTCGGCGTTTGGCCAAGCGCTACTTGGTGACCAATTCTCTGTTTTTGGTGGGTAGTGCCTTTCAGTTGCTGCGCTAAAGCCAGTCCAGCAGATAATATTGCTATATTTAATATAGCTGCCTGCGCAATGCCCATGAGGGCTAGAGGCCAATTTGGCTCTTAAAATTCAGGTGATAGAGCCGCTGATTGCTAATGCCGTTCAGCGGCTTTTTTCTTGCCGGATGACACGACCAGCAAGGTCCCTAGCAGCAAGACGCCCCACTGTGGCAAGGTTGGTGCATCGGTATCGCCGGACTGATCTAAGGCGACCAGAATGACTGCTGCATTGTTGCCAGTGGCAGCGTCCGGGACGTCGGAATTCACGTTGATGGCTATCGACACTGAACCGGTAATGGTGTTCCAGGTGACGCCAATGGGCAGTGAAGCGCTGGCCCCATTCGCCAGGGTTCCTACGACGCAGCTCACGGTGCTGCCAACGGCAGAGCAGCCCGCCGGGCCGGATGCATAAATCGCCCCGGGCGGGAGCGTAGCGGTGACAAGCACATGGGTGGCACTTTGAGGCCCCGTATTGCTGACCGTGAGGGTGTAGGTCAAACTGGCACCCAAGCTGACAACCCCAGGGCCCGATATGCCTGCCGACAAGTTGGCACTGGCAGTGGTGTTGAGGGCCCAATTGACGACTGCTGTGCCCGCAGTGCCCGCCGCGCCATCCACCGCAATCTCATATTCCTGACCTGCCTGTGCTTGCAGCAGCAGGCCACTGGTGCCGCCTGCGGTGCCGTCGTTGTCATTGGCAACAACAGGCGTCAAAGTAGCAACACCGGTGCCGGTGTAGACAGCGAGCAGGGTGTCAAAACCGCTGCCATGGGTATCTAAGGTGAACTGTCCGGCAGCAGGCGCAGTCCAGCGCCACCAAACCGATTTACTACCGCTGTTGTTGCCTGCATGAACGGGTTCGCCCGCCTCGCGACTGGAGAGCAGTGTCACGCTGTTGCTGCTGCCCGCATTACCGCTGAGGGTGGTACGGCTTACAAAGGCGTCGTTGCTGGGACGTGCGGCTTGCAGCAAATTGAGGCGCGGTTTGGCAATGCCATTGCGTGGATCGGTAATGCTGACACCGCCACCCGTCATGCGGGTTTGAATTTGCGACAGGTTTTCAGCCGGGTAGAGCGCGCGCAAAACAGCCACAGCGCCCGCAACATGGGGCGATGCTTGCGACGTTCCTCCTTCAGTAATGTCTGCAGCGGTAATCAAAGCACCCGGCGCCAACAGCGTTAAAAAACTGGCACTGTTCGAGAAGCAGGTCACTTGGTCTGTCGCGGTGGTCGCGTCGGTGCAGAGAGTGCTGCCCCAGTTGAGCCCACCGTAGTTGGCATCGTAAACCGCGCCCACAGAAATGGCTCCGGGGGTGCAGGCGGGGCTTGAGAGACCGTTGGTGTAGGCTTCGTTTCCGGCGGCCACCACCACCTGCATACCGGCATTGCGCACGTTGGTGACGGGCGTTAGAAACGGGTTTCCTGAACTACAGGCTGCGGTGTACTTGTTGCCATCACCCAGGCTCATATTGATGGCCACCACGTTGTAGGCCGCTTGGTTGGCAATCGCCCAATTCATGGCACTAATGATGTCAGACAGAAACGCAGAACTACCCGAGAACGCATTGAGCATGGCAATGCGCGATGCCGGGGCCACGCCCAACACAATGGCCGAAACATTGGTGCCATGGCTGGTATCCGTGGTGCCAGAGCCAAAATTTTGAGACACAGTGACACGGCAGCCCACTGGTACGCCCGGAGCCGTGCAGGAACCGAATGCGGGCTTGGTGAAGTCGATGCCATCGTCAATAACCGCTACCGTGGTACCGCTGCCCTGCCCGCCCGCTGCCGACACAGTGGGCTGGTTGATGAGCGGCAGGCTTTGCGCCAGCACCCGTTTGAACGGCCGATTGGCGTACACCGCTTTGACACCGGGGTGGGCCAAAAATGCGTTCAGGTCGGCCTCAATTGCAAAGCGCTTGAAAGCCATTGGTAAATGGCTGTAGTCCCTCAGGCGCCCAACGCTGGGGCGTTCTGCGTCCCGGTCTACCCGGCCTTTGAGCGATTGGTACGCTTGCGTTTTGAACTGCTGCACGGCGGGTGGGTCTTGATCGGCGCTTTTCATCTTGCCTTTGCTGCGCATCGCGGCGACGCTGGCGACAATGGCCGAGTCGTCGTACTCCACAATCAAATCGACTGGCTGCCCTGCCCGCACCAAGGCGGCGGTTTCGGCGGGCAGCGTAGCAGCACTGGCGTGCAGCGCCAACGCAAGCGGCCCCACGAGCAACACAGTGGAACGGAAAAAATGGTTGTACATAGGGACTGGCACTAAATAAATGACACGGCACGCACTTGGCTGCTATGGAATATGCCGGCCACTTTGAGCCCAAGGTAAACACTGGTGCCGGCCGCAAGAATGCCCAGAAAAAATCGGCCACCGCTTTGCAAAAAATCGGCCCATACCAGCAGGGGCGAAAACATGCCAGGAGCTAAAGCGTCGACATAGATTGTCCAAATTTGGGCCCATAGCGTGAAGGGCAAATCGATGAGGGTCAAGCCGCCCAGCAGCGCCGCCAGCAAAGCCAGCCGCACAGGCCATTCAATGCGACGCCTAGCTGGCCATGCCAAAGCCAGTGGCAAGGCGACGACCAGTGGCTGCCAAAGGTAAGCCACGAGCACACTTACCGCAGCCCACCCCCCAGCTTGTGCAAATTGAATCCGGTCCCCCACATAGACAGTCTTCTCGGGTGCGATGACCAAGCGGTAAACCCGGTCGTTGCCGCTAACGACGCCTTGCCCACTTATAGACAAGGTGATGACGCGATCATCAGTATCCAAATGCACAAACGCCCATCGCAAAAAAGGCAAATAGACACGGGCAACGGTGGGCCCGCAGGCCACCACTAGATAGACCGCAAGCACGGCGCCAGCAAGCAAACGGGTCACCATGTAAAAGCGGGTTCCCATCACGCACTGCGCGGGGGAACGGATACATAGAACGCATAGGCAATCGTGACCAGCATGACCATTGCCAGGGGCGCCACCGTGCCGTGTAACAAAGAAAACAGCTCTTTGTCTGACCGGTTGGCATAAAAGAGCACCACAACGCGCCCTTGGTTCAGCGCCCACACCCAGAGCGCTCCGCCTAGCAGCCCATAGCCCTTGCGCTGTGCCGATATCGGGGCAATAAGCAGCGCCGCCACCAACAAGAACAGCACTTCGACACCCTCGCACCCATTCAGCACATTGATGCCACCGCCTAAGGCACGAATGCTGGTTTTGACTGCGACGGCATGTACATCAGGCGTGAGCTGATTAACCAACCATGCAGCAGGCGCCACTGTGGCGTCATTGATGGCGATGCGCTCCGCAGCCGTATTGCGGGCCAACGACCACCCCCACTGAAGCACCAAAAATATGCCGATGAACACAGCTATGCGCGGCCAGCTTGGTCGCAAAGAGTCAACAGGCTTGTGAGACATGACGGCAATTGTGTCAATTGCACTGCAAACGTCCATGGTCCAAACGGCTCATGCGGATGCGGGCTTTGACGCACTAAACCGTCACATTAGAAATTTACATTGGGGCACCACTACTTAGGTCTACACCATGAACAAAAAAGCTCTACTCCCACTTCTGATCGCGACGATTTTTGGCGCCACTGCGGCCCAAGCGGCCACCAGTCTGATTGCCATTGGCAGCATTAGTGGCTCCATATTTGACCTATCCACTCAAACGGCAGGGCCGCTAGAAAACGGCGTGGCTGGTAATTTACTGGGTGGTGTTGGTTCTGGTTTTGCATGGGCGGGTGGCAGCATCTTTATTGCCACACCTGATCGCGGTCCCAATGCGCTGGCGTACAACCCATTGGTTGCCGACACCACGTCTTACATCGATCGGTTCCAGACCTTCAACATGGCCTTGACGCAAAACGCAGGCCCAGGCCTGGAGTACAACCTTTCCCCAACACTGACACACACTACATTGCTATCGAGTGCAACCCCTCTGACTTATGGCACTGGTGCATTGGGCACTGACGCAACTCACACATTGGGCAGTGGAGTGCCCGCGTTGAACGCTATCAACAATACCAACTATTTCACCGGTCGATCAGACGGTTTTAATGCAGCGCTGCCTTCGAGTAACCCCAACAATGCGCGCCTTGACCCCGAAGGCGTTCGGGTGTCCAAAGACGGTAAGAGCGTTTACATTTCGGACGAATACGGTCCTTACGTCAACCAATTTAACCGGACCACTGGTGTGCGCGAGAAGTCGTTCGCGCTGCCCACGAACTTGGCGGTAGCAGTGCAAGGCACCACCACAGCGTCTGAAGACAAGCCTGTCAATACCAGTGGCCGTCTCGCCAACAAAGGTATGGAAGGCCTTGCCATCACCCCAGACGGTAAAACATTGGTGGGCATCATGCAGGCGCCGCTATTGCAAGACGCCAGCAAGCAAGTACGCATTGTCACCATTGACATTGCCAGTGGGGCCACCAAAGAGTTTGGCTACCGCCTGACAACGGGCTCGGGCGTGAGTGAGATTGTGGCCATTAACGACCATGAGTTCTTGGTCGATGAGCGTGATGGAAAAGGACTGGGTGACGGCACCGCCGCGTCTGTGAAACAACTGTTCAAGATTGACCTTACAGGCGCTACCGATATCAGCGGCGTGGCGAGCATGACCGCTTCTACAGCGGCCGTGAGCAAAACACTGTTCTTGGACATTCGTGCTGCGCTGAATGCCAATGGCATTTCCGATACACAGATTCCATCCAAAATTGAAGGCCTAGCATTTGGTCAAGACCTTGCGGATGGCCGGCACACACTGTGGGTGACGAACGATAACGACTTTGATGTCGCTAACGCCGGCGACAACAAGTTTTTCGTGTTTGCGGTAGACGCTGCGTCCTTGCCAACGTTTCAGGCACAGACCATTGCGCCAATTCCAGAGCCAGAGACGATTGCCATGCTACTGAGCGGTTTGGGCCTCGTCGGTTTTGCAGGACGCCGTCGCACGGGCTCCAAGTAAATAGGTCGTTCGGCCATTCGCAT
>JBBRNS010000246.1:0-5476 GCA_038230175.1 Burkholderiales bacterium
CAATGAAATTGGGGAAAACCCTATTTTCTGACTATCTTTTTTTGCACGAATTCAAATCGTGGACACCCCAAAATCTCTGCAAACCCGCATCGATATTGGCTTTGCGGGCGATGGGCTTTGAATTAACCGGACACTAGTGGTCAGATTTACGAAGGCACCAGTGACGTGCAAAAAATTATCATCCAGCGCGCGCTGGCTTGAAGGGCAGATGATGGCATTGGCACAAGGGCTACCGGCAGGCGTTACGGTTTTTGAGCGCGGCTGGCTGTCTAGCAACAACATCTTGATACGGGGAGCGGACAACTGCGTGCTGATCGATAGCGGCTACCACACCCATGCGTCCCAAACCTTGGCGCTGGTGGCGTCTGCTTTGCAGGGCCGGGCGCTAGATATGCTGGTCAACACCCATTTGCACAGTGACCACTGCGGGGGCAATGCGGCACTGCAAGGTGCCTACCCGGGCTTGAAAACACACATCCCACCAGGCCACGCGGAGCAGGTGCGGCAGTGGGACCCTTATGCCTTGAGCTACACCCCCAGCGGGCAGCATTGCCCGCAGTTTGGCTTTGACAGCGTGCTGCAACCCGGCACCGAGGTGCAACTGGGCGATGGCTTTTGGCAGGTGCATGCAGCGCCGGGTCACGATCCCCATTCTGTGGTGTTGTTTGAGCCAGTCAGCCGCACATTGGTATCGGCCGATGCGCTGTGGAAGCGCGGCTTTGGCGTGGTGTTTCCCGCGCTGGATGGTGCGCAGGCGTTTGACGAAGTGGCCGCCACGCTGGACCTGATAGAAGCGTTGCAGCCCGCCACTGTGATCCCCGGCCATGGCGCTCCATTTACTGAAGTGGGCGAGTCGATCACGTTTGCCCGCCAGCGGCTGGCCGGTTTTGTGGCCGACCCGATCAAGCACCACCGTTATGCGGCCAAAGCCTTGTTCAAGTTCAAGCTATTGGAAGAGCAACGCATGGACCGCGCCGCGCTGACCCAGTGGGCGCAAGCGGCGCCGCTATTTACCACCCTTTTTAACACCCACTTTGCCGGGCGCAGTGTGGAGCAAGTGGTAGACCTGCTGGTGGCGGACCTGGTGCGCTCGGGTGCCACCACTGTGCATGGAACGTGGGTGTTCAACGCGTGAGGCAGCGCAATCAGGTGGGTGTGGTGCCTTGCAGGTTCAGCACAATGTCGCGGGTGTTGCCTGGCAGCTCGCCTTCAACATCGACAAATCCCAATTTACGGGTTAAGTCGAGCATGCGCTGGTTCTCGCGCAGCACGGTGGCTACTAATTTTTGGGTGCCGTTGTCTCGCAGATAGAGGATCATTTTGTTCATCAGAAGGGTGCCCAAGCCGCCACCCTTGAGGCCCGAGCGGATGATGATGCCAAACTCCGCGCTAATATTGTCTGGGTCTGTTGCGGCGCGCACCACGCCCTGGGTTTGCGGCTTGCCATCGGGCCCGTTGGTGATGGCGACAAAGGCCATCTCGCGGGTGTAGTCGATTTGGGTCAGGCGGGCCAGCTCGCTGCGCTCCATGGTGCGGCGGCTGTAAAACACCCGCATGCGAATGTCGTCGGGGCTTAGGCTTTGTAAAAAGTCGGTGTGCAGGTTTTCGTCTTCTGGGCGAATGGGGCGCAGTACCAGTGTGCGGCCATTCCAGTCCACGGTTTCGACCAGTTCTGACGGATAGGGCCGGATGGCGAAGTTCAGTGCACCTGCTGGCTTCTGTGCGCTAAGCCGAATACGCGCGTCCAAGGCAATAGCGCCTTCAAAGTTGACCAACAGCGGGTTGATGTCCAGCTCGGCCAGCTCGGGTATGTCGGCCAGCAGTTGCGAGATCGACAGTAGCACCCCGATGAGTGCGTCTTCATCCACGGCCGGTGTGTCGCGCCAGCCCTTGAGGAGTTTGGCAATGCGGGTGCGACCAATCAGCGCCCGCGCCAGGGGCAGGTTCAGTGGGGGTAAGGCCACCGCCCGGTCGGCCATGACCTCAACCGCGGTGCCGCCCTGTCCAAACAAAATAATGGGGCCAAACACCTTATCAACGGTTGCGCCCACAATGACCTCTTGCACGTGCTTGCGGCGCACCATGGCTTGCACGGTAAAGCCGTCGACCACCGCTTCGGGGCGCAGCATCTTGACCCGGGCCAGCATGGTGCGCGCGGCGTCGCGAACCTCGGCTTCGCTGTCGAGGTTCAGGGCCACACCGCCCACATCGCTTTTGTGGGAAATTTGCTCTGACAGAATTTTGATCACCACCGGGAAACCCATACGTGCCGCGGTGGCGGCGGCCTGGTCGGCATCGGCCGGCACGGATTGTGTTTCCACCACCGCGACACGGTAGGCCTGCAGCACGGCTTTGGCCTGGGGCTCGGTCAGCAAGGTTTGCCCATCGGCCAGTGCCTGGCGCACGATCGCGCGAACGGCATCTCGGTCGGGCGCTGCTTTGTCAATGTGGGCAGGCGGTGCTTCCATCAGCTCCAGCTGGTTGCGGGCATAGCCCTGCAGCATGGCAATGGCCCGCACCGCCTGCTCGGGGGTCTCATAGCTGGCGATGCCTTTGTCGGTGCAGAGCTGGCGTGCCTCTTCCACCGCGTGGCCACCCAGCCAACTGCTCATCAGGCGCTTGAGGGGGGCGCCGTCGTCAGGGGTTGCCTCCACCACGGCGCGGGCAATGTCGGCGCTGGGCACGATCGCCGTGGGGGCTTGGATGAGCAAAATGGTGCCGGTTGCAGCGTCGTCGGTCAAGATTTTGAGTGCGTCCACATAGCGCTGGGCCGGCGCGTCACCAATGATGTCGACCGGGTTGCTGTGGGACCAGTTGGCGGGTAGCACGGCGTTGAGTTTTTCAAGCGTCTGCTCTGACAGGTTCGCCAAAACCACGCGCTGGTACGCGGCAGCGTCGGCCGCCATCACCCCGGCACCACCACCGTTCGTCAGGATCGTCAGCGCGTTATTTTTGGTGGTCTGGCCGCGCGTCAGTGTCTCAGCGGCCAGAAATAGCTCGTCCAAGGTGTCGACGCGCAGCATGCCCGCGCGTGCAATGGCGGCCTCATACACATCGTCGGCGCCGGCCAGCGCGCCGGTGTGGGAGGCTGCTGCTTTTTGGCCCTGGGTGGAGCGCCCCGCCTTGACCACAATGACCGGCTTGTTGCGCGCGGCGGCACGCGCCGCCGACATGAACTTGCGTGGTGCCTCGACCGACTCGATGTACAGCAAAATGGCGCGGGTGTGCACGTCGGAGGCGAGGTAGTCCAGCATGTCGCCAAAGTCCACGTCTTCGTGTTCGCCCAGTGAGACGATGTGCGAGAAACCAATGGACTGCGCGTCCGCCCAATCGAGCACGGCCGTTACCAGCGCGCCCGACTGCGAGACAAATGCCAACTTTCCGGGGCGCGCGTTGATGTGGGCGAAGCTGGCGTTCAGGTGGGCGTGGGGTGATAGCAGTCCCAGACAGTTGGGCCCCAGAATACGCATGAGGTGCGGGCGCGCCGCGTCAAAAATAGCGGCTTTGTGTGCCGCAGTTAAACCCGCGCTCAGGATGATCACCGCGCGGGTGCCACGCTCTGCCAGTGCTTGCACCAGCGCCACGACCGTTGCGGCCGGGGTGCAGATGAGCGCGAGTTCAGGCGTTTGGGGAAGGTCCGCCACACTGCTGTAGCAGCGTTGCTCTTGCAGTTTCTTGTGTTTAGGGTTGACCGGATACACCGGCCCCGCAAATCCGCCTTGCGACAGGTTCTTCCAGACGGTCGCCCCAACACTAAAAGGCCGTAAGGACGCACCTACGACAGCAACGCTGGCGGGATTAAAAAACGAGTCGAGATTGCGTATGCTCATGGTGGCTTCGGTCAATGGCGTGGTGTAAGGGCACCAGCTTAGCGCGGTTGCATGACATCCCGCTTGCGCTTACGCATTAAGTCGGCGGTTAATGCGGTAGACGCCGCTTACGGGGTGCTAGTGCCCAGCACGCACAACACGTGCGAACTGACCGCATCAGGGATATCAATGGGGCGAATAGGACCGCCGCGTTGGTCCCAAAACCAGTCGGCGTGTTGGCGATCGCTGCCGCCGGTGGAGGTGCGGAATTCGGAGACAAAGCGCCAAGTGTCAAAAGGTCCCTCGAACGCGTCCTGTTTATCGCCGGTATAAGCGCTGCCCATACGCACCGCGTGGGCCTCGGTCAGTGTGGGTAGGCGCCAGTCTTTGGATTTGCAAAATGCCTGTGCGTTGGTGAAGTTAGCCTTTAGCGCTGTAATTTTCCAGGTTAAATCTCCTACCTTGACGTCGGCCATGGTCGTAAACAACAAGGGTGCACTGCGGGTTTGGGTTACGTTGTCGGTGACGCTCACTTCAGCAGTGCCCGGTGCAATCCCAATAAGCAAGCCACTGACTTTGTCGACGGCGGCTACCGCCGGATTGGACGATTGCCACTCGAGCTTCATGTGGGATTTGGCCGGTGTTGCGTCGACTTCCAACTGGTTGCTGTCGCCCACCGCAACATAGGGCGTGATGGCGTTGTCGGCAAAGGTAGACGCGTTTTGCGGCCGGATGCCCAGCGTTTGTACCGTCTCGCGGGGCGCCAGGGGGGCTTCTTGCGGTGGCAAGGTCAGCACCATGGATTTGCAGCCATTAAGCACACAGGTTTTGGGCCGGCCCGCCAAAAATGCTATCACCGATGCGGGTGTGCTGGTTTGGATTTGGTTGGTCCAGCGCAGCGCGGGTGGGTGGTCGTCAAAATTGACGTTGGTCCGTGACAGTCGCGCACCAAGCCGGGTCAATACGCCAACGGACAATTGGGTGGGCGTGTAACCTGCATTCTTGAGCCAAACTTGCGCTTCTTCGCGGGTGGCTAAGTCTTCGTTCGGTGGCGCCAGGGCGAGGGCCAAGATTTCTAGCACCCAGCCGCTGCTGTTTTGGTACTGCGTGCTAAACGGGTAGGCTGCCAAGCTGTATTGGAGTTGGTGCAGACGTTTGGGCGCTTTGCCCCCGAGAATTTTGAGCAGCTGCCCTTGCAGGTTGGGCCCCAGGCGCACCAGGCTGGCCTTGTACTGGTGGGGCTGGTTTGAGAAAAAATCCACCAAACTGTCATCAGACAGGGTCGACGCGGCACCGGCGCAGGTGTTGAACGCATGCACCACCCGCCAAGTCCTGCCGCTGCGCACCGCAAACCCCATGTGGGAAAAATCGAGCCCAAACTGGCTCAGGTCTTGTGCCGCCAGGGCAATCAGAACCACATCGTCACCATCGGTTTGCAGCGCAGCGGACACCAGTGCGGCCATTTGGCTGGCTTTGATGGCAGCCGCGATGTTGGCACTGCCGCCTTCGCATACTGGCGTGGCCAAGGCCAAGGGGCTGGCCGCCAAACCCAGCGCGAAGGCCACACCAGCAATGAGAATGTTCAAGCGCATAGTACAAATTGGTTCTGACAGTAAAGCCTCGGCGGCAGGATCCCTAAACACCCGCACTTCGATGCGCTGCCAAAG
>JBBRNS010000247.1:0-5430 GCA_038230175.1 Burkholderiales bacterium
AAGCACTTGCGCAATTTGCCCAGCAGCTCGATCAGCAATTAGCCAGCCTGGCCGACGATGTGCGCCAAGGCCACTACGACCCGCGTCCGCTGCTGAGCCTGAGCATTGCCAAAGCCGACGGCGGCCTGCGCACCCTGGCCATACCCGCCGTGCGCGACCGCGTGCTGCAAACCGCCGTGGTGCGGGTGCTGCAGCCCAGCATAGACCCCTTCTTTTGCGATGCCTCTTACGCCTACCGGCCCACGCGCAGCGTGCCCTTGGCGCTGGCAGCGGTGGAGTATTGGCGCGACATGGGTTTGCGCTGGGTGTTTGAGTCCGACATTCAAAGCTTTTTTGACCAGATTCCCCACGCCCCCTTGCTGCGTGTGGTGGGCCAGTGGGTGGCAGACCTTGGGCTGTGCGCACTCATCACCCAGTGGGTGCATGCCATCGTGTGGGGTGAGAACCCGGTCTTGCTGCAAAAGGGCGTGCCACAGGGCTCGCCCCTGTCGCCCTTGCTGGCCAACCTGTATTTGCACCAGTTTGATGTGGACCTGCAAAAGGCCGGCTTGCAGCATGTGCGCTATGCCGACGACTTTTTGGTGCTCACCCGCACCCGCACCCAGGCGCAAGAAGCGGGTGAAGAGGTGCAAGCGCTGCTCAAACGGATGGGCCTGGCCCTCAAGCCCAGCAAAACCCGGGTTACCCACTTTGACAAAGGCTTTGAATTTTTGGGTGCCAAGCTGGTGTGCAACCGCATTGTTCAACTCGACCCAAAGGCGCCCGGCCATGTGGTGCCCAAGGCCAAACACCGCGCCCGCATACGCGGCTGGCAAGAAGCCCGTGCCGCGCTGGCCCCCAAGCCCATTTGCACCCCGTCAGACGGCGATGCCGCCTCGGACGCCACGCCGACTAACGACGCCAGTGCCTGCGCCCCCGAGCTTGCCAGTGCCGACCCCGAGTTGTATGACGAGCAATCGCCCATTGCCCGCACCCTGTATGTCACCACACCGGGCGCGCGGGTGCTGCTGCGCTCGGACCGCATAGTGGTGCTGGATAGCCATAGTGGGCAAGAGGGGCCCGACCACCCCAGAGCCACCCAACTGGCGTCTGTACCCGCCGCCAAGGTGGACCAGATTGTGGTGTTTGGCAACAGCCTGGTCAGTACCGCGCTGTTGCGCGAATGCGCCGGGCAGGGCGTGGCCGTGCACCTGCTAGACCACCGTGGCAACCACGCCGCCAGTGTGGAGCCCGACCCGCGCCGCAATGCCAACCTGTGGCTGGCCCAAGTGCAGTGCTTGGCCGACGTTGAAGCCAACCTGGCCTTTGCCGGCGCCTTTGTGCAAGGCAAGCTGCGCAACCAACGCACCGTGCTGCAGCGCTGGGAGCGCAAACACAAGCTGCCCGCGTTAACGCAGGCCATTGCCACACTCAACCAAAGCCTAGAGGCCACCAACCGCCGCCTAGAGCTGGCCAACTTGCGTGGCTACGAGGGCAGCGCTGCCCGCGCTTTCTTTGTCGGCATGGCAGCCGTGTTGGGTGAAGCGTGGCCTTTTGCCAAGCGCACCCGCCAGCCCGCGGGTGATCCGGTCAACGCCATGCTCAACTTTGGTTATGCCTTGCTACACCGGCTGGTACTGCTGCACTTGGTGCGCCGTCAGCTCAGCCCGCATCTAGGGCACTTGCACCAGCAAAAAACCGGTCACGCTGCACTGGCCAGCGACCTGATGGAAGAGTTTCGCGCCCCCTTGGTGGATGCGCTGGTGGTGGACATGGCACACAACGCGCCGTGGAAAGCCAGCGATTTTTTGACCGATGAAACCGGGGCCGTGTGGCTGCCGCTGGAAATGCGCCGCCAGTTCATCGCCCGTTGGGAGACCGCGCTGGCACGGCCCATACTGCATCCGCAAACCAAGCGCGCCATGGATTGGCAGCGCATCATCGAGCACCAAGTGCAGCACTATGCCCGCGTGTTGCAAGGCCAAGAGGCGGTGTACCGGCCCATGCTGGTTCGCTAAACAGGCTCAAACCATGCTGCGCATGCTATGGGTTGCCGCCTACGACGTCAGCGACGACCGCGAACGCCGCCTGCTAGAGAAACGCCTGGCCAGCATGGGCGAGCGCGTGCAGTATTCGGTGTTTGAAAGCTGGCTCAGCGAGCGCGAGCGCACCCGGCTCATGCACGCGGTAGACGCCGACGTGGCGCTAGACGGCTGCACCGACAGCGTGCGCTGGTACGGCCTGTGCGGCCACTGCCAGCGGCAGATGCGCTTTGTGGGCCGTGGCCTGCAGCCGGACGACCCACGCTACTACATCGTTTAAGCACACTACACCGTGTAACCCCATTTGAAAGCCCGCCATGCTGTGGATGATTTGTTATGACATCGCCGACGACCGCGCGCGCCTGCGTGCCAGCCAGGCCCTGCTGCGCTACGGCGAGCGGGTGCAACGCTCGGTCTACGAATGCTACTTGAGCAACCGCGAATTGTTGGCGGTGCAGCGCGAGTTGCAAAATATCGTGGACCCCACCTGTGATCGCATCCGCTTTTACCCCCAGTGTCTGCGCGACCGTGCAGCTATTAAAGTAGATGGCCATGGCCCGGCTGTGGCAATCGATCTGCGTTACCGCATGGTGTAGGCGCATTGCGGACGACGTGGTCAAAATCACCCCAAAGTGCACTTTTTTTGCCTCTCGTCCGCAAACACCCCCGCAAAGCCCCTATCCATGCGGGTTTCCCGTGGTGTAGGGGTTCAAACGCCCGGACTTCATTAACGGGAGGTAGCCCAACAGGCGCTCTTACGTGGAGTGGGAAAGCCTAGTGCCTCAGTGGCGGCACAATGCGTGCGCGCTGAGGCTGGCAAACGAATCGCCAAACCGGTGCATTGCGCACCGTAGTGGTGTAGGGAAGTCTCAGCGCTACAACCCGAAGGCTGGTTGCGCTGAGCGTGCCTAACGGCCAGGCATCAAATAGCGCAAGTGAACTCGGTGGTGCCCACCAATATGTCGGTGTACCTGCCATAGATGCTGATGAGCTGGCCTGCCGTGTTCCATTGCAACGTACCAACCTGAATGATGCGACCGGCCGACAGGTAGGCATTCATGCTGGCCGCACCGCTGGTGCCAAATGTTCCCACATCGCTGAGCATGTTGCCATTCATGTATCCCACGGCCGTGAGCGTCCCATTGCTGACGGTTAAGGTGCCATTTTTGTAAACAGCCGTGCAGGTTTTACCGCTTGCGCGGTCCAGCACCGTTAGTGGACCAAAATTGGCGATGGCGTTCATCTGGCAGCGAAAAAAGCTGTCGCTGCCGCCCAATGCACAGTTGCTGACGGCGACCTTAGGCGAACCGTTGGGAGACAAGCCGGTAGTGGTGTTTGCCCCACCTGAGGCCCGTACACCGCTAACCGAATTGCCGTAGCGTGTGATCAGCGCACCCACCAGGGACGAAGAAGGCACCGCATTGGGCGTAGCAAGCAGCGTGCGCAAGTCGGCATAGGCCATGCTTACATCCCGTAATGCGGCACCCAAGGCACTCAATGAGTCATCCATCACACTGCCCGCTACAGGTGAAAAAGCGGTGGTGATGGGGTGATTCGTGTCGCCCAGTTGTGTCATCTGCAGAGTGTTCATCAGCACGGCCATCGCGGCGTTTAATGCACTGGTGTTGATGCTGGCCCAGCTGGGTGATGACAGCGCATTGAACCAATCACCCGGAACACTGCGCTTGGTGGCAAAGGCAACCATCAGGTCGGTCAGCGGGGTGATGTTCATCGTGCCAACACCCAGCGCAATGCTGTGGTAGGGCACAGTGTTGGCAACACCGTTGATGGTTCCTCCATTGAGCTGTGCAGCACAGGGGAATGTCTGGCCGCTGAGCACGACGCTCCATCCCCCGTCGGAGCGGGTAATTGGGTTAGCCAGTGTCGGCCCGCCTGCACAGCGCACCGTGACGGTGGCGCCCACAATAGGCGAGCCTACCGCGGCCGTGCCGGACAAGGCGGCTGCCTTCGGTGCGGCTCCGGGATCGTTTGCACCACCGCCACCGCCGCAGGCTGCAAGCATGAAGGTGGCAATGATGGCAATAGTCAGGTTGCGTGTAGTCGTAAAAATCATAAGTTTCCTTGGTTTGTGTATTCGTTGTGTGGGAGTAGTGGAGTAGTCCAGCGCTCAGAAAGAACCTTATTGTTCCTGCAATAAGCGCGGGTGTGGGAGTTGGCAAGCTTGCGGCGCTGCCCCCGGGGTGGGCGCTGCAAGCTTTTCGCGTTTTGCCCGGCCACCTGAGGGAGGTGGCTGGTGAGGGTGCAGGGGGTCAGCCCTTTTTGGGCGGCGCTTTGAACAGCTTTACTTTGCCTGCAACGGGCCAAGGTTGGGCTACTTCAACGCCAATGTGGCTTGCAAGGCGCTTGGCCAGGTCTTTGACAACCTGCGGGCCGTGCATCAGGGTGATGCGGTTGCGTTTGGCGCGCTCCAGAACGCGTTTTTCGGTGACTTCCAGCGGCGTTACCAACCATCCATTGCCTTTGGCGCCGCCCATGTTGTCTTTGATGGAGTCCAGCTTGTTGATGATGTCCTGGTCTTTGCCAGTCGTCAGTTGCACGCCGGCTTTGCACTCCACAGCGAGCAGTCGGTTGTTCCAAACCACTGCAATGTCCATCTCGTTGAACTCCGAATCGGCGCGCGCGTGCTTGGCAAAATCATAAGAAACCACGCCCACGTTGGCACCATAGTGGGCCGCAGGCAACCCGAGCGATTGCAGGCACAACCAAACGTACTCTTCCAGGTAACCGCCAGCGGCATAGGTGCATGCGGCCTCGGACGCCCAGCAAAAACTTAGCATGTGCAGAGCCGGTGCGTTGGGGTTGCCTTTTTGGGGTTTGGCAATACGAACATCTTGCACCAGTCCAAATTCCCCCAGCGCGTTGAACAGGTCACGCAACCCAGGCGGAACGCCTTTGGCAAAGCCCATATGTACCCAGGGTTCAAACAATTTGACCTTTTTGCCCTGGTTTCTTGGCGCACATTCTGAGGCGACATGGTGCAGCACCCGCAGGGCCGACCAGGGCCTGAAATCCAACAGTCGTGAATAATCCTTTGAAACGACTTCAATGAAGTCGGCTTGGGCAAAGGTCTCGTCCAATGCCTGGTAAGAAAGCACCAGCGATGCGCTCAGATTCTGTCGCATGGCTATGGCGTGCGACGCATCGTCGCCATCAACCACACACCGGTTAATGGCCCATGCTTGCGCGGCAAGATACGTTTTAAGGTCTAGAAAATCATGCGCAAGGGCTTGCGGGGGGGTGTTGAGCGTGTCTAGAAACTGCAGCTCGCCCACGTCCGTAGCGCAATACAGGCGCCGCGCCTGGGTTTGAAAGGCCTCGGTGATCACGCCCGGCTGGCCGGGAAGGCCGTAATCCCCGGGCTCCGAGATCCGCATCCGCACCCGGCCCA
>JBBRNS010000248.1:0-5419 GCA_038230175.1 Burkholderiales bacterium
AAGGCCATGGCGATGTCGCTGGTGATCAGGTCGCCGGCAATGGGGATCACGGCGGTGTGGCGAATAGCACCGTTGGTGAAGATGGCCACGTCGGTAGTGCCCGCGCCAATGTCTACCAGGGCCACGCCCAGTTCGCGCTCGTCTTCGGTCAGCACCGACAGGCTCGATGCCAGTGGGTTGAGCATGAGTTGCTCGACTTCCAGACCGCAGCGGCGCACACACTTGATGATGTTCTCTGCCGCGCTTTGGGCACCGGTAACGATGTGCACTTTGGCCTCTAAGCGAATGCCGCTCATACCAATGGGCTCGCGCACGTCTTGGCCGTCGATGATGAATTCTTGCGGCTCGACCAGCAGCAAACGTTGGTCGGTCGAGATGTTGATGGCCTTGGCGGTTTCCACCACCCGGGCCACATCGGCGGCGCTCACTTCGCGGTCCTTGATGGCCACCATGCCGCTAGAGTTGATGCCGCGAATATGGCTGCCGGTGATGCCGGTGTAGACCCGCGTGATTTTGCAGTCGGCCATCAGCTCGGCTTCGCGCAGGGCTTGCTGGATGCTTTGCACCGTGGCATCGATATTGACCACCACACCGCGCTTGATGCCGTTGCTGGGCGCCACACCCAAGCCGGCGAGCTTGAGTTCACCGCCCGGCAGTACCTCAGCCACCACGACCATGACTTTGGCAGTGCCAATGTCCAAGCCGACAACCAGGTCTTTGTATTCTTTTGCCATATGACGTCCTGCGTGCTTTCTTTCGCTACTTTTTTAAACCATCGGCCAACAGCGTACTCACGCCGCGCAACCGCATTGCATAACCGTTTTCGTGCCGTAAATCGGCCGCCTCCAGGGCGCTGATGTGCCGCTCGTACCGGCTCACCACCTGTGTCAAGGTGCCCAAAAACCGGCGCACTCTGGCTGCCACTTCGTCCTCAGTACCCCGACCCAGTTCGATGTGGGCGCCGGTATCGAGCTGCGCGCGCCAGCCACCACCGCGTGTCAGTTCCAGGCGCTCGATGGGCAAGGCGACCGACTCAAACAGCGGCGCTACCGCGTGGTACATCGACAAGGCCTCGGCTGCGAAACCCTCAGGGCCGTCGAGCTGGGGCAGCATGTCTTGCTCCACCTCGCCCACGTTGGCTTCAAACACCTCGCCTTGGGTGTTGACAAGGCGCAACTCGGATCCACTGCCCCAATATGCCGCCGCCTGGTGCTCTTGCAAATCGACATGCAGGCGATCCGGGAATATCCTGCGCACCACCGCGTGGCGCACCCAGGGAACCGCCTCAAACGCGGCCCGGACACGCGCCAGGTCCACGGTGAAGAAGGTGCCCTGAAGCCGCTGCGCCACATTGGCCCGCAGTGTCAGCGCGTTGCTGTGCGTTACACCGCCCGTCACGCTGATGGACTTGATATCAAAGACCGGCAAACGCACGGCCCACTGCGCCATGGCAAGCACACCCAGGACGACAAACGCTGCGAACAAGGCCATAGCGGTCATGTTCATCAGCTTGACGTCGCCCGGTGTTGCCACGGCATTGTTCATGCAGTCCCCCCCACATCCAGAGAAGCGCCCTGGAGCAGATGTACGCACAGGTCTTCGTAGCTCAGCCCGGCCGCCTTGGCCGACATGGGCACCAAGGAGTGGCCGGTCATGCCCGGTGAGGTGTTGATCTCCAGCAGGTAGGGCTTGCGCGTGGTGGCATCAATCATCACGTCCGCCCTTGCCCAACCCCGGCAACCCAGCACGCGGTAAGCCTTGCAGACCATGGCGGCAATGGCTTCTTCTTCACCAGCAGGCAGACCAGCGGGCACCAGGTATTGGGTGTCGTCGGTGAAGTACTTGTTTTGGTAGTCGTAGTTGCCCCCGGGCGCCACGATGCGAATCACGGGCAATGCTTGCGGCTTGTCGGCAGGGCCGAGCACCGGGCAGGTCACCTCGTCACCGGCGATGAACTGCTCGCACAGCACCATCGGGTCGTGCTGGGCCGCCAATGTGTAGGCCGCATCGCACTGCTCGGCCGATAGCACCTTGGTAAATCCAATCGACGAGCCTTCACGCGCGGGTTTGACGATCATGGGCGCGCCCAATTCGGCAAAGGCGGCAAGGGTTTCGGCACCACTGTGTACTTGGGCCCAAGCCGGGGTGCTCAGGCCCTCAAAGCGCCAGATGCGCTTGGTCATGACCTTGTCCATGGAGATGCTGGACGCCATCACACCCGAGCCGGTGTAGGGGATGCCCATCAGCTCCAAGGCGCCTTGCACGGTGCCGTCTTCACCCCAGCGGCCATGCAGGGCAATGAAGCAGCGGGCGAAACCATCGCGCTTGAGCTCGCCCAGGTCACGCTCGGCCGGGTCAAAGGCCTGCGCGTCAACACCCTTGGACAGCAATGCCTTCAGCACGCCCGCGCCGGACATGAGCGACACCGCACGCTCGGCGGACTTGCCACCCATCAACACCGCGACCTTGCCCAGACTGGCTGGGTCGGCTACGGCAATCCTATTTTTTACATCAAACTGGCTCATAGCCCTCGTCCCTGCTGCACAGGCAGCTCACTTATTTGTAGCAACTCAACCACCTTGCCCGGCACCGCGCCAATGGAACCTGCGCCCATGCAGATCAGCACATCACCGCCCCGGGCGTTGTCCAGCACGGCTTGCGGCATGGCGGCAATGTCATCCACGAAAATCGGCTCCACCTTGCCGGCGATGCGCAGTGCGCGCGCCATGGCACGGCCGTCGGCCGCCACGATGGGCGCCTCACCGGCGGCATACACCTCGCCCAGCAAGACCGAATCGGCATGGCCAATGACCTTGACGAAGTCTTCAAAGCAGTCGCGGGTGCGGGTGTAGCGGTGTGGCTGGAAAGCCAGCACCAAGCGCCGCCCAGGGAACGCACCGCGTGCGGCCGCCAGCGTGGCCTGCATCTCGATGGGGTGGTGGCCATAGTCGTCCACCACCGTCATCATGCCGCCCGTCGGCAGCGCCCAGTCGCCGTAGCGCTGGAAGCGCCGGCCGACCCCTTTGAATTCAGCCAGGGCCTTTTGCACCGCAGCGTCATCTATGCTGAGCTCCACCGCCACCGCAATGGCCGACAGGGCGTTGAGTACGTTGTGGTTGCCGGGCAGATTGAGAACCACATCCATGTCTGGCAACACCACGCCGTTGCGGCGCTGCACGGTGAAGTGCATTTGCCCGTCCACCGCACGCACATTCACCGCACGCACTTGGGCTTGTTCGTTAAAACCGTAGCTCGTCACCGGGCAGGTCACCTGGTCGACGATGTCACACACCGCAGCATCGTCGGTGCACAAAATGGCCACGCCGTAGAAAGGCATGCGGTGCAAAAAGTCAACAAACGCCTTCTTGAGTCGGCCAAAGTCGTGGCCATAGGTTTCCATATGGTCGGCGTCGATATTGGTCACTACCGCCATGACGGGCAGCAGGTTTAAGAACGACGCATCGGATTCGTCCGCCTCCACCACGATATGGTCGCCTTGCCCCAAGCGGGCGTTGGCACCGGCGCTGTTGAGCCGGCCACCAATGACAAAAGTGGGGTCCAACCCCGCCTCGGCCAACACGCTGGCCACCAGGCTGGTGGTGGTGGTCTTGCCGTGGGTGCCGGCAATGGCAATGCCTTGCTTCAAACGCATCAGCTCGGCCAACATCAAGGCGCGTGGCACGATGGGGATACGCATTTCCCGCGCGACCATCACCTCAGGGTTACTGGCCTGCACGGCGGTGGAGGTGACCACTGCGTCCGCCCCGGCCACGTTGGCGGCGGCATGGCCCACATAAGTGGTGATACCCAAAGTCGCCAGACGTTTGAGCGTGGCACTGTCAGCCAGGTCAGAGCCGGAGATGGTGTAGCCAAGGTTACACAGCACTTCAGCGATGCCGGACATGCCCGAGCCGCCGACGCCGACAAAGTGGATGTGTTTGATGGCGTGTTTCATACGCAGAGTTCCTCACAGGCGGCAACAACCGCCTCCGTAGCGTGTATTTTTTGCAAGGTTTTGGCCTTTAGCCCTCGTAGAACCAGCGTAGAGCGCTCAGTTTTTTGTAGCAAATCAGCCAACACCTGGGGTGTCAGCTTGGGTTGGGGTAGCAACCATGCTGCGCCCTGGTCGACCAAAAAGCGGGCATTGTGGGTTTGATGGTCGTCCACCGCAGACGGGAACGGCACCAACACAGCCGCTGCCCCGACCGCTGCCAATTCGGTAACCGTGCTGGCGCCTGCGCGGCAGATGACCAGGTCGGCATCGGCAAAGGCCTGCGCGGTGTTGTCGATAAAAGGCGTTAAGTCGGCCTGCACACCGGCTGCTGCGTAGTTGGCACGCAGCTCGTCAATCTGTTTCTCGCCACTTTGGTGAACCACGATGGGGCGCTGCGCTGGCGCAATGAGCGCCAAGGCCTGGGGTACTACGGTGTTCAAGGCCTTGGCGCCCAAGCTGCCGCCCACCACCAATACCCGCAGTGGCCCAGTACGCGCCGCAAAGCGGGTGTCGGGGCCCGGCTGCACCAAAAATTCAGCGCGCAGCGGGTTGCCTACCCACTGCCCTTGGGGAAACACTTGGGGGAACGCGGTGAACACCCGTTTGGCCAAATGCGCCAACACCCGGTTGCTCATACCAGCGATTGAATTTTGCTCATGCAGCACCAGTGGCTTGCCCAACAGCGCAGCCATAACACCGGCTGGAAAGGTGATGTAACCACCCAGGCCCACCACCACATCGGGCCGCACGCGGCGCAGTACTGCAGCGCTTTGCCACAGGGCTTTGAGCAGGCGCAGTGGCAAGCCCGCCAAAGAGCGCAGGCCTTTGCCGCGAACGCCGGAGAAGTCGATCAGCTCCAGTGCAAAACCCTTAGGCGGCACCAGGCGGCTTTCCATGCTATTCGGTGCGCCCAACCAGTGCACGCGCCAGCCGCGCTCGCGCAGCGCCTGGGCCACGGCCAAGCCTGGGAAGATATGGCCGCCGGTGCCACCGGCCATGATCAGGGCGCATTTGGGTGTGCTGCTCATACCCGCGCTCCGTGCATCAGTTGGCGGTTTTCATGGTCAATCCGCATGACCACGGCAATGGCTACCAAGTTGACCAAAATGGCTGAGCCGCCGTAACTCATCAACGGCAGCGTCAGCCCCTTGGTGGGCAAAGCGCCCAGGTTCACGCCCATGTTGATGAAGGACTGAAAGCCCATCCACAGCCCAACGCCTTGCGCCACCAGACCGGCAAACACCCGGTCCAGCGCAATCGCCTGGCGCCCAATGTGCATGATGCGCCGGGTGAGCCACAAGAACATGCAGATCAGCACAACCACGCCGACCAAGCCAAACTCTTCACCAATGACGGCTAGCAAAAAGTCGGTATGGGCCTCGGGCAACCAATGCAATTTTTCAACGCTGCCTCCCAGCCCGACGC
>JBBRNS010000249.1:0-5378 GCA_038230175.1 Burkholderiales bacterium
GTCAGAGGTGGCAGTTTGGGCTGTAGCCTGATTAAACAGGGCGCAGGCAGCTATTAAAAATGTAGCAAAAATTGGGATAGATAAAAGGCGCTTGAGAGTCATGATTCGGTAGTCTGAGCAGGCGGCGATGGGATTAGTTCCTGATTGAGGACGCGCGTGAGGATTTTCCCGCATCAATCACCATTAGTACGGTCAGACAGATTTTTATTACAGATAACTTTGTGCAATATATCGGCCTTCAGGTCGCCCACTTCCGTCCCTGCGCAGCATGGTCGAGCACCAAATGGAACACGTTATCGCACTTCGCCTGGAACAGTACCCGGTCATAGCTTTCCTGGGGTAGCTCCCGGTCAAGTACCTCGGCAACTGCAGAGCGGACTATGAGCCGCGTCTGGTCAGTTTTGTACCAGTCTTGCACCAGCACTTTGGGCGACTCGTCCTGCAAGCGATGCAACAAAGCTTTGGCCGCCAGCTTTACCTTCTGCGTTTCGTCCTGCGTCATGGCGTCTTTACGCAGCAGGTCAAAGATTTCCAATTCGTCTTCAGTCAGCCCCTCGCGCAGGTGGCGTTCGTCCTCTGCGCGTAAATCCTGGCTGAACTGAACCAGTTGCTCAAAGTATTGCTCTGTCGACGAGCCGCCCGCGTTGTAGTTTTCAATAATCTGCTGAAAGCGCTGCGCAAAGCCACCGCGCGTGCTGTTTTGTTGCAGCATTAGCTCAAGCTTGTGCGCAATAAAGCCGCGCAGATCAGCAATCTCGATGTTCTTGTACACTGCCGCGCCAAAGTCTTTGCGCAGCTTGTCAAAGTCAATCTGGCTCAAGTCCCAGGTTTTTCCACGCTTGATCACCCGGTACTGCGCCTCGAATTCCTTGACTTTGAATTGCTCGGCGTTGTTGACCACCACGCTTTCGTCGAGCAGCTCGCTAATGCGTTGCGCGACCTTATCAATATCCTGCTGCTCTATCAACGCCTCTGTCACGCCGCGCAGATAAGCCAGCGCGGCCACCACGCGCGACTTGTCCTGGCCCAATACTTCCGGCTTGCAGGCCTCATAAAGCGCAGATACCGTGTTTTCATAAACGTAAAACGTTCTCCGTAGCTCATCACTGGCCAGCAGCGTATCGGCAAACCCGTTAAAAAGCCCGAGCTTTGAAAAAAAATCGCCGCGCGCCAAAACATCGCGCAGTGCAATGTCGCTGGCCGAGCAATAGGTCAAGGCTTGCTCTACAGCATCATCAAGCAGCTTGAACAGCGCATCTTTGTCGCGCACCGGCGGCTCATCAAGACGGTCTTCTGCCTGCGCGTAGTCTTTCAAGGCCTTCTTCATGTTGCGAAACACGTTGTAGTAATCAACGATTTCGCCGTTCTTCTTTTCCACACCATTGATGCGCCACGGCGTTACCCGGTTTGCACGGGCAATCGTTTGCATCAAGGTGTGGTCTTTCATGGGCTTGTCGAGATAAAGCGTTGACACTGTGGGTGCGTCAAAACCCGTCAGCCACATCGCGCACACAAACACCAGTTGCAGCGGGTGCGCTTCGTCCTTGAAGTTCGTCTCTACATCGGCCATCTGGGCGTCCAGCCGGTTCATGCGTTCGCGGTGCGGCGCAATGTTCAAGTCGCGCGCTGCAAATTTTTCATTTTCTCCAGCCTCTTCGCTAATCACCACCGCCATTTCTACGCGGCGCATCCATTCCACTGTTTTCTTCAGGCGCTGCTTCTCCACATCGTTGGATGTCGTGGCAATGCGCCCCACCAGTGCCTTGATGTCTTCCTTCCATAACCGCTGCACCTTATCGAACATCCTGACAGCCGTGAACTTGTCCACCGCCACCACCATGCCCTTGCCCAGGTAGCCTCGACGCGGGAAGTGGTACACGATGTCTTTCGCAATCGTCTCCAGCCGGTCATCGCGGGTGATGATTTGCATTTCGGTAGCAAAGCGCTTCTCCAGCTTTTCCTGGCTAGCTTCGTCCAGATTTTCTTCTTCTACGATCTTGTAAAACTCGTCGCTCAAGTCCTCGTTTTGCACCAGCATTTCCGGCACCCGCTTTTGGTAGAACAGCGGCACGGTCGCGCCGTCTTCCATCGACTGCGCAAAGGTGTACTCCGACACATAGTCACCAAACCATGCATTGGTCTGGCGATCGCGCCCAAGCAAGGGCGTGCCGGTAAAGGCCAGATAGCTCGCATTCGGCAAGCCTGTGCGCATGTTCTCCGCCAGCGACTTGTATTGGGTGCGATGCGCTTCGTCCACGATCACCACGATGTCGTTGCGCGTTGACAGCACCGGGTATGTCGCGCCCTTGGCAAACCGGAACTTGTGAATCAGCGTAAAAATGACCCGCTTGTTCTGGCCCAAAAACTTGCGTAGCTCTTCACTGTTTTTGGGTTGCGCCGCGTCTGCTGGTTTAACCGTACCAGTATTCAAAAAATTGCGGTAAATCTGGCCATCCAGATCGTCCCGGTCAGTCACCACCACAAAGGTGAAATTGCCGGTGAGTTTGCGGAAAATCTTGCGCACATAAAACACCATCGAAAAGCTCTTGCCCGAACCCTGCGTGTGCCAGAACACACCCAGCTTGCCGCGCTGGTCAGGAGTGCGACTGTTGCGCGCCTCAAACTGCGACAGCGCATGGTTCACACCGATGAACTGGTGGTTTTGCGCCAGAATTTTGTTCGTCTCGCGGTGAAACAGCACAAAGTTTTCCACATAGTCCAGCAACCGGGTGGGCGGCAACAGGCCCTCTACCAAGCGCTCCAGGCTGGTGCCCGCTTCAGCAATCTGTTGGCGGTTTACCTTCTCTTTTTCATCGTTCACCCGCAGCCAGCCAAAGAAATGCTCCCACTGCCCGGTGATGCTGCCCAGCCGTGTTTCCACCGCGTTGGTGAGCACACAAAATGCATTGGTAATGAAGAGCTGCGGAATGTCGTGCTTGTAGTTCGTCAGGTTGTCGCTGTAGGCGGCCTTGAGTTTGACGTTGGAGTTTTTGATCTCTACGAATACCAGCGGAATGCCATTCACATACAGCAGCACATCAGGCCGCCGGTAGTCGGCCAGCGCCGTGATACCGGTGCATTTGATCCACAACTGCGCCACCGCCAAAAACGCATTAGTTTTGGCGCCGTCCGGCCCAAAGTCGATCAGCCGCAGGCGCTCGTGCTGTTTGTTGCCCTGGGCATCGTCATACGCCACGGGAATGCCATCGCGCAGCAGGCCGTCCACCTCCCGGTTGGCCGCTATGAGGCTCATGGCCTGGCGGCGGTCTGCCAGTTGGGCCAGTGCCGCATCCACCACCGGCTCGGGTATGTGCGGGTTCAGCCGCACGGCGGCGGCTTTGAGTTGCTGCGGCAGCAGCACATCGCGCTTGTCTTTTCGGCCAGAGCCATCGTTCAAATCCGCCGGGTCTGCGCTATAGCAGTTCAGAACATCAAAACCACACACATGCTGCAAGCGCTGCAACAGCGCCTGCTCAATCTGGTCTTCTGAGATGAAGTTCGGCATGGCCTGGCCACTGATGGGTCAGGCAGCTTTTTTCAGGGAAACCAGCGGTACTTTGGCGGTCTTGCTGTCGGCGACCTTGATCTGGTCTTCAAGAATTTCCTTCATCGCGCCCTTGACAAAGCGTTGCATCACATCGCGCATCAGCGGCTGGTAGCCCACGCCGTGAAAATGCGCAATGAGCTTGTACTGGCTGATCAGTTCTTTGGGCAGGCGGATCGAGATGGACTGCAGGCCCAACGCTTCGTCCAGCGCTGCATCGTGCGAAGCGTCAGCCACCGCAACGTATTGCTGATCGCGGCCCAGTTCGCCCGTGTCCCAGGCATCAGGGCCATATTTTTTTTTAGGGTTTGCCATTTAAATTCTCCGTTAAGTGATTGACCAACCGCCTGCCCGGCAGGCTCAGCCGTGCAGGCGATAAATATGCTTTTCGTCCTCATTAGGCTCATAGGCCGTTTTGAGGTGAACTTCCATTCCAATCTGTATATACGCAATCTTGAGCGCTCGGCCTTTGTTGGTCTGGGCAATAAACCAGAGTGTGGGCGGATTGGTTTTGTGCAAGTCCCGGTTATCAGTCAGAAGGCGCCCAGTTTTATTGTAAAAACATTGCCCAACCTCGTTCAATTCAACCTTGTGCTTGATTTTTAGCTTGGTCTTGATGGCATCGGTGACGATCAGGTTCTTCATTCGAACAGCCCTTCCCTGCAGGTTTTTGATCTTACATCATTTGTATATACACTTGCAAAACGGCGTTCTTGCCGCCGATGGCTGCCAAGCCGCGCTGTTGCGGCAGTTTGCCTGTTTTGTCGGTAAAAGGGCCATTTTCAGGCATCAAATTGGCCTGCAGCCCTTTATTTATGGGCGTGACAAGCTACTAAAAACATAGCAACTCCGCTAATCGGCAGTTGCCATTGCAGGCGGAAAGCGGATGTTCAGCGCGTCCACGGACAGCTTGCCGGAGATCAGGCGGGGGAGTGGTTGCTCAACCAATCCTTCAACGCGTCATTCATGCGTGTCTGCCAGCCGGCACCGGTTGCGCGAAAAGCGGCCAGCACTTCGGGGCTGTAGCGTACAGTGACGGCTTGCTTGGTATCGTTTTTAACGCTGCCCACGGGGCGGCCACGCGCTTTGTAAGTGGCAATGTCCGCAGGCGTGTGCACCCGCGCAAACTCGCCCCGCTTGGCCTGTGCAATGGATTCGAGCACATCGGCGGCAAAGGTTTTCATGTCGTCGTCCATTTTCATTTTCAATTTAGGCATCGTAGGCATCCTTCCAGGCTTTTAGTATTTTCCCCGGCATGTTGTCAAGCCATTACGATTTAATTGTAACTCCAAATAATGTTTGATGGGTGCTGGGTTGACGGCACACATTAACGATGTGTTCGTATAAACAATCAGCCCCTAGACCACGTGCGATATGCGCAAGCAGCTATCAAAACCATAGTAACTAAGCACCGACCTCCAACATCCCCGGCGGAAAGCGGATGTTCAGCGCGTCCACGGACAGCTTGCCGGAGATCAGGCGGGGGAGCAGGGAGTCGCGCTTCCGTGCCAGAACCGTATTACTCTTGCGAAGTTGATGGTGCAACCTGTACGTAGGCTCGCACACCAAATGAAACCGGCTCAGTAATTCGGCAGATGGCAGCAGCTGCTTGGCCTTGGCGAAATCGTCAAAACTGGTCGCTGGGTAGGCCGAGCCCTTTGCCACCATCGCCATTTGCTCAACGAAGCTATCGCTTGTCACGGCGAGATGAACAAAGGTAAAAGGGACTTGTGGCTTCGGTGAAATCACAGCGAAACCAGTTGAGGCTACTAGATTTTCAGGCGGCTCGAAGATAAGGCAGTGTGCCCGATTCGCGGGCCGAACTGAAGACCAA
>JBBRNS010000250.1:0-5355 GCA_038230175.1 Burkholderiales bacterium
GAATTCCCACCAATAGGTGGCCACGCCGCGCAGCAAGTCCGGGTGGAAGCTGGGCGCCATGTGGGCGCCGCTCTGCTCGGCCAGGGCCATGGCGTGTTCGCGGGCTTCTTGAAAGTCGTCACCATGCTCCACCAGCGTGACGCCCAGCGCGCGCATGGCGGCGTTCTTCTCCACCGAATTGCCCTTGGGCACCACGATGCGGCAGGCCACGCCGTGCGCGCGGGCGGCCCAGCCCATGCTTTGGCCGTGGTTGCCACGGGTGGCGCTGATCACCTCGACGGGCATTGCACCGCGCTGGGCAAGCTGGTCGAAATAGGTCAGCCCACCGCGAATTTTGAATGCGCCCACCGGCGTGTGGTTCTCGTGCTTGACCCAGCAGGTGGTGCCCAGTTTGTCGGCCAACATGCCCCAGGCGTACTGGGGTGTGGCGGCAAACTCTCGGTACACCACTTGGGCGGCGGCTTCGATGTCTTGCAGGGTGGGCAGGTTCATGGCGCGGCCTTCACAGCGTCACGCTGCCGTTGATGCAGGTGACGGACTCACCACCCACCCACACTTGGTCGCTGGCATCTTGTTCAATCCACACCCGGCCCTCGCGGCCCAGACAGGTGCCTTGGCTGGCAACGTATTGCGCGGGGGCGTGGCCGTCGGCGATAAGCCATTGGGCCAGGCAGGCGTTGAGGCTGCCCGTGACCGGGTCTTCGGTAATGCCCACACAGGCGGCAAAGGCGCGCACCTCCATGCTGGGCTCGACCGCTTGCGCGGATGGTGCGGTGGTGTTGCTGGCGCTTTGGCCGCCAAAGGCACGGGCTTCGCGGTTGGATCGTGCTATCAAATTACTAGCTGCTTGCGCAGGTTCTACGTGGGCTACCCCCACTTTTAGCCCTAAATTCTTGAGCGCCAGGTGGTCGGGGGTGAGTTGCAGCACGGTGTGGGCGCTGTCCAGCAACAGGCCCAGCCAGCCGGTGCCGTTGTCCAGCATCTGCGCTGCTTGGATGTGTTGGGCTTTTAGGCCCAAGGCGGCAGCCACCTTGGCCAGCACCATAGGGCTGGGGGCGCTGCGTTTGAGCGGTGGTGCAGCAAAGGCCAAGCGGCCCGCCTCGCGCCGAATCGGCACCAGCCCGGCTTGGCATTCCTGCACGATGCGTTGGCTAGCGCGCGGCTTGCCGCCCGACTGCAGCCACGCGTGGCAGCTGCCAAGGGTGGGGTGGCCGGCAAAGGGCAGCTCGCCGCCGGGAGTGAAGATGCGCACCCGGTAGTCGGCACCACCGGCACGCCCGGCGTCGGTGGGCGGCAGCACAAAGGTGGTTTCCGACAGGTTGGTCCACTGGGCAAAGCGGGCCATGCGTTCGTCGCTCAGACCCGCGCCGTCCAGTACCACCGCCAACGGGTTGCCGAAATAAGGCTGGGCGGTGAAAACGTCCACCTGCTGAAAGGGCCGTGGTTTCATGGCTGGCCCCGGTGCGCCTCAATCGCCTGCGCCAACGCCGCCACACCGGTGCGGATTTCGTCGGCATCCGGTGTCACAAACGACAGGCGCATGGTGCGGGGGTCGGCATGGTCGTTGTAAAAGGCAGCGCCCGGCACAAAGGCCACGCCTTTGTCCACCGCTTTGGGCAGCAGGGTTTGGGCGTTCATGCCTTCGGGCAGGCGCACCCACAAGAACATGCCGCCCACCGGGGTATTCCAGGTCACATCGCTGGGCATGTCTTTGGCCAGGGCTTGCAGCATGGCGTCGCGCTGGCCTTTGTAGAGCGCGCGGATGGTGGGGATGTGGCGGTCCAAAAAGCCGTCTTTCATCACCTCGGCAATCATGCGTTGGTTGAAGGTGGGGCTGTGCAGGTCGGCGGCCTGCTTGGCTTGCAAGAGCTTGGGGTAAATGGCTTTGGGCGCCACGCAAAAGCCCATGCGCAAGCCCGGGGCCAACACTTTGGAGAACGAGCCCAGGTAAATGCTGCCCTCGGGGTTGCGGGCGGTCAGGGGGGCGGGTGGTGGGGCGTCAAACCACAAATCACCATACGGGTTGTCTTCAATCAGAGGCAGGCCCAGCTCGGCCGCTTTGGCCACCAGCGCGGCGCGCCGGGTTTCGGTCATGGTGCGCCCGGTGGGATTTTGGAAGTTGGGCAGCACATACAGAAACCGCGCTTTGTTCGTGCCGGTGCCGATCTTGCGCGCCAAATCCGCCACGTCGATGCCGTCGTCGTCGCTGTCCACACTGTCAATGATCGGCTCCATCGGGGTGAATGCCTGCAGCGCGCCCAGGTAGGTGGGGGTTTCGACCAGCAAGCGGCTGTCGGCGTCGATCAAGACCTTGGCCACCAGGTCCAGGCCTTGCTGGGAGCCGGTGGTGATCAGCACCTGGGCTGGGTCCACGTCCCAGGGCAAGCGTGCGGCCACCATTTCCCGCAGCGGGCCATAGCCTTCGCTGGCGGCGTACTGCAGGGCGCCTTGGGCGTCGCTCTCTAGCACCTGGGTGCAGGCGGCCTCAAATTCGGCCACCGGGAATGTTTTGCTCGACGGCAGACCACCGGCAAAGCTGATGATGCCGGGCTTCTCGGTGATCTTCAAAATCTCGCGGATGACCGAGGGGTTCATGCGCGCAGCGCGGCGGGCTAGGGTCCAGGGGGTAGCGAGGGGCAGGGTGGGGGAAGTCATGGTTTTGGCGTGCGTTTTTGTGCGTTTGGCGGGTGGCGTCGTGAAATCGAATTTATTGGCTTAGTGCGTATTGTGTGGCAGCAAGGGCATGGGGCATGTCGGCGTCCTCATATTGCGGGTACGCAGAAATCGGACGCCGACACGCCCCATGCCCTTGCAGTGGCGCTGTGGCTTCTGCAGCGCTGGGCAAGCCAAACCCTTCTCGCCAAGGTGGGGTGGGTCAGGGTGCCGATTTCTGCGTACCCGCAATATGAGGTGCCCTGGCCTGCCCCACCTTGGCAGGCGCTCCACTGCAGCAACTTTGCAGCATTCCACATTACGCTCCTTGCCGCACCGGCATTTTCTTACCCACAAACACGGTAGCGATCACCGCCAGACTGAATCCGATGGTCACAGCGTCCAAGCGCTCACCCAGCAGCGGCACGGCAAACAACATGGATAAAAATGGCTGCACCAATTGGATTTGGCTTACCCGCACCGTACCGCCCAAGGCTAGCGCCCGGTACCAGGCAAAAAAGCCCAGCCACATCGAAAACACACCCACATAGCCAAAGCCCCACCAGGCGCTGGTTTTCAGCGGCACCGTGGGCCAGGTGAGTACCGTCAGCGGCAGGGTTATGGGCAGGGCGATAACCAGCGCCCAGCAAATGACGTGTTCAGCCCGCATGTGGTGCGACAAGCGGGCTCCAAAGCCATAACCCACTGCCGCGCACAGGATGGCGGCCACCAGAAGGCCATCGGCAAAGTGAGCCGAGGCCGCGTTGCCAGCGCGAACCACCGCAAAGGCCACCACCAGCGCACTGCCCAGCGCGGCGCAAACCCAGAAACCGATGGATGGGCGTTGCCGGTGCAGCAGTGCGCCCACGGCGGCGGTCGCCAAGGGCAGGGCGCCCACGATCACACTGGCGTGGATGGCCTCTACATACCGCATGGCTACCGAGGTGAACAGGGGGAAGCCAAACACAATAGCACCTGACGTAATCGCCAGCGGCAGCCAGTCGGCGCGCTGGGGCCGCGGCGCCCGGGCAAGCAGCAAAAAAACCAAGGACAGCACCGCCGCCACGGCGGCCCGACCCATGGCAATGAAAACGCCCGACATCTGGGGCGCCTCAGGTGTGCCGACCGCCAGGCGCGTCATGGGCAGCGTTACCGAGAAGATGGCGATACCCACCAAGCCCAGCCACAGGCCGCGGTTGATCTGGCGTGCCGTGGGTGTTGCCCCCATCGCCGTTTCGCGTGCCGCTGAGACTAGTGTGTTTTGCTGGGTCATGGTATTGAATGTAGAAGCAAAATGCAATACAGATGCAGTACAGTTTTGCATCGTATAAGTTAAACTGTATTGCTGCTGGCGCCAGCACAGCTTGGCGGACCGCCGCTTCATCCCAACCACACTGCTCGGGCTTCGACCATGTTGATCAAAACCGCATCGCAATCGCTTGCAGAACAACTAAGCGGCCGTTTTTCGGAGCGCATTCGCACCCGGCTGATGGCCCCGGGCGACCGCTTGCCGTCGGTGCGCTTGTGTGCGCAGCAGCAGGGGGTAAGCCCGTCTACCGTGGTGGCCGCCTATGACCAGTTGCAGGCGCAGGGCTTGGTGGAGGCGCGGCGTCACCGTGGATTTTATGTGCGAAATGTGCCCTTAGCCCTCGCGGATATTGCGCAAGCAGCTACACTTTCGATAGCAAATGGGCCGGCAGAGATTGCAGGCGGGGGATTGGGGCGGCAGCATGTTCCGGTGAATGCCACGGCGCTGATCCGCGGCATGTTCCACAGCGGCCAAGACAGGCCCCAACCCGGTATGGGGGTGTTCCCCCCGGACTGGCTCGAAACCACCTTTATGCCCACGGCAGTGCGCAAAATTACCACCAGTCGGGGCTGGCAGTCGTTCTCCTTGCAGTATGGTGAGCCCGCCGGCGACAGCACGCTGCGCCAAGCCCTGTCGAAAAAGCTTGCGGCCTACAACGTGCACGCCACGCCTAGCCAAATCGTGACCACCGTGGGGGCAACCCACGCGCTTGACATCGTCAGCCGAACACTTTTGCGCGCGGGCGACTATGTGATGGTGGAGGAGCCCGGTTGGGCTATTGAGTTTGCACGCCTCACGGCGCTGGGTATGCGGATATTGCCCGTGCCCCGGGGCCCCGACGGCCCTGATCTGGCGGTGATGGCGCGTTACTGCGAATTACACGCCCCCAAACTGTTTGTGAGTGTGAGTGTGCTGCACAACCCCACAGGATTTTGCTTGAGCCCCGGCATTGCCCATCGGGTGCTGCAACTGGCGCAGGCGCATAACTTTTACATCTGCGAAGACGACACCTACAGCCACTTGGCGCCAGATCACGCCACCCGACTGTGTGCACTCGATGGCCTGCAGCGCACCATCTACGTCAGCGGCTTCTCCAAAATCTTGGCGCCCGGCTGGCGGGTGGGTTTCTTGGCAGCGCCGCCTGCTTTGGTGGAGGCCCTGATCGACACCAAACTGCTGGCCACGCTGACCACGCCGGCCCTGCTGGAGAGGGCTTTAGCATGGTGTATCGACCAAGGGCAACTGCGCCGCCACGCTGAGCGTGTCCGCATTCGGCTAGACCAGGCGCGTGCGCGCAGCGTCAAGCTGGCCTTGGCCCACGGCTGCACCTTTGCAGCGCCGCCGGCGGGTTTGTTTGGCTGGGTGGACACGGGGGTGGATACCGGCCTGCTGGC
>JBBRNS010000251.1:0-5352 GCA_038230175.1 Burkholderiales bacterium
GATCGATCCCAAATTGACCCCCTACCCATCTGTAACCAGTTGATTTTGTTCGACTTTTAACCGGACAGTAGTGAATCAGGTTGGAATCCCACTATTTGAAAATCAGTGGCCTACTACTCGACTTTTGGGCGAGTTATTCAGACCATCCTTAAGAGGCAATGAGCGAGACCAAGTCACTCCAGGGCACCACTTCTTCCATCTCCCCTAGGAATACCTGTTGCGGGTTTTCTTGAGTAGAAGATTGAGGGGCAAAGTGGCCCTTTCCAAGCTAAGACTTTTGTAGCAAAACATGGGTTGTTGATTGGTCTACCGGCAAAAAAGGTTGGGATTTCTGTAAAGTTTCCTTCGTTTGGCAAGACCTTTGGAGGGTCTCCCGGATTTTGTGTAAACGGCGGTTAAGTTAGACGCGCGGCATGCGCTCGTCAAACTGAAGCTCATTCGAGGGTGTAAGAAGTTTTGTGTAAACGGTCTTTTGGCAGGAAACTGCCGTCTTGCATGGAGCAATGATGACCGTAGAAATGAAACCCTTACCCACCGAACTCATAGATGCCCTGCTGGCAGACTACAAAAAGCCTGAGGATTTGATTGGCCAGAACGGCATCCTCAAGCAACTCACTAAAGCCCTGGTTGAGCGGGCCCTGCAGGCCGAGCTGACTGAACACCTAGGTCATGGCAAGAACCAATTGGTGGCCAACGAGGCCGGTAACACCCGCAACGGGCGTAGTAAGAAAACTCTCAGCCTCGTTAAATCTTAAATCGAGCCTGCCCCTTTTTTCAAGAAGCGGCTGTTGCCCAGCGGCTGGGTTTGGTTGAGGGCCAGGCGGATGTCGTCAATGGTTTTATCGAGCAATACGTGGTCAAACAGAGTGCGGTAGGCCGCTTGCTTGCTGGCATCGGTAGTGCCCAGCGTGGCATACAAGGGGTGCGGGGTGAGCCAGGAGGCCGTTTCGCCCAGCGCGTTGGCGCGGTAGCTGCTCCAGCGGTAGTCGGCCGGGTCGGCACACATGGCCGCGCGCACGGGGTTGAGTTCGATGTAGCGCATGCAGGCCAGCAAATAGGCCTCGGTCTGGATGAGGGACGATTTGTAGCGCCCCTCCCACAGCGTGCCCGAGCGCTGGTAGGCGGCATTGATGTAGGGCACGTATTGGCGGCCCAGTGCGACCATCATTCGGGGGACGGATTGGGCATCTGCAGGGGTGAGCAGCAGGTGCACATGGTTGGTCATCAAGGCGTAAGCGTGGATTTGGCAGCCGGCCTTGCGGGCCGCTTCGCCCAGCCAATTCAGATAGGCCCAGTAGTCGGCCTCGGCAAAGAAGCAAGGCTGGCGGTTGTGGCCGCGCTGCACCAGGTGCAGGGGCACGCCATCAAGGTGGATGCGGGGGCGGCGGGGCATGGCGCGATGCTAACCCTTTCTTAATTCGAGCCTGGCCCCTTTTCTATGGCCCCTTTTCTGGGCCCCTTTTTCGGTGGTGGATTTCACGCGTTTGGCAGAACGTACACTGCACGCAGCGCAAACGGGGGGCGGGTGGAATGGACATTTTCGCAATCATGGCGGGATTTTTATGAGATTTATTGGCATAACTGTCGGACTCGTGGTTGGCATCATCTTGGCCGGATTGTTGGATGCTTCGTCGGCTTCATGGTTATTTGCCATTGGCGGGGCGGTGGCAGGGGCAATCTGGCTACCCAAATGGGCAAGTCAACGGGCGCCGCTGGTTGCGCAAGAAGATTTTGAGGATGCGCCAGCGCCCATGCCCGGCGACCCCGTACTGCAGTTGCAGGCACGTGTAGTCGCGCTAGAGCAGCGTATGGCTTCGTTGGAGGCGGCATTGGCCCATGACGCCAAACCCGCCGCTATTGCCGCAGGGCCCGCCGCCGCCACGCCGGGTGAGTCGTCCGAAAGTGTGCCTATGGCGCCTGCCACCCCGCGCATGCCGGTACCCACACCAGCACCAACACCGATAGTGGTTGCGGCTGCAGTCGCAGTAGCACAGGTAACACAGACGGTGTCAACAAAGCCCGAACCGTTGCCGACCCAACCTAAGCCACCCGCGCCTGTTCTCCCCATACCCGAGCCGCTACCGCCTCAGCCACCCAAGGCACCAACGCCGCCGCCCGTGCCTCTGCGCGACCGCCTGCCAGCGCCCCTTGCCAAGCTGATTTTTGGCGGCAACATGCTGGTCAAGGCCGGTGCACTGATTCTGTTTCTCGGCTTGGCCTTTTTGCTGCGCTACACCGCAGAGCGGGTTACCGTGCCCATAGAGCTGCGGTATGCGTCGGTCGCCTTGGTGGGCGCGGGCTTGCTACTTGTTGGCTGGCTGCTGCGCCGCAAGCGGCCAGACTACGCCATCGTGTTGCAAGGTGCGGGCATTGGCGTCTTTTACCTGACCACGCTGGCCGCCATGAAAATGCATGCCCTGTTGCCGCCAACCGCAGGTTTTGCCTTTTTGTTTGCCGTGGCGGTGCTCAGCGCCGTGCTGGCGGTGTTGCAAAACGCCCCGGTTCTGGCCATTGTGGCCGCGCTGGAAGGCTTTGCCGCACCCGTGCTGGCGTCTACTGGCGAGAACCGCCCGGTGGGTCTGTTTACCTATTTACTGGTGTTGGACGTGGGCATCTTTTTGGTGGCGTGGTTCAGGGCTTGGCGGGTGTTGAACCTGATCGGCGCGGTGGGCACTTTTACGCTGGCGGCGGGTTGGGCGCAGAAGATGTACACGGATGACCAGTTTGGCGTGGTTCAGCCCTTTCTTCTGGTGTTTTTTGTGCTGTTTACCGCCATTGGTTTGTTGTTTGCGCGGCGCACTTTGCTGGAGTCGCCTGTGGACACCACACAGGCCTTGGCGACGCGTGCCAAAGACACCTTGCGCCGCGTTGGGCGCGTCGACAGCGCGCTGGTTTTTGGCGTGCCCATGGCGGCATTTGGCATGGAGTATTTGCTGGTGCGCCCGTGGGACTTGGGTGCAGCCTTTGCCGCCCTGGGTTTTGGGGCGTTTTACCTGGTGTTGGGTCGATTGGTGTTTGCCACCCAGCCCAAGGGCTTGGCGCTGTTGGCCGAAGCCTATGCCATTGTCGGCGTGATCTTTGCCACGCTGGCGATTCCCTTGGGCTTGGAAGGTCAGTGGACCGGGGCCGCCTGGGCGGTTGAGGCGGCAGGCATGTACTGGCTGGGTGTACGCCAATCGCGCCCCTATGCCCGTGCCTTTGCGTTTGTGGTGCTGTCCGGGGCCGTGGTCAAACTGCTGGATGCCACGGCGCTCAACGGCGCGCCGGGTGAGGCATTGCTGCAAGGTTCGTGGATTGGCCCGCTGCTGGTGGCGGGTGGTGCGTTTGCCATGTGGGTCATGCACCGACGCGGCCAACTCGATGCCGGGCGGGGTGCGGAGGCGCTGGCAGGCATCGCCTTGCCCTGGCTAGGTATGGCCGCATTGACCCTGCTGCTGTGGCAGCTGTTCGTGCCCACCTGGGCGGCGGTGGCAACGGCTGCACTGGCCAGCGCAGTGTTTACCTTGGCAGTGCGTAAAAACCTGTTGCCTTTGACCTACGTGACCTACGGCATGCAAGCCGTGGCTGTGGCGGGCTTTGTGACCACCTTACACCGCAGCACTGATGATAGTGGTGCTACTGGCGCTACCAGCGCATTGGCCAGTGGTTGGCAAGGGGCCATGGCTGCTGGTTTGATTGGCCTAAGTGTGCTGGGCAGCGTGGCATGGTCCATGGTGCAGGCGCGGCGTATCGCACAAGAGCGCGGGCTGCAGCCCGAGTGGTCCCTCGGCAATACGCTGGCGGTTGTGACCGGCGTGGGCCTTTTGCACTTGGCCATGTTGTTCCAGATCAATCTGCAGCAAGCGGCCCTGCTGTGGCCAATCAGTGCGTGCGTGGTGCTGTGGGTGGCGCTGCGCATGGCGCACCCTGCCATGGCGCTGTTATCTGCTGGCCTGCAAGCCATTGCGGCGCTCATCTACCTATGGCATGCAGATTCCACATGGCAACCCAATGCATCCAGTGATGCGTTTGCCAACCTGGGTTTCTGGACGCCGGTGGTGCTGGGCTTGTCCGCCATTTTGTGTGGCGACTGGCTGCGCGGGCAAGCGCAGCGGGTGCGCGCGGCGTTGGCGTCCGACGATGCAGATGAAGACGTCGATGCAAAAGGCCAATGGTTCAATGGCTGGGCCAACGGGCGGCGGGTTCTTTGGACGCCCGTGGTCTGGGGCTTGGCTTGGTGGCTGCTGGGTGTCTTGGGTGAAAGTCGCCGCGTGTTGCACCATTTTGGCCATACCGACGCGCTGCCAGCGGCCTCGGTGGCTCTAGTATTGCTGACATCCTTTATTGCTTTTCAGGTGGCGCAGCGGCGCGATTGGTTGCAGCTGCGCCAGGCGACGCTGGCAACGCTGCCGGGCTTGGTGCTGGTAGCACTGTTTGCTGTGGGGCAGGGTGGCCCCAACGGGCTGACTTATCTGCCGTCCACCGCGTGGGGATGGCTGGCGTGGCCCTTGGCTTTGGCGTGGCATCTGCGCCTCTTGAATCAGCAAAAACCGTGGGCGGACGCTGAACAATTGGAGCGGCTCCATGTGGCAGGGTTTTGGTTCTTCCTGTTACTGGCCGCGCGCGAGTGCGAATGGCAATTGGGGCAATTGGGCCAACTGGGTGACGACTGGTCGACCTGGTCGCTCTTGGGCTGGGTGCTGGTGCCCGCGCTGGCTTTATGGGCCTTGCAGTCGAAAACCTTTTTGCGCCGTTGGCCCCTAACGGAGTATCGGCGCGCCTATGTGGACGTGGCGGCCGTTCCGGTGGCCGTGTATCTGCTGGCCTGGGCCTGGTTGACCAATGCCGTTAGCCCAGGCAACGCTGCACCATTGCCTTACCTGCCTCTGCTCAATCCGCTGGAGTTAGCCCATTGGCTGGTGCTGGGCGCCGTGTTGCTGTGGTGGCGTGCATTGGGACTGTCGGCCATTGCTGCAGTGCCAAAGCCGGTTGGCAAAGGCATTGCTGCTTTAACCGCCCTGGCTCTGCTTACCGGCATGGTGCTGCGCAGTTGCCACCACTTTGCCGACGTGCCATGGGCGTTTGATGCACTCTATGCCTCGCGCCTGACGCAAGCCGCGTTGTCGGTCACCTGGGCGGTTTGTGGCGTACTGGTGATGGTGGTGGGGCACAGCCGCGCCATGCGGCCGGTCTGGGTGGCGGGTGCCGGTTTACTGGGGTTTGTGGTGGTGAAGCTGTTCTTTGTGGAGCTGGCGGACCAGGGCGGATTGTTCCGTATCGTGTCATTCCTCAGTGTCGGTGTGCTGTTGCTGCTGGTGGGCTACTTTGCGCCGGTGCCACCGGCCAAGAAGGATGCAGTCGCTGCCGATGAAC
>JBBRNS010000252.1:0-5340 GCA_038230175.1 Burkholderiales bacterium
ACCGCTTAATGCGTATGTCGTCGGGGTAAAAAGGCGAAGTCGACTTGATGCCGACGATGGACTGCACTATCAGGAAAGCCCGATCGACCTGCTCCTCATTTAGGTAGCTGCCCTTGAGCTGCACCCGGCCAACACCGTCACGAACAACACGGGCGTTTAGCAGGTTGTTTTCGCGGAAGGACTGCACGATACGATCCAGCAGCGACTGAGGCACGTTGTAGCTGTAGTACGTATTCTGGTAGCCAGGCAACTGGTTGGCGGCGCAGCCAGCCAGGAGCACGGCGATAAAGATAGTCAGCGCTCTAAACAGGTGTGAAAACACGCGAGTCCTTGGGGCAGGAAATAGTTGAAGAAGGCTTGAGGGCCACGGACAAAGTTGCGCATTAGAGGCGCTTGTGTGCACTGCTAGTCGGAACTGATGGGTAAGCCTCTGGCTCAGGAGCAGACCTCAGACAACTTTGACCATCTTGGACATGACGTTGGGCGCACCGCCTCGCGGTGCGACGCTGAACTGCACACGGTAGATAGTGCCAGCCACGGCATCTGATGTGATTGGCAACCTTACAGAATCAATGCTCCTCCCTGCGGCAACTGTGCGCTCTTCCATCGGCCGAGCGGGAAATGGCACTGGCGTTTCATTGCCGTTGACTATGGCGAACAATTGGCGGTCCAAAACAACTGCCGTCTCTGCACCATCTGGCGTCATGACATCGAAGGTGCTGCTGACCTCCACTTGTTCACCAGGGCGTGCTGTTTCAGACATGGCAATGCTTTTGGTCACCACACGTATGCCATCGCTGGCGCGATAGCGGTTTTCAGCATTGACCTGTGCATAGCTTTTGGCCGGATCACGAATTAGGCTGGACTCGGGAATCCATGAAGGATTTAGTTTTTGGCACGTACCGATGGCCTTGTAGTAAGCCGTAGCAAAACCAATCGCGCCACCAGCCACACCTCCCAGTGCAGCCGCTCTACCCGCATTGTCGGACTTACCGGAAAGAAACGCAGCTCCAAGACCAGCCAATGCGCCGGTAATGGCTCCGGTCATCGTGGCCTTGATCTGCTCATTCTTCGTGCACTCGTTGAGGTCTTTGTAGGCGGACTCCTGAGCAAGTACCAAGTTGGCTTGGTTGACATAGGCACAAGCTGTCACTAGCGCAAGTGCGCGGAAAGAAAAATTTCGGAAGGTCATGCGAAGGGTATGGAAATAAGGAAGGGGAAAAACAGGCAGGCGGTGCGCTGGATACGTTAGCGGCGGCAGGGAAGTTGGATAAATCTAACTGACGTGTTCAGGAATTACTGATCCACGAGACGAATACGCGTGCCCATTGCACTGTCATGTGTAATTCTTCCTCACTCAAACTAATTTTTCGCATAAATTATCTGGTGTGTAATTTTCCAAATTATGTTGTTACTATTTGCAGCGGTCAAGTGATTTCAGATGCTTTTATAGGTTTTTTTGATGTCGATTCATGCTCGAAAGCGTTGGATAAGTAAAGTGGACCCCAGATTCGAGACAGCAGTTTAAATGTAATCGGAAAATTCGTTCAGCGAAGTGTGTTGGCGTTGATGTGAGTCAATAATCTACTTTTTCCCTGAAGCTTCACACCAGTCAAAGTGATAGGAAGATAAAGCAACTTCTTTTCTGTAAATTTCCGAAATTTAGTTTTGTGTGTTGTTGATTTGCAGCGCTCAGGGCTTCATGTTCAGATAGATTTTTGTGGTCATCCACTCCTCATCTTGTTCAGACAGCAATGCACTGATTAAGCGCAGGCAGCTGTCAGGGTTGGGGAGCAAAGTAGCAACACGCGTTCGGCGCTTGAGCTCCTTGTTCAAACGCTCCAATCCGTTGGTGGTACGCATGCGCACCCGGTGTGCCTCAGGCAAGTCAAAGACTGCAAATCCCTCAGGCAAATTCTTCTCGGCCCAGGCAGCCAGTTGCGGGTGGCTGACCTGCCAGTCTTTGAGTGCAGCGTTAAGCAGCCGCTGAGCCTCAATGGCATCGGGTGCATTGAAGATGCCGCGTATTTGCCGGGCCACCGGCGTGCACTGGTCCAAGCGACTGACGTAGCCCTGTGCATTGTGTTGAAGGTGGAACTGGCAGCGCTGCCAGGGCACGCTGGGAAACATAGCCTTGCGCGCTGCTTTAAGGTAAGCGATCCACAAACCCCAGACTTACAAATCACTGCCAACTTCGGCAAGCTTGCGCCATCACAACTCAGATGGAAAAACGGACATGCAAGCACGATCAACCTCATTTGCGCAACACGTTGCAACGGCCTGGCGCGAAGGAGTCACCATGGCCGCATATGCCAAAACGCATGGCCTCGCAGCTTCAACCCTGTATCGCTGGCAACAAAAGTTGCGCCAGACCAAAGCCACTGCAATTGACGCAATTGCCCTGACCCCCTCACCCGCCAAACCCGAAGCCCTCGAACCCACAGAGCCCGAACCGGCGCAAGGCAAATTCATCGCCCTACGCATCCAAAGCGCCCAACCCCGGTGCAGTGCTCAAACAGCTGTTGCGCCGCAAAAGCACCGATGCGCGACACCGACTATGGCGCCGGTTATGCCAACACCAACGATATCGACAGCGACATCGACATCGACATCGAGCCCAACGCGCGTCGCTGCAGTCGACAACCCGATACCGCCCAACTGCACCCTGCTACTGGCCGGCGGCATACGACTGGAGTTACCAACGCGCCCAGACCCCCACTGGCTGGCAGCCCTGAGCCACTACGCACAGGCAGCGCACTGATGCACCCGGGCTGCAGCATCGATCAGGTCTACCTGTGTCGTGAACCCATTGACTTCAGAAAAGCCATCAACGGCTTAAGCGCATTCGTTGAGCAGGAACTGGGCTTGTCCCCCTTTGCCAGCGCGCTGTACGTCTTCACCAACAGACGCCACACCCAGCTCAAAGCCCTGTACTGGCACCGCAATGGATTTTGTTTGTGGCAAAAGCGTCTGGAGGCCGATCAATTCGCCTGGCCGGTGGATGCAAAAGCGCCCACTGCGAGCTGCAGTTTGCATGAGTTTGGCTGGCTCTTGGAAGGCTTTGATTTGTCGAAAAATACACCTCATAAAACACTCAATTTTGCGCGTGTTTCATATGAGAAACGGCTAAAATACAGCATGTCTTTTAGCTCTCTTGAAGCCACCTTTGTGCCACTGGAAATTGTCTTCCCGAAGCCGCAAAAAGTGTCGGGTTTGCCGACCACTTCAGACCAGTTTGAAGCCCTGCTGTCAGCCACTCAGGCGGCCTGTGAGAAAGCCGCACAAGAGACCTATCAAACCAGCCTGGCGGCCATGCGCCTGCAAGCCCATGAATACATCATCCGCATGCTTGAGCAGGCCACCTTGGCCAGGCACCGCATGTTTGGAGCCAGCTCCGAGCAACTCAGCGCCCAGAGTCGCTTGTTCGATGAAGCCGAAGTTCTGGCGCAACTCAATCCTGAGGCCCAAGACCAGGCAATCATTGCGCCAGCGCCACAGGCAAGCGCTGAAGATGGCGTTGCAACTCAACCAGCTCCACCCGTGACCCGCGGTAAACGCCGCCCACTGCCCGCAGGGTTGCCCCGTGTGGACGTGATTCATGATGTCCCGCAAGCTGATCGCATCTGCCCTTGTGGCACCGAGATGGTAGAGACAAGGCCAAGAGGTCAGCGAGCAAATCGACATCGTGCCGATGCAAGTGCGTGTGATCCGTAACATTCGCAAGCGCTACGGCTGCCCGGCCGGCGTGCATGCCCCGATCACGGCAGCACTACCGCCCCGGCCACTGCCCAAGAGCAACGCCAGCGCCGACTTTTTGACCATGCTGTTGGCAGTCAAGTTCGTTGATGGCTTGCCACTGGCGCGCTTCGAGCATGTTTTAAGTCGCCATGATGTGGTGGTGCCCCGGCAAACTCTGGCGCGCTGGGTCATTGGCTGCGCAGGCTTACTGCAGCCGCTGCACAACCTGGCGCGTGACATCTTGTTGGATTGCAGCTTGCTGTACATGGATGAGACGGTGGTTCAGGTGCTTAAAGAAAAGGACAAGGCCCCCACGTCCAACAGTTATATGTGGGTGCAAACCGGGGGGCCACCGGACAAGCCGGTGGTGCTTTATGACTACGACCGCAGTCGCAGTGCGGTGGTGCCGATTCGCCTGCTGGAGGGCTACAAGGGTTATTTGATGACCGATGGCTATGACGGCTACAACGCGCTGGAGCGTGGCGGTGACATCATTCGCCTGGCATGCTGGGCGCATGTGCGCCGGCGCTTTGTAGAAGCGGTGCGAGTGCAGCCCAAGGGTAAACGTGGTCTGGCTGACGAGGTGGTGGCCATGATTGGCAAGTTGTATGGCGTTGAGCGTGAGTTCAAGGATGGCAGTGATGAGGCGCGTCATGCTGCGCGTCAGGGCCGCAGTGTGGGGATTTTGGCTGAGTTGCAGGCTTGGTTACAGAAAAACCAGTCATTGGTGACCCCCAAGAGCACCTTGGGTACCGCGATGGCGTACATGGGTAATTTGTGGAGTCGGCTGACGCGCTATACCGAGCGCGGGGATCTGCCGATCGACAACAACCGCTGTGAAAACGCGATTCGCCCGTTTGTGATGGGTCGCAAGGCCTGGTTGTTCAGTGATACCCCGGCCGGCGCACATGCCAGTGCGGTGATCTATTCACTGGTGCAGACGGCCAAAGCCAATGGACTGGAGCCCTATGCTTGGCTGCGTCGGGTGCTGCGCGACTTGCCAGCGGCCAATACGGTTGAAGCAGTGGAGGCGTTGCTGCCTTGGAATGTGCGCAGAGCAGATTTGGCGGCCAGAACGATTCCTTGAGCTACTGGGGTTGATGGAGCGCTTACCAATGATCCGCATCGACTCCGTATGGCTGGCAACCGAGCCACTGGACATGCGCGCGGGTACTGACTCGGCGCTGGCCCGCGTTGTGCAAGTCTTTGGCGCAGCCTACCCCCACACGGCCTACTTGTTTGCCAACAGGCGTGCCAACCGCATGAAGGTGCTCGTTCATGACGGCATCGGCATCTGGTTGGCAGCCAGGCGACTGCACCAAGGTCACTTTGTTTGGCCCACCGGGAGTGCTGCTGAGCGGTTCGGTTTGAGCCGCCCCCAACTTGATGCATTGGTTCTGGGTTTGCCCTGGAGTCGCATCGGAGATGGTGGAATCATCACCGTCGTATGAAACTTCGGGCGTAACTACTCAGCCCAGTTGTAGGCGCTTGCACAAGACTCAGGCGAAGCTTGGCTGAAGGGTCGTGCCCTTGAAGGTGGCGACAAGCGCCTCAAAGACATTTCCCCCTTGCTTGTGCATGGTGGCGCAATAAGAACGGATG
>JBBRNS010000253.1:0-5313 GCA_038230175.1 Burkholderiales bacterium
GGCTGCGCCGGGTGCTGCGCGATTTGCCTGCGGCCAAGACGGTCGAGGATGTTGAGGCGTTGCTGCCTTGGAATGTGCGCATAGCAGATTTATCGGGCGAAACGGCCGATTGACTTACTGGGGTTTGTGGAGCACTTACGAAATAGGCTTCTAGCCCTCGTAGAATATGCGCAAGAAGCTATCAAAATAAGAGCAATTAGACAGCCTCAAGCCGACTTTTCGGCGGCTTTCAGGGCGCGCTGCAGGTCGTCAATCAAATCGTCTGGGTCTTCCAGCCCAATACTGAGGCGTATCGTTCCCTGGGTGATGCCGGCGGCCGCCAAAGCAGCTTCGTCCATGCGAAAGTGGGTGGTGCTGGCCGGGTGGATCACCAAGCTGCGGCAGTCGCCCACATTGGCCAGGTGGCTAAACACTTTGAGCGCCTCTACAAAAGCCTGGCCTTGTTTGCGTGTGCCCTTCAGGTCGAAACTGAACACCGAGCCCGCACCCCGTGGCAGCAGCTTTTGCGCAAGCAAGTGGCTGGGGTGGCTGGCCAACAGGGGGTGACCCACACGGCCGATTAGCGGCTGGGCCGCTAAAAACTGCACGACCTTTTCGGTGTTACCCATGTGGCGCGCCATGCGCAGCCCAAGGGTCTCTATGCCTTGCAATATCAGCCACGCCGAGTGCGGGCTTAGGCAGGCGCCAAAGTCGCGCAGGCCTTCACGCCGGGCCCGCAGCAAGAAGGCACCCACGGTGCTTTCCTCTTGGAAGTTCATGCCGTGAAACCCGTCATAGGGCGCGGCCAGCTCGGCAAATTTGCCGCTTTCCTCAAACGCGCGCGCCCAGTCAAACGTGCCGCCATCGACCACCACACCGCCAATCACCGTACCGTGTCCGCTGAGGAATTTGGTGGCCGAGTGGTAGACCAGGTCCGCCCCCAGCGCCAAGGGTTGCACCAGCCAGGGTGAGGTGAGGGTGGAATCCACCAGCAGCGGCACCCCGGCCTCATGTGCGATGGTTGCCACGGTGGGGATGTCCAACACCTCCAGACCGGGGTTGCCGACGGTCTCACCAAACAAGAGCTTGGTGTTGGGTTGGATGGCGGCGCGCCAGGCGTGCATATCACCCGGCGGCACAAAGGTGGTGTCAATGCCAAAGCGGCGCAAGGTGTAGTGCAGCAGGTTGTGTGAGCCGCCATACAGAGCGGTGCTGGCCACGATGTGCGAACCTGCGCCCATGATGGTGGCAATACACAGGTGCAGCGCCGCTTGCCCGCTGGCGGTGCTAATGGCGCCTATGCCGCCCTCTAAGGCGGCAACACGCTGCTCTAGCACGGCGTTGGTTGGGTTGCTGATGCGGCTGTAAACATGACCGGCGCGTTCTTGGTTGAAGAGTGATTGCGCGTGTTCGCTCGACTCAAACACGAAGGATGTCGTAAGGTGAATCGGCACCGCCCGTGCGCCGGTGGCATCTAGCGCGGCGCCTGCGTGCAGGGCCAGGGTGTCAAATCCGGGGTCGTTGTAGCCAGGCATACGGTTCTCTCAAATGCGGTCAATGGGGTCGCCGCATTGTGGGCTATTATTTGCAGGCCGGTTGCTCAAGCCGCGTCACTAGGAAACACCATGAAAGTCAGCGACATTCTGCGCCTCAAAGGCAACACGCTTTACACCATCACGCCCGAAGACAGTTTGGTCGATGCAGCGGCACTGATGGCCGAAAAAGACATTGGCTCGCTGGTGGTAATGTCGTTTGGGCGCGTGGTGGGGATGCTGACCTTTCGCGAAGTGATTCAGTCCGCGGTTAAAAACGGTGGCAATTTTGGCAGCATGTCGGTGTACCGCGCCATGAACGCCGGTCCACTCATTTGCACCTTAGAGACTGAAATGGACGACGTTCGGCACATGATGCTGGGCAACCACGCGCGGTACATGCCGGTCATGGACCAGGGCATGTTGATGGGTGTGATCAGCTTTTACGACGTGGCAAAAACCGTGGTGGATAGCCAAAATTTTGAGAACAAAATGCTCAAGGCCTACATTCGCGACTGGCCGGAAGAGGATGCCACCGGCGACCCGGCCAGCAGCTCGGCCGCTTCCTAGGCCCGGCCCACACAGCACAACGCCCCGCCAGTCTTACAACTGGCGGGGCGTTGTTGTTTGCGCTTAGCGGCTTACTCTTGCTTGATCGCTTCGAGCGACAGGGTAATGGTCACATCGTCGCCCACGTTGGGCGCGTATTTGCCGGCATTAAATTCGGTGCGTTTGATGGTGGTGCTGGCGTTCGCACCAATGGCATCGCGCTTGAGCATGGGGTGGGCCATGTTCATGTAGTGCGTCACGGTCAGGGTCACGGGTTTGGTCACGCCCTTGATAGTCAGGTTGCCTTCCACGCTGGTGGGCTTGTCGCCGGCAAACACCACTTTGGTGGACTTGAAGGTGGCGGTTGGAAACTTGGCCGTGTCCAAAAAGTCTTCACCCTGGATATGGCCGTTGAACAGCGCAGAGCCGGTTTCCACCGATTTCATGTCAATCACCACATCGACCGAGCCTGTCTTAGCGGCCTTGTCCAGCACCACGGTGCCGGTGGTCTTGTTAAAGCGGCTGATCTGCGTGGACATACCAAAGTGGCTGTAAGAAAAGCTGGGGAAGGTGTGGTTGCCGTCGAGGTTGTAGGTCTCGGGTGCGGCCATGGCCGCGGTGGCGCCAAAGGCGAGAAGGGCCAGGGTGAGAAGTGATTTACGCATGGTGCAGTCCTTGTAATGAAGGGGTTAAAGAAATTAAAGTTTGGCTACGCCGGTGAGTGCAATCTTGAATTGCACTTGCACCGCGTCGGCCACCATCGAGGTGTCGGCCCACTCGTTCTCGCCGATTTTGTAGGCCAGTCGCGCTAAGGCGAACTGGCCACTGGCCAAAGTGGTGGCGCCGTTTTGTGTCAGGGTTACAGGCACCACGACATCGCGCGTGTTGCCCTTGACGGTCAGTTTGCCGGTCACCTCCAACTTGCCGCTGCCCAAGGCCTTAACCTTGGTCGACTGGAAGGTGGCCTGCGGGAACTTGGCGGTGTTGAACCACACCGGCTTGGGCAGCTCGGGGTCAATCTCGGGCGAGCCCATGGTGGCGCTGGCTATGTCGACCGTAAAGGCCAGTTTGGCGGCCTCAGGCTTGGCGGGGTCAAAAGAGACCTGTGCGTCAAAACGCTTGAACTGGCCCTGCACGGTAACGCCCATTTGCTGAATGGAAAAACGAATGTCGCTCTGCGCAGGTATGAGTTTTTGCTGCGCCCAGGCGGGCGTCGCCAGCAGGGCAGTGAGCAGCAGCGTGGAGAGGGAAAAGGTTTTTAAAAGTTTTTTCATCGTGATTGGCTTTCGGTGTAAGCGGGCTATTGGCGGGTGGGCAGCATGCGGTTGAGTAAGCCATCCTTGTCCACCCAGTGGTGTTTGAGTGCAGCGGCCACATGCAGCACGACCAGGGCGGCCAGGGCGTAAGCCGATAAACCATGCAAAGGTTTGATCAATTCAGCCAAGGCTTTGTCGGCGGGTACAAAGTCGGGCAGTGGTAGAACGCCAAAGACCACGATCGGGAACCCCGCCGCCGAGCTATAGGCCCAGCCTACCAGCGGCACGATGAAGAACAAGGCATACAGCGCCACATGGGTGGCGTTGTAAGCCCGCAGCTGCCAGCTTGGCATGGCCTGCACCACGGCTGCTGGCAGTGGCGGCGGCTTATGGCTTAGGCGCCAGAGCAGTCGCAGGGCGGAGAGTGTCAAGATGGTGATGCCCGCCCACTTGTGCCAGTTGTACAGCTTAAGCCGCTGTGGGGAGAAGGGCAGGTCAGCCATGTACAGGCCGACCGAAAAAATGCCGACCAAAGCCAAGGCCAACAGCCAGTGCAGGGCAATCGCGGTGGTGGTGTAGCGGGCGGCGGGTGGTATGGTGCTTGTGGCTTGCATAGGGGTCAGTGTAGGGATAGATGGGTTGCGTCAATTTCAAATGGGTTGGCGGCACTGTTCAAATTTGCTGAATGTAACTGCATTGGGGCCCAGCATGCAGCGCAGCCGGTCCAGCCTTGTATATAGAACGTTGTCCAGACGCCTATGGATGCAGCCGCGCCCAAATAAATGGTGCGCTTGGCGGATAATTGGCCCCCATGAGCGGAAACACATTTGGACATCTCTTTACCGTCACCAATTTTGGTGAATCCCACGGCCCGGCCATTGGCTGCGTAATCGACGGCTGCCCGCCCGGCATGGACCTGTGCGAGGCCGACATTCAGGTTGATCTGGACCGCCGCCGTCCCGGCACCTCCAAGTTCGTTACCCAGCGTAATGAGCCCGACGCGGTCAAAATTTTGAGCGGCGTCTACCAAGGCAAGACCACGGGAACGCCGATTGCGCTCTTGATTGAAAACACCGACCAGCGCAGCAAAGACTACGGCAACATCCTAGAGACCTTCCGCCCTGGGCACGCCGACTACACCTATTTCCAAAAATACGGCATCCGCGACCCACGCGGGGGAGGGCGCTCTAGCGCACGCCTGACCGCGCCCATGGTGGCGGCGGGTGCAGTGGCCAAGAAGTGGTTGTTTGAAAAATTTGGCACCACCTTTCGCGGCTGCATGACGCAAATCGGGGAAAAAGCGATCGCCTTTGAGGCGTGGGACCATGTGCCCAACAACCCGTTTTTTGCGCCGGTGGCCAACGTGCAGGCGCTAGAAGACTATATGGATGCCCTGCGTAAAGCGGGCGACTCGTGCGGCGCACGCATCCGCATCAGCGCATCTAACGTGCCGGTAGGTTTGGGTGAGCCGCTTTTTGACAAGATGGACGCCGACATTGCCTACGCCATGATGGGCATCAACGCGGTCAAGGGCGTAGAAATTGGCGCCGGTTTTGCCAGCGTAGCCCAGCGCGGCACGTTCCATGGCGACAGCCTTACCCCCGCAGGTTTCGCCACCAACAACTCCGGTGGCACGCTGGGCGGCATTACCAGCGGCCAAGACCTGGAGGTGAGCATCGCCATCAAACCGACCAGCTCCATCATTACCCCGCGTGATTCGATCGATATGGCGGGTAACGCCACCCATGTCATCACCAAAGGCCGGCACGACCCCTGTGTGGGCATTCGCGCCACACCCATTGCCGAGGCGATGCTGGCCCTGGTGGTGATAGACCACGCCCTGCGCCACCGCGCCCAGTGTGGCGATGTGCATACCGCGCTGGCGCCCATTGCTGGCCACATTTAATGCAAAAAGTGCCTCTGGCCCTCATAGAATGTGCGCAAGCAGCTATCAAAACGGTAGCACTTAGCCTTTGCAACGACTGAAGAATTTGCCC
>JBBRNS010000254.1:0-5288 GCA_038230175.1 Burkholderiales bacterium
AGATTGGATGGTTGAGCGGGTGAAGCAAGATTCGCAATTTTTCGTGAGCGCGCGTGCAGCTTCAAAGAAGTCACTAAAGAAATAACATGCGCCAACTCGACCTTTTCTCCGCCCTGCAATCCAGCACCGAGGGTATCGACACCGAATTCAAATCAGCTCGCGGTGGGTTGCCCGGCAGCTTTTGGGAAACCTACAGCGCCATGGCCAACACGCAGGGCGGCACCATCGTGCTGGGCGTGGCCGAAAAGCCAGCCGGTTTGGTGTGGGAGGGCGTGCCGGATGGCGCGCAGCTGCGCAATGTGCTGTGGGGCCAGCTGAATGATCGCCACAAGGTCAGTCACAATTTGCTGCGCGATGACGATATGCGCACGGTGGAAGACGAGGGCCGCCAGTTTGTGGTGGTGAGCGTGCCGCGAGCCACGCGCTTGCAGCGCCCTGTGTATGTCGGCCCCAACCCCATGACCGGTACATACCGCCGAGCCGAAGAGGGCGATTACCACTGCACCGAGGACGAAGTGCGGCGCATGTTGGCCGACCAGTCCGAGGCGCCTGCCGATGCATTGGTGCTGGAGCATTTTGGCCAACCCGACTTTGACCCCGACACGGTCAAGCAATACCGCAATCGTTTTGCATCACGGGCGCCCGATCATCCCTGGCTGCTGCTGGACGATGTGGCGTTGCTGACCAAATTGGGCGCACTGCGGCGCGATCGCGCTACCAGCGTGGAGGGCAGCACGGTAGCGGGCTTGTTGATGTTTGGCCGGTTTGAAGCCTTGCGCGATGCGTTGCCTGGCTTTCATGTGGACTACCGCGAGCGCCTCTCGGATGACCCGGCCTTGCGCTGGACGGATCGCGTGGTGCCCGATGGCACTTGGGAAAACAACCTGTTCCAGTTTTATGTGAGGGTGATGCAGCGCCTGTCCGGCGACTTGAAAATGCCGTTCCAGTTGGACCGAGAGATGTACCGCAAAGACGACTCCCCGGTGCACGAGGCGCTGCGCGAGGCGGTGGTGAACGCGCTGGTCCACGCGGACCATCGTGGCCAGGGCGGCGTGGTGATTGAGCGCTATTCCGATCGCATTGAACTGTCCAACCCCGGCTCGTTGTTGGTGTCGCGTGAGCAGTTGCTGCGCGGCGGCGTCAGTGAGTGCCGCAACAAGAGTCTGCAGCTCATGTTTCAGTTGATGGGCGGGGGTGACAAGGCAGGCTCTGGAATGGACAAGATTCGTGCTGGTTGGCGTGCCCAGCACTGGCGCTCCCCGCGTTTGGAGGAAACCGTTCAGCCCGACCGCGTCAAACTGGTTTTGCCCTTGGTCAGCCTGATTCCACCCGAGGTGGAGCAGGCCTTGCGGGACCGCTTTGGTGAATTGTTTGCCCGCTTGGACAAGACGGCAGTGCAGGCAGTAGTGACGGCGCAGGTGGAAGGCGGTGTGACCAATGGGCGCATGCAGGAAATCACCGGCGAACACTCAAAAGACATTACCGCCGTGCTGCAGGCTTTGGTGCGGGATGGGCTGCTCACCCAGCAAAACCAGCGGCGCTGGGCGAGCTACCGTGTGGCGGGGGACTCCCCTCAGATGTTGGATAGCTCCCCTCATTCTGACCAAGTACCACCGGTAATTGATCTGAATTCCGGTGTGGACTCCCTTCGTAATCACCCGGACTCCCCTCATAACAACCCGGAGCTCCTGTCATTAGCCGAGCCAGCGCGTCTGAAAGCACGGCTTCCCCCACCAGACATGCAAGCTTTGATCGTGCAGCTATGCGCGGGGCGCTGGCTGACGGCGAAGGAGCTGGCGAGTTTGCTGAATCGTGATGCGGAGAACCTGCAGAGCCGCATTCTTGCTGTACTGGTGAAGAAGAATTCGCTGGTCTTGCGTTTTCCAGAGGTGCCAAATCGGCCAGATCAGGCGTATCGGGCTGTTGATCCGGGGTAGTGAGCTTGCAACGCTGCACGGCCTGCTGTTGACCAATGTGGGCGGCTTTTTGCTAGGCCGGGTGGGGGCGGTGATTGTCCTGGTCGCGCCGTTGGAAATCTACCGCAACCCCTATCTGGCCGGCGGTTCTTCCCGCTGCCAGATTACGACCTGTCGCAGCCCGAGCGAGTGATGGTCACGTTGTGTGGCCGCATTCTGGATGTGCGCTACACGCGGCTGCTGATGGCGCAGGGCGAACTGGACTTGGGCACCATCATGCTGCTGGACAAGGTGCAAAAGGGGCAGCGCATTGAAGCGGACCAAGCCAAGCGACCGAAGACGGCCAAGCTGGTGGAAGGGCGGTATCCCAATTTGCTGGTGGCTGGCAGTGTGGCGGCCGTGGCATGCCAGAAGGCGCAGCACATCCGCAACCGGGGTTTTGACAGCCAGTACTACCGCTACCTGATCGTGGCGCTGGTGGGCGAGCATCAGCCCGTGTCGCGTCAAGACATTGACACGCTGCTGCTGGTGAAGTTGCCGGAAATACTGACGGAAGACCAAAAGCTCAACCGCATTCACAACCTTCTGCGGCAATTGGCTGACTCGGGGCAGATCCAAAACGCTGGCGGACGACGCTGGCCTAAATGGGTGCTTGGTGGTGGGGCAGCTGGTTCTTCGGTATCAAAGAAAACCACGGAGTAGCCAAAGAGGTCGCTATGGATGGTCTGTTAAGTTTTTGATTTAAAAGAATTATTTATTGATTTTTGATTTTTGATTTCTATTTGGTGTGAGAAATCTTTGGAGTTATCTATTGAGCGCCAGCAAAACGCAACGTGGCCGCGTGAGCGAATGCCGCAACAAGAGTTTGCAGTTGATGTCTGCCCAGCCGCGCACTTCAGCCGACTGGTTGCGCTTGCCTTGTCGCAGCTCCGATATAACGTTGGTGTCCAGAACGAACATGCGTAGGCTTATTCCACATCGGATGCGCGGGTGTTTATGTCCAGACGCGGCGCGTCAAATTCAATGTCCCCACCTGTATGTCATGACAAAAATGGCAAGAGCCAAGATCGGTTATGCGCATAATATGCGCATTGCATAGTTTTCAAGGACTTCTGATGACCAGTCTTGTCGACCAATCTCGCAAACGCCCCGTCAACTTGACCCTGAACGAGGCTCTCGTAATGCAAGCCAAGGCCTACACCAGCAACCTGTCCGCCACCATGGAGATGCTGCTGACCGACTTCGTCGCCAGCCAACAGCAGGCGCAGCGCTCGCGCCAGCAACTGGCCGATACCTGCGCTGCCGACTGGAATGCAGTGCATGCGGCGGTGGGCTCGTTCGCAGACGAACATTCCACGCTCTGATGGCGCAGTTTGATGTGCATCGCAACAAGGGTGCGCTGCGCCAGTCCATCCCTTTCGTCGTGCTGGTGCAGTCTGCGCAATTTGACCGCTACCGCAGGCGCGTGGTGGTGCCCTTGGTGCGCCGCAGCGCGTTGCCAGGCAATACACCCACGGTAGGTTCTCGCATGAACCCCGCTTTTCAGGTGGAAGGCTTGGATATGGTGCTGCATCCGCTGGACATGGTTTCAGTGGCGCTGGATCAACTGGGTGAGCATGTTGGATCACTGGCCGATCAGGGGCAGGCCATTGCCGATGCGCTGGATGAGCTGCTGACGCGGTCTTGGGGCTAGTTGGTTGCTCCCAAATAAATAGCGAATTGCGCAATGAATACGTGGGCTAGAGGCCGATTTGATACCAAACGCTCGGTGCCGGTGATTTCGCCACTTATGCAAAATGCAAATTGCATAAGTCTCTTCGTATGCGATATGCAAACTGCATACAATGCACACCATGAGCTCCACCGGAATCAAATCTCGCCTTAGCCACGCCCAATGGTCACTCAAGCCGCAAGACTTGGCCATGGCGTTCAAGCTGGTCTGTCTGGCGGGTCAAAAAGTGCCCTATACCGAGTTGGCCCGAGCCATGAAGATGTCGCAGTTTGAGGCGCATGCCTGTTTGGCGCGGCTGTCGGGTGCGCGTTTGCTGACAGAGGTGAACGGCGCGCCCGCGTTGGTCATGCCTGCATTCCGGCCCATGGTGTTGCAAGGCGCGGCCTACTTTTTTCCGGCAGTGCGGGGCGAGGTCACCATTGGGTTCCCCACAGCCAATGGTGTAGAGCCGCTCAAGTCCAAACTGATGGCAGACGACGAGCTACCACCGGTGTGGCCGCACCAGGACGGCCCGGTGCGCGGCAATACGCTGTTGTCTCTATACCCCAAGCTGCCATTGGCTGCGCAAGCAGACCCGGCCTTGTATGCACTGTTAGCGCTGTTCGACGCGCTGCGCATTGGCCAAGCGCGCGAACGGGAGATAGCCCGCGCCCTGCTCGAAGAACGCTTGAAGTGATGCAACACCTTGAGTAATCCGAACCTAGCCATTCTGGAGCTGGTAGCCCACGCCCTGGGGCCGGTGTGTGACGATGTGGTGGTTGTGGGCGGATGCGCCACTGGCTTGTTGCTTACTCAGGCCCGCCCGGACCGTATTCGCATTACTGAAGACGTAGACATCGTGGCCCAAGCGCTCGCCGTGCACGACTACCACGCCATCGAATCCCGCGTGCGTGCGCAAGGCTTTAGCAACGACATGCGGCCCGATGCACCCATATGCCGATGGGTCTACAAAAACGTAACCCTGGATGTGATGCCTACGGTGAAAGAGATTTTGGGCTTTGCCAACCGCTGGTATCCATTGGCGATAGCAACCGCGCAGCCGGTGACACTGCCCTCCGGTCAGACCATCAAGCTGATTTCAGCGCCAGTATTTATCGCCACCAAGCTGGAGGCTTTTAAAGACCGTGGGAAAACCGCCAGGGGGCAGCCGGATTATTTGGGTAGTCACGACATGGAGGCATCATCACGGTAAGCGACCGTCGCCCGGAGCTGATCAAAGAATGCAGTGCCATGCCTGCCGAACTACGCAACTATTTGGCGCAGGAGTTCTCTGCACTTTTTGCCGCTGCAGACTTTGAAACGACGCTTTCCGGGCATTTGCCAGGAGATGCCGCCAGCTGAGCATGATCACATTCAACGATGGCAATCTGCCCCGTTTTGATCAAGCTGCGTGATGTGGCGGTGGTGACCCCCCTCGGGGAACTTGATTAAAAGCGCCCTTTGGGGGAGCCTCTGGGTTACCACACCTCGAGGCCTGTCCAGTGTCCCACTTTCTGCTTCAAGACCCAAGATTCTTCCAATTTCTGCTGCGCGTGGACCAGGAATTTGCCCAGCAGACCCGTGCCGGTGGATGCATAGGGTGCGGCGGTGTGCTGCATCGTGGCAACTATCCCCGCAAGCCTCGCGGATGTTTGCCAGAA
>JBBRNS010000255.1:0-5259 GCA_038230175.1 Burkholderiales bacterium
CAGCAACGAGACCATCAAGCAAGCCGTTATGGCAGGTATGGGCCTGAGCTTTTTGTCGCTGCGCACGGTGCGCCACGAGCTGGCCAGTGGCCACATGGCGTTGCTGGATGTGGCCGGTTTGCCCATGATGGGCAACTGGTACATCACCCACCTGCACAACAAACGCCTAGCCCCCGCCGCGCAGGCATTTAAAGCCTTTCTTGTAGAACAGGGAGGACTGCTCATAGATGGATGGGCCTAACGACCCGTCGGACTTTTATGACGCAGTCCGTACGCCGACACAATACAAATGTGTACATACGTACTATTTAAAATTCAAGAAAAACAACGCTGTAGATCACATGTAATATAAGAACTATCGACAAACTGCTTCTATTTTAGAAATTCTTCTGTACTTATTGTGTACACATGTACACAATATGACCAATCGCAAGACAAAGGCGATGACCACCCTCACTACAGGAGAATGCATGACTGCCGCAGCCCGACTTTCCGAACAAAAACCTGTCTATTCCACAGTCAAACCGACCCGCAAGCCCGCCCTCAAATCGGTAAAAACGCGCGCTTCTGCTGTGGTACCCCAGAGCATCAACACGCCCGATCCCGTGCTGATGAAAAAGCAGTCGTGGTTTGTAAACCGCTTGCTGGACTACTACTTCCGGCTTGATATCAGCGGCTGGGAGAATCTGCCCGATCAGCCATCTCTGCTCATAGGCGGGCATTCTGGCGGCCCTTTGACGATGGATGCGTGGACCATTGCTTACGCCTGGTGGCGGCGATTTGAGGGCTCACGCACCCTGCACCCAACCGCACACGACATCCTGATGAAAACACCGGGTCTGGGCAGCTATTTTCGCCGCACGGGTGTCATCAGCCCGACGCGAGACAACATTGCGGCAGCGTTTGAACAGGGCGACGATGTCATTCTGTGGCCGGGTGGTGAACAAGACGCCTTTCGCCCATGGACCCAGCGTGACCGTGTCGTTCTGGGTGGCAAGACCGGTTTCATCCGCATGGCCATTCGCACCGGCACACCGATTGTCCCCGTCGCTACGGTGGGCGGGCATGACACCTTGTTTGTGCTCTCCGAGGGGCGCGCCCTCGCCCGACTACTGCGTTTAAAAAAATGGCTTCGTGTCGAAGTGGCACCCATCACCCTGAGTTGGCCCCTTGGAATAACGCTGCACGTTACGCCGCTGCAGCATATTCCCTTGCCATCCAAAATTCGCACCCGGTTTTTGGAGCCCGTTTACTGCGATGCGAATCCTGAACTGGCGGACGATCCCATCTATGTCCAGAGCGTCTACGAAGACATCGAGGCCCGCATTCAGGCTGGAATGGACGAACTCGCAGCCCTGCGCAAGTTTCCGATATTTGGCTAAAAGGAGATTGAAATGATCGCAACCCCTGTTACCCAAACCGCCAGCTTGACCGAATTCATGCGTCGAGGTCGCAATTTTTCCACCGGCGGCTGCAAAGGCGTGCAGATGAAGAAATACCAACCGTTTTCGGATTTCGTGCTGCGCAAGATGGTCCACAAAGCAGAACTCATCAATGGTGAAGCGCTGCTTCCCACCGACGGTAAGCCAGTGGTCGCGATTGCCTCGCACGGGCCGAATGTGGCCTGGCTTCCGTTGGCGGCCTTGGCCGGTCGGTACTTTCTGGAGCAAGGCTATGGCGACATCGTCGGCGGATTTTTCCCGCACAAGGCAGTTTTTTTGGTGCCAGGGTTCAAGCATTACTACGAGACCGTTCTGGGCGCGCCGACCGACATCACGACGATGGACGCGTTTGTCACACTGCTAAAGAACCACGACATGGGAGTCACTGGCACCGCACCCGAGGGCGCAAACTGTCTTTTGGCCTACGACGAATACGTGGCCCCGTTTCGATCCAAAGGGATGATCGCAGCGGCCATTCGGGCCGACGCCAGCATCTGCTTGGTGGTCCACCAGGGTGCGCAAGCCTGGAACTTACCTATCACCTTGCCCTTTGGTTGGACCGTGCCACTGACCAATGGGCTGCGCGGCATCAACATCCCCTTACCACCTTGCAAAAAACTCGACCATTACATAGCCATGTGCAAACGCTACCAACCGACCATCCGCGCGTGCGACCTGAAGAACAAATCCAGCAGACAGGTCAGATTGATGCTCAACGTCGAGATCGAACGGATCCGCGCTGAGATGAATGCAATGACCGACGAACTTAAGGTCCGCCTATCCAACGAACCCACACCGTTGCTCGAACTTTAAAATAAGTTAAAACTGATCTTTTAAACAAAAAAAATTACTTTTACTTATGCGTAAACCTTCTTATAGTCCTCCACTATTGCCTACACCGGAGACTATAAATGGACCAATCCAACCGCTACGCTGACCTCAGCCTCACAGAAGAAGAGTTAATTAAAGGAGGCAAACACATATTGGTTGCCTACAAGATGAAGCCCAAGTCGGGCCACGGCTACCTGGCAGCAGCGGCGCACTTTGCGGCCGAATCGTCTACTGGCACTAATGTGGAAGTGTCCACCACCGACGACTTCACACGCGGTGTCGATGCGTTGGTGTACATGATCGACGAGGCCCAAGAGGACATGCGCATCGCTTATCCGCTGGACCTTTTTGACCGCAACATGACCGACGGCCGCATGATGATGGTGTCCATATTGACGCTCATCATTGGCAACAACCAAGGCATGGGCGACATCGAATACGGCAAGATCCACGACATCTACTTCCCTGAGCGCGCCATCCAGTTGTTTGACGGCCCGTCCAAAGACATCACCGACCTGTGGCGCATTTTGGGGCGCCCTATGCAAAACGGTGGCTACATCGCCGGCACCATCATCAAGCCCAAGCTGGGCCTGCGTCCTGAGCCGTTTGCCGCCGCCGCCTACCAGTTTTGGCTGGGTGGCGATTTCATCAAAAACGACGAACCCCAAGGCAACCAGGTGTTCTGCCCGGCCAAAAAGGTGTACCCGCTGGTCTACGACGCCATGAAGCGCGCCATGGACGAGACCGGCCAGGCCAAGATTTTCTCGGCCAACATCACCGCCGATGACCACTACGAAATGCTGGCGCGCGCTGACTTCATTCTTGAAACCTTTGGCCCCGATGCCGACAAAGTGGCATTCTTGGTGGACGGCTTCGTGGGCGGCCCCGGCATGATCACCACGGCCCGGCGACAGTATTCCAACCAGTACCTGCACTACCACCGCGCAGGCCACGGCATGATCACCTCGCCATCGGCAAAACGCGGCTACACCGCCTTTGTGCTGGCCAAGATCTCCCGCCTACAAGGAGCATCGGGTATCCACGTCGGCACCATGGGCTACGGCAAGATGGAGGGCGAAAACTCCGACAAAAATATCGCCTACATGATTGAGCGTGACGAATCCCAAGGCCCGGTCTACTACCAAAAGTGGTATGGCATGAAGCCCACCACCCCCATTATCTCGGGCGGCATGAATGCGCTGCGCCTGCCTGGCTTCTTTGAAAACTTGGGCCACGGCAACGTTATCAACACCTCGGGCGGTGGCGCCTACGGCCACATTGACAGCCCTGCAGCGGGCGCTATCTCGCTGCGCCAATCGTACGAATGCTGGAAAGCCGGCGCTGATCCGATTGAGTTTGCCAAGGAGCACAAAGAATTTGCGCGTGCGTTTGAATCGTTCCCGGGTGATGCCGACAAGTTGTTCCCTGGATGGCGTGAGAAGATCGGCAGTCACCGCTAATCTGCCCGGAGTCTGGGCGGCACAGCGTTCTGCTCCGTGTCCCCCGCCCGCGTTGCGGGCTCCTCCTTTACCTGCGCAGAACGCTGTGCCACCCAGCCTCCTAACCCATCAGGGTCCGTTTACCTTGACAACATCAAATGAGAGCCCGGTATGACTACTTTGAACACCCCCGGCGCTGCGCCCTTCTACCAAGCCCAAGGTAATGAGGTGGCATTGTTTGAGGCGGCTTATGCGGCGCGCCTGCCGGTTATGGTGAAGGGGCCCACTGGCTGCGGCAAGTCGCGCTTTATTGAGCACATGGCCCACCGCCTGGGCCGTCCGCTCATTACCGTGGCCTGCAACGAAGACATGACCGCCAGCGACCTGGTCGGGCGATTTTTGCTCGACGCCAACGGCACCCGCTGGCAGGACGGCCCACTGACCGTGGCGGCACGCACCGGCGCCATTTGTTACCTTGACGAGATCGTCGAAGCACGCCAAGACACCACGGTGGTGATCCACCCCTTGACCGACCACCGCCGCCAGTTGCCGCTGGACAAAAAAGGGGAAACCGTCAAGGCCCACCCCGATTTTCAACTGGTCATCTCGTACAACCCGGGCTACCAAAGCCTGCTCAAAGATCTCAAACCCTCGACCAAGCAGCGGTTTGCAGCGTTTGAATTTGACTACCCCGGCGCGGAACTGGAAGCAAAAATCGTCAGCACTGAAACCGGCCTTGATGAATCGACGTGCGCCTCGCTGGTGCGTGTGGCCCACGCCGCCCGCCAGCTCAAAGGGCATGGCCTGACAGAGGGCATCTCCACCCGCTTGCTGGTCTATGCGGCGGTGTTGATTCGCCAAGGGGTTTCGGCGCGCGACGCATGCCGTATGGCCATGGTGCGACCCATTACCGACGACGCCGACATTCGCCAAACGCTGGACCACACCATCGATGCCGTGTTCGCCTGAGCAACTGGAAACATGGCGCGCCCAATTGGCGTGCAGCTTTCCGGCGGTGCAAGCCGTTTTTGCCGAGTGCATGCAAGAAGCCGCCCGGCTCTTGAGCCCGGCGGGCATTGACAACTACCTCAACAGCGCTCGCTCTTTAGGCAAAATGGGTCGGGGCGCCGAGCCGGTGCTAGCAATGCTGCAAGAGTGGCCCCAGGTGGCCGAGCACGTGGGCGAAGCGGCGCTAGAAGATGTCGATGCGCTCTTGGTGGCCATGCAAAAGTCGCCCAACAGCGCGGCCATGGCCCCATTGCTCAACACCCTGGCCGCTGTTGCACGCCGCCTGCAAGGCCCTACCCCCCTGCGCCGCTATTTGGCGTTGGTGCGCGACGTGATGGGCCGCACATCGGTCTCCATCCACGGCCACCACACCACCTTTGCAAGCCCGGGCCTGCCGGTGCTGCTAGAGCACGCGCCCCGGCTGCTGGGCGTGCTATCGGTCGCGGGCCTGGCACGCTGGGCGCTCTATGGTGCGCGCCACTACCAGCACCACCCGGACAACCAACGCGACTACTTTGCGGGCAGCCTACCCGACAGCC
>JBBRNS010000256.1:0-5258 GCA_038230175.1 Burkholderiales bacterium
GCTCTCGCCGCCTCGAAGACATGGTGCTGCCATTGGGCATTGTTGCGACCGACCTAAACAGCGGGCAAAGCGTGGTCTTCCAAAAAGGCGACACGGGAACGGCGGTGCGGGCTTCGAGCGCGGTGCCTGCCGTGTTTCAGCCAGTAAAAATATCAGGCCGTGACTATGTCGATGGTGGATTGGTGTCCCCCGTACCCGTGCGTGCGGCACGCAAGATGGGGGCAGAATTGGTGATCGCAGTCGACATTTCGAGTGCGCCTGAAGGCAATGGCACCGGAGGCACCTTGGATGTCTTGCTGCAGACTTTCGCGATTATGGGCAACAGCATCAACCAGTTTGAGCTCAGGGACGCCGACATTGTTGTGCGGCCCGCTTTAGTCGGCGTTTCCAGTGCAGATTTCAGTGCGCGCAAACGTGCCATAGAGGCAGGGAGGCAGGCCATGCTGCAGTTGATGCCACAACTGCGAGCCGCTATCGCTGCGAAATCGCATTAATGCATTGTGGAGGGGCAAAAAAAAAGGCCTCGTTTTGCAACGAGGCCCTGAAGGGATCCCTGAACCTGTTGGTTTCGAAAGGACCCGAGGAGACAACTGGTACCGTACAAACTGAGTGAACAAATTTGTTTCAGTGATCGTATTGTATTAGGGTTTTCCCTTATGTGTCTAGGTGAGTGCCTCCAATAGTTGTAAAGCAGACACGCTTAGCGCTTCTTCGTTGTAGCTTTCACCCCATTTGTCGCGGTTGCCGCAACTGCGTTGAAGTTGGCCTCGGCTACTTCGGTGGCCTGTGTAACGGCTTTTTGGACGGATTCCAGGGCGTTGTTAGCGGCCGCGACACTGCTTTTCATGATGGCAACGGCTGCTTCAGAGCCCGCTGGTGCATTTTTGGCGGCATTGTCGACCACATCCATAAACTTCTTCTGGGCTTCGGCGGTCTGGCTCTCCAGGTTTTTGCTGAACTCGGCGGTCACGCCGGTGGCGATGTCATACAAATGGCGGTTGTAGGCCAGTGTTTTTTCCGCCAAAGGCTGCAGCAGCCCTGATTGCAAAGCCAGTAATTCTTGGGCGTCTTTCACGCTCAAAACAGATTGGGTGTGGTTCGATGCATCGGCCAAGGCAGCTTTAGAGGCGGCAAGATTGAGCTCGACCATCTTCTCAACGCCTTCAAACGCCTTGCCGGTCAGGCCAAAAAGGGTTTCGAGGTTCGCTTTGTGGGACGCCATTACTTGTTCAACGGTTAGCATTTTGATCACTCCAGTAGGTAAGTTAAAAAACCATGTGCTCCGAACATTGCCTATATTTTGTGCATGGTGCAGTGCAGCATACAAATAATTATAGAGATCTTGGCGTGATGTGCAAGCCTATTTTGCTGCGATGCAATAAAACTTGATGTACATCAGCAGGTGCCGGGCAACGCGTTGCTGTTTGCGAGCGTCCAGGGTGAGAACCCGGTTTATGGGCGGACTGGCAGAATACGCGCATGCAACCAGACCGCCCCTCTAAGCCGGTACCCGAGCCACGCAGCGCCTACCGGGTCTTTCACGCCATTGCGACCCGCTGGATGGACAACGATGCCTATGGGCATGTCAACAACGTTGTGTATTACAGCTGGTTCGATACTGCGGTCAATGCCTATCTGATCGAACAGGGTGCCTTGGACATTCACCACGGAGACACGATTGGCCTGGTGGTGGAAACCCAGTGCAACTACTTTGCATCCCTAGCGTTCCCGGAGCCGGTGGATGTGGGTATTCGGGTGGCGCGCCTGGGCGCATCCAGCGTGCGGTTTGAGCTAGGCGTCTTTGGCGCGTCGGGCTTGACCGCCGCCAAGGGGCACTTCATCCATGTCTATGTTGATAAATTGACCCGCCGGCCGGTGCCGCTGCCGTCCCAGCTTAAAGCCGTCTTGGAGCCCCTGTTATGACCCCTTCGGCCGTTGATGACGCCATCACCTCACGCATGGCGACCCGGGCTTTTTTGCCAAAGCCGGTGGACACGGTGCTGATTGAACATATTTTGGAAGTGGCCAGCCGTGCACCGTCTGGCACCAATTGTCAGCCGTGGCGGGTGTTTGTCCTGCGCGGCGCTAGCCGTGACACCTTGGTGGAAAAAGTTTGCAGTGCACACGATGCCATGCGTACCGACCCGACCCTTGCGGCGCAGTATGTAGAAGAGTACGACTACTACCCGCCGCAGTGGATGAGCCCCTATATTGACCGACGGCGTGAAAACGGCTGGGGCTTGTACGGCTTGCTGGGCATCGGCAAAGGCGACAAAGACAAGATGCACGCCCAGCAGCAGCGCAATTTTCGCTTCTTTGATGCACCGGTGGGTCTGATGTTCACGGTGGACAGGGTGATGGGGCGGGGCTCTTTGGTGGACTATGGGGCTTTTTTGCAAAACATCATGGTGGCTGCCCGTGGACACGGCTTGCACACCTGCCCTCAGGCGGCGTGGAACGGTTTCTCCAAAATCATCATGCCGCATATTGGCGCTGGCGCCGACGAGATGCTGGTTTGCGGCATGGCGCTGGGGTACGCCGACCCCGCTGCGGTGGTGAACACCTTTCATACGCCACGCGTTGCGGTGAAAGACTTCAGCACCTGGCTGGACTGAGCGGCCCATGCAGGCTGCACAACCCAGCGTCTTGGTAACGCGGGCCATCTTTCCCGAAGTGCTGGCGCATTTGGCGCAGCACTTTGTGGTGGAGTCCAACCAAGCAGATGCCGACTGGAGCCAAGCCGAATTGGTCCAGCGCCTGCAGGGCAAGTGGGGCGTGTTGACGTTTGGGTTGGAGCGCATCGACGCAGCACTCTTGGCGCAGTGCCCCGACCTGCGCATGTGCGCCAACATGACGGTAGGCTTTAACAACTTTGATGTCGATGCCATGCGTGCAGCTGGCGTGATGGGCAGCAACGCCCCCGATGTATTGACCGAAACCACTGCGGACTTTGGCTTTGCGCTGCTGTTGGCCACCGCGCGGCGCTTGACCGAAGGCGAGCATTTTTTGCGGGCCGGCCAGTGGCAGCGTTGGCAATATGACCTCTTGTGCGGGGTGGAGGTGCATGGCACCACGCTGGGCATTATTGGCATGGGGCGTATTGGGCAAGGCATAGCCCGCCGGGCCGCCTTGGGTTTTGGTATGAACGTGGTTTACCACAACCGCACTCCCTTAGACCCAGGTCTTGAGGCGAATTGCCGCGTCCGCTACGCCAGCAAAACCGAATTGCTGCAGTGCGCCGACCATGTGGTGCTGGCGCTGCCTTACACCGCCGAATCACACCACACCGTCGGTGCGCCCGAGTTGGCGTTGATGAAGCCAACGGCCACCCTTGTCAACATCGCACGGGGCGGCGTGGTGGACGATGCGGCATTGGTCGTCGCGCTGCGCGACGGGCAGATTGCAGCCGCTGGGCTGGACGTGTTTGAGGGCGAGCCCCACATCCACCCCGGTCTGTTGACGCTGCCCAACGTGGTGCTTACCCCCCACATTGCCAGCGCAACCACCGGCACCCGGCGCGCCATGACCCTGCTGGCGGCCGATAACCTGATTGCCTTTTGGACGCAGGGCAGGGCACGTACGCCGGTCTACACCGCGCAGGTGGACGGTACCATGGCGGTATAGTGCTATATTTTTAATAGCTGCTTGCGCAATATCTGCGAGGACTAGAGGCCGTTTTTGCCATTAATTTTGGTGTAGGAGTGATGTGGACGTGAACAGCTTGTTGGTATGGGCGCTTTTGGCGCTGGCGGTGGTGACCTTGGTGCTGGTGGGCTGGTTGGTGAACGCCTTGGCGCGCGCCCAAGGCAACGCAGCAGACGCACAAATGCAGCGCGCGTCCCTGAACGACCTGCGTGCGTTGGTGCAAAGCAGCAGCGAACGGCTGGAGCGCGAGTTGCGCCGCGAGGTAGCTGAGTCGGCCCAAGCCTCGCGCCGAGAGTCCACCCAAAACCTGGCAACCTTCCAGCAAACCCTTACCCAGCAGGGCGCTGAGGCTACCCGCACCCAAAACACCCAGATTGACGCCTTTGGCCAGCAGCTCACGCTCTTGCAAAAGACCCTGTCGGACACGCTCAACAACCAGCTTTCGGGTTTGAGCGAGGCCAATGCGCGGCGCCTGAACGAAGTGCGAGAGACATTAGAGAAGCAGTTGGTCCAACTACAAACCACCAACGCGGCCAAGCTCGACGAGATGCGCGCCACGGTGGATGAAAAACTGCAAACCACCTTGCAAGCCCGACTGGGTGAGAGCTTTAAGCAGGTAGCCGACCGGCTGGAGCAGGTGCACAAAGGCCTGGGCGAAATGCAAACGCTGGCACAGGGCGTGGGTGACCTCAAACACTTGCTGACCAACGTCAAAACACGCGGCATTTTCGGCGAGGCCCAGCTTGCCAGCCTGCTGGAGCAGGTATTTGTGGCAGACCAGTATGCGGTGCAGGTCGCCACCCGACCGGGCAGCAAAAACGTGGTGGACTTTGCCATCAAGCTGCCGGGTAAATCCAATGACGGCACACCGCTGTGGCTGCCCATCGACGCCAAGTTCCCCAATGAAGACTACGAGCGCCTGCTCGACGCGCAGGGCAGGGCCGATGTGGTCGGTGCCGATGCCGCGGGCAAGGCCCTGGAGTTACGCATCCGGTTAGAGGCCAAGTCCATGGTCGAGAAATATGTGGAGCCGCCGTACACCACCGACTTTGCGATTTTGTTCTTGCCCACCGAGGGCCTGTACGCCGAAGTCTTGCGCCGCCCGGGCCTGATGGAAAGCCTGCAGCGTGACCACCGCGTCACGCTGGCGGGGCCCACCACCTTGCTGGCGATGCTGAGCTCACTGCAAATGGGGTTCAGGACGCTGGCGCTGGAGAAGCGCTCCAGCGAAGTCTGGCAGGTGCTGGGCGCGGTGAAAACCGAATTTGGCAAGTTTGGCGATGTACTGGCCAAGGTCAAATCCCAGACCCAGACCGTTTTGAACACCCTGGACAACGCCGAGACCCGCAGCCGCGCTATGGGCCGCGCCCTGAAAAAGGTAGAGTCCCTGCCTGACGCGCAGGCCCTGGCGCTGATACCGGCAGACAAAGATTTTGATCGGGACAGCGAAGCCGGCGAGTGGGCCAAAAAAACGTAACTACTCAGCTCCCAATGAGTCAGGCCATCGTCCGCTATGAAATAGTGAGCGACAATGCGTTGTAATGCCAAACCTGCCCGATCTCAGCCAACTTAGTCATGCGCAAAAGGACGAGTTGATCAGGATGCTATGGCCC
>JBBRNS010000257.1:0-5209 GCA_038230175.1 Burkholderiales bacterium
AGCAGCATCCACCGTTGCTGGGTAGTAGGTTTCGTTGGTTGTGCCGGTTTTAAGCCCGGCCGGCGGAGAAAGTGTCGGGCGCACATATCTCTCACGCGACATTCTTGCTGGCCGCTTCCAGCTTGAGCGTTGGATCGCGGGCGCTTCGCCGAAGCAATCTGAGATCGGGCAGGTCGATAGGGCAGGGGGTATATTTGGGGGTACTCACGATTACTTTGATTCTGAAACACAGCATTCATGCGGGTTTGCAGCGATGATATGAAAGACGTCCACCCGCCAGTATCCATGGGGTTTCGTTGCTATGAAAATGGGAGCGAAACCCTTTCCTTATTCCAAATTTGGAATTCATTTTTACCTCACGGGTTTCGCGACCTTGGCTTGGTCGTTCTGCGGTCGTAGACTTGCCGAACCATATGGTCAAAAGTGTGGAGCGTGGCATCCAGCCCGCCTTTATGCAGGGCTGTCCCTGCATGTCTCCGAAAACATGTCAGCTACCGGCCAGTTCGTTGCGCTTGATCCCAAGCGTTTCCTCGATTACGGCTTTGAGCTCCGCGCTCCATTCAATCAGGCCAACGCGAGCCGTGTCCCCACGCTGACGTTTGGCGGCAGTGCAGTGAATTCCATCGGGTTTGATCTGCCCGCGCGTCAGGCCACGTACTTCGACCGAGCGACGTAGGCACAAATAGTCAGTCTTCAGCGCCAACGCAACGACATGTTGGGGCCCACCAAGTTCCCTGCCAACCTTGACAGCGAGTTCCAACTCTTCATCGAAGACGAAACCCTCATATGCCTGAGTTTTCAGTTTGACAATCCATGATTGGATTCTGCCTGCTATGCACAAGCGCTTGTAAACTGCCAGCCACGCCACCGCTCAAAGGCTTTCCGACATGTCATCTCTTTCACTGCGTCGAGCATTGTTGGCTTGCCTGATCTTGGCCCATTTGGTGGCGTGTGGCGGGGGAGCAAGTGAGCCCGAGTCTCAACCGAACCCCGCTCCTACTTCCGTTGCTACTCCCGCACCAACAACATTCCCTCCTGCACCCACACCAACGCCGCCGATTGAGCCGCCAGCATCTGCCCCCGCACCAGCCCATGGCACGCTTGGCAGCGGTGGTGCTGCCGGGCCGCGGCAAGCCCAAGTTTCAGTTAACGGTGTGCAACGCAGTTATTTTGTTTATGCGCCGAATAACGCGCGGGCGTCTGCCACGTCTGAACCAGTTCCCCTCGTCATAGCTTTGCATGGGGCGGGGGACCGTGGCGACAACTTTGTCACCAATATCGGCTTGACACAGAGTGCTGACGCGAAAAACTACGTGCTCGTTGCGGCGGACGCTTATGTAGGGAACTCTGGCGTTTCGGCTTGGTTGCTATCAGCGACGCAGGGTTGGCCTGGTGCTGACGGCAGCAGCAACAGTTTTGGCAATGATTTGCAGTTGATCACGCGCATCGTGCAAGACATAGGTATGCACCCGGCAAACCCATCTTGCAGACATCGCCACACGCGTGGCAGGCAGAACGATTACTGGCTCAGGGGTTGCCAGCGATGTGGCAGTAGCTCTTCGATCTGGCTGTTCAATTGCGTTGGCAAGCGAGTCAGCACATCTTTCAGATAGGCATATGGATCGTGCCCATTGAGCTTGGCGCTCTGAATCAAACTCATAACCGCAGCAGCACGCTGCCCAGCCCGCAGGGACCCCGCAAATAGCCAATTGTTGCGACCTACGGCAATCGGGCGAATCTGGTTCTCGATCCAGTTGTTATCGATGGGCAATTGCCCGTCATCAACAAACCGTGTCAGCGCAGTCCAACGTTTGATGCTGTAGTCCAGCGCCTTGGCTGTGGCAGTGCCATCCGTAATCTGGCGACGCTGCAACAGCAGCCACTGGTGCAACGCATCCGTCAGCGGCTTGGACCGGGTTTGCCGCACCTGTAGCCGCTCTTGGGTAGTGAGGGTCTTGGCCTCCCGCTCCACATCGTAGAGCTGACTGATATAGGTCAACGCCTGCTGGGCAATCTGGCTTTGGTTGCTCACATGCAGATCAAAGAACTTGCGCCGTGCGTGCGCCATGCAGCCCACCTCGGTGATGCCACCTAAGAAACCCGCCTTGTAGCCCGAATAATCATCCACCACTAAACTTCCGCGCCACTTGCCCAGAAACTCCCTGGCATGTTCCCCTGCCCGGGACTCACAGAAGTCGTAAACCACTGCTTTCAAATTCTCAAAGGCTCCTGGCGCATAGGCCCACAGGTAAGCACGGTGTGTTTTTTTGTTGCCCGGCTTGAGCATGGACACCGGTGTTTCGTCGGCGTGCAGCACGACTGAGTTCAGCATGGCGTCTTTCAAGGCATCCACCAGTGGTTGCAACTGCACACCGCATACACCCACCCATTGGGACAGCGTGGAGCTGGGAATGGCACAGCCAGAGCGGGCAAAGATGCCTTCTTGGCGGTGCAGCGGTAAATGGTCTGCGTATTTGGCTACCAGCACCTGGGCCAGCAAGCCCGCTGTGGGGATGCCCTTGTCGATGACTTGGGCTGGCACCGGAGCCTGGATCAGAGTTTGGCACTGGGCGCAGGCCCATTTACCCCGGATATGGCGCTCTACCGTAAAGACGCCTGGTACGTAGTCCAGCTTCTCGGCTACGTCCTCACCAATGCGTTTCATCTGGCAGCCACACTGGCAGGTGCTTGAATCGGGTTCGTGGCGTACGTCCACGCGCGGCAGGTTGGCAGGCAGGGCGGCACGTTTAGGCGTTTGGCCCGGTTCTTTGGCGGTCTTAGGCTGCAGGCTGAGGTTTTGCAGTTCTTGCTCGATGGCGGCAATGTCGGCGCCGATCGCTTCTTCCAGCAAGCTGATTTGTGTGCCGTGGAGTTGTTCACGGCTGCGCCCGAACTGCCAGCGCTTGAGCGTCGCCATCTCGTGCGTGAGCTTGTCGATCTTGGCCTGGCGGTACAGGATGTCTTGGTCTTTGGCAGCAATTGCTTGCGCGTGTTCTTGGGCTTGCTGGGCAATCTGTGCGATCAAATCACTTGCTAGCGCGCGCAGTTGTTCTGCGTTGAGTTGGGCAAGGGATTGAAGGGCTGCGACCATGCAAGGTAGTGTGCCAATGCAGTCCACTTATGCCCATTGGAGCTTGCCCCAATAGACGCAAAAATGGTAGCAACAACACATCTACACCACAGTAATAATGCCGGCGTCCCCGATGCGGGACCAGGGCAGTCCCAGCACCAAGGCATCCAACTGGGCGCGGCTTAACCCCAGGCGTTCTGCACCACCGTCTTGCACAGCTTTAGGCCAAACGAAGTGGCCCTGGTGCAGTCGGCGCGCGGCCAGCCAGATGCCGATGCCGTCATGCACGAGCACCTTCATGCGGTTGGCCCTGCTGTTGGCAAACAAGTAGGCGGTGTGGGGGTGGGCTGCGCCAAAGACTTGAACGATGCGAGCCAGTACGCTGTCGGCGCCTGCGCGCATGTCCAGCGGAGTGGTGGCCAGCCAGATGGCGTCGATGCGGATCATTGCACACACTCGCGCAGCCACTGTGCGCAGTCGCCAGCGTCTTGCACAGGCCAGTTGACGATGATGGTGGCGTGCGCGCGCTGAATCTCGATGCGGATGGTAGGTGGTTGCGTTGGAGGTGCCGCTGGCAGGGGTAGCGCGATGAATGCTGGCAGTTCGGGCGAGCAGGGTTGAGCGGGCTGCGCGATTGAGCCACTGCGCTTGTCAAGTTGGTGGGCGCCGCTTCGCTCGCGTTCCTGCAGCCAGCGGTGCAGTACGTTGGCGTTCATCGCGTTGGCGCGGGCCAATGCGGCGATGGATGCGCCGGGTTTCAAGCAGGCTGCCACCAGTCCGGCTTTGAATGCGGGCGTGTATCTCCGGTGCGTGCGCCTGGCTGTGTATCTTGGGGTTTCTGAGTCTTTGAGCATCGTGTCCACGATTGGTTAAGTGGACACGATCTTGTGAGAGGAGTCGGGTCAGATCAATATGACTTGGCCGGGGGCTTACGGAGGAACGCTAATTCGATAAATGCAATCTGTGAGAATGGCATTGCCCCTATGGACTCCCAACACTTTGTGCTCCAGGTTGCGTCCCACTCTGGCAAGAAGGATATCTCCGCTTCTCGCCCAAACTTTGGTGTCAAGGGAAGAATCAACGCTCGCATCGAGATTTATCCATCTCCCAGCGTTTCGATCAGTGATATCGGTTGTATGAAACACAGCATGCCCCGCCTTTCGAGAGGCGGTCGCTTCAACTGATCCGCGCCTTATTTCAGTAGCAATATCCCCTAATTGGAAGACTCGGCTTCCTCGAACGGGCACATTGGCAGTTTGCTCACACAAGTGAAAATCGAAATCCAATCGTCGGGTAGCTTGATCTCGATCAACTGTGCTCACTGTCAAAGACAATTTGCCAGCCACAATTTTTCGAAGTGGAATCAAATCTGAGGGACCGCACCCTTTTCGAATAGTAAGAATGTGAGCAAGGGCCTGTGTATGCTGGAACGAATTTCGCGGCAACCGTACAACCGAGTCCACTTTGTACCGCGAGAGAAGCTCCTGACGAAACCGACGATATTTGTGACCTGAAACGAGACTATCCGGAAGAATGATCCCGAGCGTGGATCCGTTACCGATGATCCTCAAGGCTTGCGCAAGGAATAGAAGTGCTGAGTCTGAGTCTGCGAGCACGGGCATGCACCCACTGAATCCCGCATCCTCCAGAATCTCGTCAAATCCCTTTCGCCAAACCGGCGTGATAAAGGGTGGGTTACAGACCGCAGCCTCAAACTCTCCGTATTCGGTCTTAACTTGCTCAGCGAGCCCGAGCTCAAGCGCATCCATCAACAAATGGTCATGGCGCCCCAACTCTTCTCTTGCGAGAAGAGTGGAAAGTCGTTGCTCAGAAGTGGCGTCGACATCGATCGTGAGCAAATTTAGATTCGTCCATCGTCGAGCGGCGGCTAAAGACAAAGATCCTCCGCCAGCTCCGAGGTCAATTAGGTTATGAGGGCTCTGCGAGAGCATGAGGTCCACCAAAAGTTGGCCAACTTCCGGCTTCGTGTAGTACCGCCCGAATGAAGCTCTTGCGCACTCAGTCATATTGAGTATTGGATCGTGCAGTTGTAACCAGCAAATATAACCGAAGGGGTGCGATTTGGGAGAAGAAACCCATAGCTTTGATTCGAGGCTGACCTTAGCGTGATCATCGCCG
>JBBRNS010000258.1:0-5195 GCA_038230175.1 Burkholderiales bacterium
CAACGTGTTAGTCAAAATCTTTGCAAATAATGTATGGTTACCCGCAAGTGGAGGGCAAGCCGTTCAAGCGCTTACGACCTACGAATTCATAAATCCATTGATTTCGATCAACAACAATGGACAAGCGTTTTTCGCCATGGAGGGCGATACTCCACCACCAGCATTGAATCCCCCCCTCGGTTGGTATAGAACGTACAGGACGTATGTCACTAGCTACAACCCACTCGCGACCGCACCAACTAATCCTTGGAGGTCCATCGTTACAACGGACGCCGACACCGTTCAATCCCATGACTACCGCTTAAACGCGACAGACATTGCTATCGACACATACGGTACAGGGTTGATAACACGCTTTAACGTCAGCCAGACGCAAGCAGGGACCTTGTCAGCCGGGGGCACATGGTCTGGGTTTCAAACCATTCCATCCAACTCACCTGGTTACGTGAACTTCCACTACCAAACAATGCGTGCGCTTCCAGATGGGCGAGCCGTATTGGTTACGTCCGCTCAAAAGGGAACTGGTGGCTATTTGCAATCCGGCTATATGCTGCTCAAGTAAGTACTCGACACACCATCCACCTTGAGCAAAGGTGGGGAAGTTGACACCGCGCTGCCAGTCGCAAGTCGTTAGACCTGCCACTGGCAGTTGCTTTTTATGACCTACTACCCCGCTACCAGTTAATGCGGCAGTGCAATCGTAGCCCTCAACACGCCGGGTCGCGCATCTCCAACCGAATCGCATCAATTGCCTTCAACACCTCGGGCGCCAGCGTAGTGCCATAGGCGTTGATGTCTTCATCTAATTGCGCAATAGAAGTCACACCAATAATGGTGCTAGCCACCTGCCATTTGGTGTAACAAAAGGCCAGCGCCATCTGTGTTGGCGTCATGCCGTTCTCGCGGGCCAAGGTGTTGTAGCGCAGTGATGCGGCAAACGACTCTTTGCGGCCCCAGCGCTGTTTGCGCACCGACTCGTATTTGGCGATGCGCCCCTCTGGGGGTGCATCGGGCCCGGTGATGCCGCTGGCGTCATACTTGCCAGTCAGCAAGCCAAACGCCAGGGGCGAGTAGGCCAATAGGGATACGCGCAAGCGGTGCATGGTTTCGTCCAGCCCGTTTTCCACCGTGCGGCTAATCAGGCTGTAGACGTTTTGCACCGACGCCACACGGGGCAAGCCGTGTTGCTCGGCCAGGCGCACAAACTCGTGCACACCGTAGGGTGTCTCATTAGACAAGCCCACGGCCCGCACCTTGCCCGCTTTAACCAATTGGCCCAAGGCTTCTAGTTGTGCATGGATGCTGGTCTGCGCACTGTCATCTGCCGGGGCGTAATACATGCTGCCAAACATGGGCACCGTGCGGGTGGGCCAGTGGATTTGGTACAGGTCGATCACGTCGGTTTTAAGGCGCTGCAGGCTGCCGTCGCAGGCGGCAATGATGTCGGCTGGCGTCAAATCACCGCTGCCACCGCGCACCCAGGGCATGCCACGCGATGGGCCGGCCACTTTGGTGGCAATGGTCAACTTTTGCCGCAGCCCAGGGCGCGCAGCCAGCCAGTTGCCCATGATCTTTTCGGTGGCGTTGAAGGTCTCGGCCCTTGGGGGCACGGCATACATTTCGGCCGTGTCTAAAAAGGTGACGCCGCGCGCAACCGCATGGTCCATGATGGCGTGGGCCGAGGGCTCGTCCACCTGTTCACCAAAGGTCATGGTGCCCAGGCAAACGGGGGTAACGTGCAGATCACTGTGGCCGAGTTGGTTCGTTTTCATGGTGGTGTGTGGGTTGACTGAATGACGCAAAACTGAGGCCTGTCTTAGGCTTGAGCCAGTGTAGCGGCCCAAGACTCGCCGCGCTGTCACGCGGGTTTACGGGGTGCGGGTCAGTCCCCTCCGCCGCCGCAGCCACCACCGCACCCGCCATCACCGCCACCATCACCGTCGCTGCTGCCGTCTGCGCTGGACGATTCGCTGCCGCCAAACCCACCGGCATCGCCGAACGAACCACCGCCATCGCCACCGTCCCCAAAGCTGGTGCCGCAATAGGCGTCAGAGCCGCTCTGCCGATCAATGTCTTTGCAGTCGGGCACGTAGCTAAAACCGCCAGCAATGGCAAATTTCTTGTCTAACGCAAACAGCAGCGGCAAACGGCTGGGTTGGCGGGGATTGATACTTTCTTCCTTACACGCCCAATACCAGGTGCGGCGCAGACCATCGTTGCGTTTGGGGTCGCGCCCCAAAACCTCTGCGGGTGTGTGGTGCAGCAATTTTCCGAATGCAATATGGCACCAGTCTTGGTAGGCGCGGGTGTGCAAAATAAATTCGTGCCACGCAGCGTCCACCACGGCAGATGGCATGGCGACAAACTGGCGCTTGCTGCGCAGGTGGGCCATAAAGAATTGGCGCAGGCCGTGCAGCACCAGGTCGGTGTCACTGGCGCTCAATTGCGGGTACTGCGCGCGCAGCTTTGCCCCCAAGTAGCGTGGGAACCCCGCATCGCGCACAAACTGGCGGCGCACACTGGCCTCCCAGGCGTTGATGGCGACATGCAGCAACACACAGACTAAGCCAAACAGCAGGGTCAAGCCCGACACGGCAAACAAAAAAGCCGCAAGAAGTGCAAACCCCGGAAACGCCAGCCATTTGAGCCACACCAGGGTCTGAATGCGTCGCCGCAGGGGCAGCACGACCCGACGGGCGATGTGGGGGGACTGACGTGGCGGTAATTTCATGCGCAGACTCATAAATTATTAGTCAAATAGGCCTATAGCCCTCGTGGAACGTGCGCAAGCAGCTATTAATTAAATAGCACTTTTGTCACCCAATTGACTCGTTAAAGCCGCCTGCAACCGTATGATGCCCCGAATGTACCAAGCCACCCGTATCCCTCGCAGCGAATTTATCCCCATCCGCAATTTGCAGTACCACGTTCAGGTGTGGGGCGAACCTGCGCCCGACAAAACGCCGCTGGTGATGGTGCACGGCTGGATGGATGTGGCGGCGAGTTACCAGTTTGTGGTGGACGCCTTGGCACAGGAGCACTACATCATTGCCCCTGACTGGCGCGGCTTTGGCAAGACGAGCGCGTGTGGAGTCGACAACTTTTGGTTCCCTGATTACTTAGCGGACCTGGACTTTTTACTAGACCACTACGCCCCCAACCAGGCCGTGAACCTGGTAGGCCACAGCCTGGGCGGCAACGTGGTGATGCTGTACGCCGGCGTTCGGCCCGAGCGGGTGCGCCGCCTGATTAACTTAGAAGGCTTTGGACTGCCAGAAACCAAGCCCGAACAAGCGCCCAAGCGCTACGCCACCTGGATGGACGAACTGAAGAAGCTACACCGCGGCGAGATGGCACTCAAGGCCTACGACACGGTGGCTGACGTGGCCCGCAGGCTGACCAAAACCAACCCCCGCCTGAGCCTTGATAAGGCCAACTGGCTGGCCGCCCACTGGGCGCAAGAAAGCAGCCAGGGCCAGTGGGCCATCATGGGGGAACCGGCGCACAAGGTCTCAGGCGCTAGCCTGTTTCGGCTGGACGAAGTGCTGGCGCTGTACCGCTGCGCCACCATGCCCGTGCTGGCGGTGGAGGCCTCAGACGACAGCCTGGGCAAATGGTGGAAAGGCAGATTTACGTTGGAGCAGTACCACGCGCGTATTGCTGCCATACCCAACGTGGAAATCGCGGTGATTCAAGACGCGGGCCATATGCTGCACCACGACCAACCCCATGCGCTGGCAGCGCTGATCGAGCGTTTTATTGGCTAACCCAAGGCGACAAAGACACCGAGCCCGTCGCGGACCTCAGGGCAAGGGCGGGCGCGCCGTGGAGTGTGCTTTGACGATCTTGGCGTAAAGGCCACTTTTGCGAATGGCTTTGAGGCCTTCATTGAAGGATTCGATCAGCTTGGCACTGCCCGGCTGCGCCTTACTGGCTAATAAATGAAGCGGGGTCAGCGCCAGGGGCTCAGCGTCGGCCATCTCAATGCTGCCCGCAGGCAAGTCACCCGTTTTGAGCGCGTGCGCCACCTGAATATCGCCGTACACAAAATAGTCCGTCCGACCAACCGCAACCATTTTGGCGCATTCCGAAATGGAGTTGGGCGATACCACTTTGATCTGTCCACTGGCCAGCATGGTGGCCAATTTTGGGGTAGCTGCCCACCCCACGGGCAAGCAATAGGTCGTGCCCGCCAAGCTGGCAGTATTGTAAAAATCGAGCCGGTGGTTGCCGGTCTTCACAAACGCGGTGCTGCGCACGGACACAATTTCATCCGAATACAAAAAATCTTGCGCACGCTCGGCGTTGCGTAGGTAGGGGAAGGTGCCCGCAAATTTGCCTTGTTTGGCTTCTTCGATGCCCCGTGCCCAGGGTCTCCATTGCATCGCTACCGTTTGGTGGCTGTGGGCGAATGCGGCCTTAACCAGCTCGGTCACCATGCCGCCTTCGACCAAACGGCTGTCGACATAGGGTGCATAGTCGTTGCCCGACACCAAAGTGACAGGATTCGCATGCGCCAGCCCTGCCAAGCACATTACGATCCCAAAAAATATCCAACGCATAAGGCATCCCTTCAATCGGAGGTCATGAGGGTCGTTTTTATAGGTTCCGGGATGTCCCGGCTTGCGCAATAAATTAGAGCACATAAGCATGAGAAAATGGCCGGTTATTTGAAACTTGCACCCACCAGGACCCGCACCATGGACATCGAACGCATCAACCTCATTGGCACCACTCTTGCGGACCTGAGCGCCCGGACGCAAGAGTTACGGGGGTATCTTTGACTACGATGCCAAAGCCGAACGCCTGCGCACTGTTAATGCGTCGCTAGAAGACCCCAGCGTCTGGAACGACCCCAAAAAAGCCCAAGAGTTGGGTAAAGAAAAAAAACTGCTTGACGGCATCGTGGTCACCCTCAACGCCCTGGAGAGTGAACTGGCCGACAACACCGAGTTGTTTGAGATGAGCAAAGAGGATGGTGACGAGGCCGGGCTGATGACCATTGAGGGCGAGACCGACAAGCTCAACACGACCATCAAGGACCTGGAGTTCCGCCGGATGTTCAACAACCCGGCCGACCCGCTGCCGTGTTTTCTTGACATCCAGGCCGGCGCCGGTGGCACTGAGGCCTGCGACTGGGCCAGCATGCTGATGCGCCAATACCTGAAGTACGCCGAGCGCAAGGGTTTCAAAAC
>JBBRNS010000259.1:0-5166 GCA_038230175.1 Burkholderiales bacterium
GCGGACGAATCAGCAGCCATGGCCTGGCCGGCAGACAGGGCAGCCAAAGCGATAACGATAGAAGCGGTAGTTGTGTTTTTCATGATGCATTTCCTATTCAATTTAAAGATCCTGCTGGGCGGCGGTATGCCGTCTTGGGCAGCATCGATGGGGCGTTTAATACATGCGTCTCGTCGATGGGGTGAACTTTAAAGTTTCTAATTCGGTAGATAAATAACCAATCAAGCACTGGTTCATTGCTAAATTAGAAACAATCTAGCTTTTGAAGGGCGAATCACTGGCTCTGTGAACCGTCTGGCGCCAATGCGGCTGTTTCAGCAGGTAGTAGCGGTCTGCATGGGGGCGTGCTCAAAACCCACCCCACTGGGTGCCGCAAATGGCATGGTTCACAATAGAAGAAGAACTACTACTGCGGGATTAACAAAATGGCTCAAACCACATGGCAAACCAGCCCCCTACGCGGGCGCAACTTGACTGTGCGCAGCGCACTCCGATTTGTCTGGGGCCTGAGCCTCAGCCTGATGTGCGCTATGGGATACACCCTTGCTCTTGCCCAGGACATGGCCGGCGCTAAAGACCACCCTGCCATCAAACGGTATGCGGGCTCCAGCATCGTGGGCTATGACGTGAAGCAGTTCGATACGGTGAATATTCCCACTAGCAGTTTTGCCAAATTCAACCTGACCACCGGCCAGCGCGAGTTCGCCAACCCGCCGGTGGTGGCTGAAGGCCGGCGCACCCGCATTTGGTACGAAGCACCGGGTAACACCAGCAGCGTAGAAGTGTTTCGCAACTATGCAGCCGAACTGACGGCCCAGGGCTTTACCCTGCTGTATGACTCCACCAAAGACGCCAAACTGGGCAAGTGGAACGGCTACTTAAATGGCTTTAGCTTTCAAAAGGCGCCGCTGGCCACCAACCGCAGCCAGTTTGTATTCACCGGTGCGGCGATGGACAACATCAATACCCTGTCGGCCCAGCGCGAGCGCCAAGGGCAGACCACTTATGTGCACCTGGTCACCGTGCAGTGGGACAAGCCCAACGTCACCTTCAAGGCGCAGCGCGGTGCGTATGTGGCGCTTGATGTGGTGGACGTGGGCAGCCTCAAGCAAGACATGGTGGCGGTGAGCGCGTCTGACATGTCCAAGGCCATTGCCAGCACCGGGCGCGTTGCGCTCTACGGCATCTTGTTTGACACGGCAAAGGCCGAGCTAAAGGCGGAGTCAAAACCTGCGCTGCAAGAGATTGCAAACCTCTTGAAAAGCGAACCCAGTTTAAAGCTGCGCGTGGTAGGCCACACCGACAACCAGGGTGCTCTGGAGTCCAACATCGCCCTGTCCAAACGCCGCGCCGAAGCGGTGACCGCAGCGCTGGCCAGCAGCTATGGCGTGGCGGCCAATCGCCTGTCTGCCTTTGGTGTTGCCGACCTGGCACCGGTAGCCAGCAACAGTGCCGAAGAAGGCCGCGCCAAAAACCGGCGGGTAGAACTGGTGCCGCAGTAGCCCTTAGTAGGCGTCAGGGCCCGTTGGAACTCTGGGCGTTGTCGACACCGTTTTCTGCCTGAATGCCGCAAGTAGAAATGACATTTCGGTTCGAGGCGATCCAGTTGTAAATCGGGCGTCCGAAAGCGCGGCTCAACACGGGTATGTAGAAGGCCGGAACCATCCACCACAAACCAGGAATGCGCAGCACGGCGTGGCGGTAGGCGTCGAACCCAGGGATGGTGCGGCCGTCTGCAGTGACGAGATAGAGTGCTTTTTCTAGCGCAGCATCGGGCACGATGGGTGAGGGGTTGCTACGGAAATCGCGCACGCTGATCTGGCTGAAACCATCGAAGGCAAGGAAGGCGGCCATAGAGCGCTTGCAAAAAGCGCAATGGCCGTCGTAGATCATTTCCATGCCGCCGAATTTGGCTTTCCAGGCGCTGCTCCATGCGGTAAGCCAGCTCTCGCGCAGGAAGGCGAGGTGGCCAAAAACCATGACGAAGGAAAACGCGTAAAGCCCCATGAGTAGGGCGATACCCAGGTGCAATGCGATGGCTTCGGCCAGCAGCCAGATGCGGCGCGGCCCCCAAACGAGAAAGGGATAAGCCAGCTCCAACAGAATGGTGAGATAGGTGAGCAGATTAACCAGCCAGAACTGGTCGGCCAGCCAACCCACCGGCACATTCGCGTACTCGTAATTGGTCAGTGCGTACCACAGGGCGTGGCCATGCCACCAGCTGGCGCCCTGCAGCTTGGTGGCACCCGCCATGAAAAAGAAAATCACCATTTGCAATTGGATCAGCCGCAGGCAGGCACACGCCCAGCGGTGGGTGGGCAACGGGGGCCGTGCGCCAAGGTCCATGCGTTTGGCCTTGCGCACGACGCGCAAGCGATCCAGACTCAGGCTCAGACCGATGGGCGCAAGGCAAGTGATCCATAACAGGCTGGTGAGGATGTTGTCGGCACCGTAGCTGATGGCAGGGTTGCGGTGCAGTAGTGAGAGGTGGCCAATGAGCACCAGCCACTTGACCCAGCGGGTATGCCAGCCTAATGTGAAGGCAATCGTGGCGCTAAAGAAGACCGTGAAAAATGCGGTGAATTGCCATGCGCTATCGACATACAAGAGCAAGGATTGGCGCCAAATGCTGTCATCCAATGCATGCGCAGCGGCACGGTCAATCCATGCATCTGCGCCACCATACAGGCTGAGCAGATCGGAGCCAAGAAACGCGTAGAGAAACAGCACGCTAAGACCGCAGCCGATGCGGATGATATCCAGCGCAGTGGTGGTGACGGGTGTAAACCAGAAGGCCGACCAGCTTGCTAGGGCACTGCGCAGAGGTTTGGTAATAAAGTGCGCTGCGCTCATGGCTTGCAGACTACGGAAGGCAGGTCTTCAAGGTGCAAAAAATCGGCATCCAGTGGCCGGTGGCCAGCTTCGAATTCGTCGGGGGTAATGCGTATTTGCCGCGCGATTGTGAAGCGCACGCTTTGCGGATTTTGGGCAGCATGCATTCGACATAGTCGCTGTGCAACGCTGTGAACGACTTGCGGGGAGTCAGCGTTGATCGCAGCAGAGAGCGTGGTCATGCGCAAGTAGGCCGGATCGCTGCGCTGAAGGTTTTCAGTAAGGCGATAGGTATGGGTGAGGCCATCTGCCCCTTGCACGCTGTAGCGCACCAGCCTGCCGGTGCTGGGATCTGGTGCAAAGAACGCCCAGCCGCCATCCAGATGCAGCAGTTCAATATAGGGCGCGAACAGAGGATAAATCTGCGCCACCGAATACGACGGTGGCGCACAGCCGATCAGCAAGACCAGGCTGTGCCACAACACGAATGCAGAACCAAGGGCTAGCCCCAGGTTCTGCCGCCATCGTGCTATTTCTGAACCCCTTGCATTCCTTGAACACCCTTCATTTCATTGGGGGACACCATCATGCCTTTTTTGCCGCCTTTGTCAGCGCCTTCTTTGAACATCATGGAGCCTTTTTTGCCGCCTTCTTTATCGCCGCCTTCTTTGAACATCACGGCGCCCTTTTTGCCGCCTTCTTTGTCGCCACCTTCTTTGAACATCACGGCGCCCTTTTTGCCGCCTTCTTTATCGCCGCCTTCTTTAACCATCATGGCGCCTTTTTTGCCGCCCATTTCCTTTTCAACGGCATGCACTGGCATGCTCAAGGCGATACCGAACGCAATCGCAAGGCTAAGACACGGTTTGCTAATCATCATGTTGACTCCTATTCATGTTGTAAAACTGAAGTGCGCTGCAACTGCATCATCGCAGCACGATGGGTGTCCAAAATAGCCGGCCAATTTTAAAAAATCCAGCAATATTGAAAACGTCAGCATTGTGACCGAAGTAAACGGATAGGCATTTCAACCGCAGGGACCAAAGCCTCCAAGCGCAAACCGTCCCTAAAAAAATCTCAACGGCTTAGTGAATGGTCCAACTTTTCTGGCGCGTGTGGATGCCGTAACGCATGGGCCGCTGTTTCCAACTTGTCAAAGCCCGGCGAGGTATCGATCACCCGGTCGTTGAGGATGAAGGTGGGCGTGGTGTGCACGTCGCTCAAAGCGGCGGCGCGGCGGTGCTCTTGCACCCTTTGGGTGTAGATGTGGTCCGCCATCTCGGCGTGAAAGCGGGTCATGTCCAGCCCAATGGCTTGCGCGTGTTTCGTCAAATCGGCCAAAGTCAGGTGGTTTGGCGCACCATACAGCAGGCGGTGCATCGCCCAAAATTTGCCTTGCGCCGCAGCAGCCTCAGCCGCCTCGGCGGCCAGTTCTGCATGGGGGTGCAGCGCCATCAGCGGAAGGTGCCGGTACACAAAACGCAGTTGAGGTCCAAAGGTCTCCACCAAGTGTCGCACCTTGGGCTCTGCAATGGCGCAGTGGGGGCATTCGTAATCACCGTATTGCAACAACGTGAAGGGTGCGTCTTCAAGCCCCATCATGTGGTCGGCAGCAGAAAGGCCAGCCTGGTGGCTTTGGGCAACGGGGGATGTGTGTAGGTTCATCGTCAAACTCCAATCTTGGTGACCCATCTTTGCCCCAAACGCCGCGCGTGTCGGTGGCTTGGCGCACATTGGCGTGGGTCCTGCCCTCCACACCGCAGCGCGCGGCTGCGACAATACGGGCATTCACCACTACGGCACTGCCCAAGATACACCCCATGGTTGACAAATACAAAGCCGCCGCTGAGGCCCGCGAAGCCGCACTGTGCGAGGCCTGCCGGGGCATTCAACGCAACTGGCGCCGCGCGCCCGGCCACCCCGAATTGGTGCAGGGCGACAACCGCAAAGAGGAGCGCAATGGGCACGAGGTAACCGTCACGCGCTATAGCTGCGCCCGCTGCGCCTCCATCTGGGATTACGAAAACAACCGGGCCAACCAGCAAGCCGGCTGGTCGCTGCCGCGCCGCTGAGAATCGCAGGCCATGAAAGCCCCTGCCCGACTCCAAACCCTGATCGACGAAGGCCTGATCGACAGCGTGGTGCGCCAGCTCATGAGTGGCAAAGAGGCCATGGTGTATGTGGTGCGCTGCGGCGACGAAACCCGCTGCGCCAAGATCTACAAAGAGGCCACCAACCGCAGCTTTCGCCAAGCGGTGGACTACACCGAAAACCGCAAGGTTAAAAACTCGCGCTCGGCCCGCGCCATGGCCAAAGGCAGCAAGTTTGGCCGCC
>JBBRNS010000260.1:0-5145 GCA_038230175.1 Burkholderiales bacterium
AGGTCATCCACCGCGAAGATCCCCACAATGGCAAACTGCAGGGCAGCAACCAGTTCAATGTGGCGATCATCGCGGTGGATGACCATTTTTACCGCAATGGCTCCATGCTACCCGACGTGTCATTGGTGCATGCCAATACAGCAAGCTCTGCGCTCATCATGACTGGCCTGGCCGTGGTGGGCTTGTTTTTGCGGCCCCGCTCGCGTGTGCTGCGGGCGGTGGGCTGGGTGAGTGTGGGCCTTGCTGTCGTGTACGTTTTTAACACCTATTTTTTGTATCTACATGGCGTTTGATCCCTTGAAAATAAATACCACCACACCGGTCGATTGGCACCTGCGCGAAGCCGATGACGCTGCCAGTACCCATGCGGTGGACCTGGCCAGTGGACTGATGCCCGACCAAGTGCGCCAGCGCCAGCTAGAGCACGGCCCCAACGCCTTGCCCGATGCCGGGCAGCGCAGCTTTTGGGAATTGCTGCTAGAGCAGTTCAGCGACTTCATGATCTTGGTTCTGATCGCGGCAGCGGTGGTGTCGGGGGTCATTGGTGACCTGGTCGATACGCTGGTGATTTTGGTCATTGTGGTGTTGAACGCCGTCATTGGACTGGTGCAGTCTTGGCGGGCGGACCAGGCGCTGGCCGCATTGCAGCGCATGTCGGCGGCGCAAGCGACCGTATTGCGTGGCAGTTCCGTGCAACAGGTGCCGACCCGCGCGCTGGTGCCGGGCGACATTGTGTTGCTGGAAGCGGGCAACCAGGTGCCCGCCGATTTGCGGTTGTTGCACAGCGCGCAGCTCAAGGTGGACGAGTCGGCGCTCACCGGTGAGTCGGTCACGGTCGATAAGCACGCGGATGTGCTGGTGGGTGCGACGCTGTCGTTGGGCGACCGGCTCAACATGGCCTTCAAAGGCACCACAGCCACGCATGGCCGGGGCCGGGGCGTGGTGGTGGCCACCGGCATGGCCACCGAGTTGGGTAAAGTTGCCAACTTGTTGGACCAGGATGCAGGGCGCAGCACGCCACTGCAGTTGCGCCTGGCCGCTTTTGGCAAGCGGGTGGCACTGGCGGTATTGGGCATTTGTGCCGTGATTTTTGTCGTGGGGGTGATGCGTGGTGAGCCACCTTTGCAGATGGTACTGCTGGCGATCAGCCTTGCGGTGGCGGCGATTCCGGAGGCCTTGCCTGCGGTGGTGACCGTGCTCTTGGCGCTGGGTGCGCGCAAGATGGTCAGCTTCAATGCGCTGGTGCGGCGTCTGCCGTCGGTTGAGACCCTGGGGTCGGTTACCTATATTTGCTCTGACAAGACCGGCACCTTGACGCAAAACCGGATGCAGGCTGAGCAACTGTTCGCCGGGCGGGCAGATGTGGACCAAGCCTGGGTTCCCGGCCATGGTGTGCCTGACGCAGCCACCGTTGAGCTGCTGCGGGCCGGGGCCCTGTGCAATGATGCCTGTCGCAGTGCAGCCGGTGGTTGGCAGGGCGACCCCACCGAAACGGCTTTAACCGAAGTGGCGGCCCAGGCGGGCCAAGAGAAGGCCGCCTTGGATGCAGAACTGCCCCGGGCCCATGAGGAGCCCTTTGACTCGGTGCGCAAGCGCATGACCACCTTCCACCGCACGCCGGATGGCATTGTGGCTTACACCAAGGGTGCGCCCGAATCGGTCATTCCTTTGTGCACCAGTGTGTGGCAGGGGCACGTGCCACAGGCGGATTTTGATGTCGGTGTAGCGGGGCGCAATGCGGTAGACCACAGTGCATGGATCGCCTTGGCTAACACCTTGGCTGCGCAGGGTCTGCGCGTGTTGGCTGTGGCGCGTCGCAGCTATGCGCGCCTGCCGGAGGCCAGTGGCGAGATTGAAGCGCTGGAGAGTGGCCTGTGCCTGATTGGTCTGATCGGGCTGATGGACCCAGCGCGACCGGAGGCCACGCAAGCGGTCTGCGAATGTAGGGGCGCCGGCATTACCCCGGTGATGATTACCGGCGACCACCCCGCCACTGCACGCGCCATTGCTCTGCGGCTGGGCATTGTGCAAGACCCGCTGGCCCCCGTGTTGACGGGGGCAGACCTGGCCGCGCTGGACGAAGACGCCTTGATGGCGCAGGTGCGAAAAGTGCGCGTTTATGCGCGGGTGGACCCGGCCCAGAAAATCCGCATCGTGCAGGCTCTACAAGCGCACGGCGAGTTTGTGGCCATGACAGGTGATGGCGTGAACGACGCACCGGCCCTGAAGCGGGCTGACATTGGCATTGCCATGGGCTTGGGCGGCACCGATGTGGCGCGTGAGGCGTCTAGCCTGGTGCTGCTGGACGATAACTTTGCCACTATCGTCAAGGCTGTGCGGGAGGGGCGGCGCATTTACGACAACATCCGCAAATTTGTGCGCTACGCCATGACGGGCAACTCGGGTGAGGTGTGGACTATTTTTCTGGCGCCGATGTTGATGCTGCCGATCCCGTTGCTACCCATCCACATTTTGTGGGTGAATCTGGTGACCGACGGCCTGCCGGGCTTGGCCCTGGCGGCCGAGCCAGCGGAGCGCGGCATCATGCAGCGCCCACCGCGTGCGCCCACCGAGAGCCTGTTTGCCAATGGCATGTGGCAACACATTCTGGGCGTGGGGCTGCTGATTGGCGGGCTGTGCTTGGGGGTGCAGGCATGGGCCATCCATACCGGTCACGCCCATTGGCAAACCATGGTTTTTACCGTGCTGACGCTGTCACAGATGGCCCATGTGCTGGCCATTCGCTCTGAGAGCGTGCCGCTGTGGCAACTGGGGCTGGGAAGCAACCGGCCCCTGCTGGGTGCGGTACTGCTGACTTTTGCCCTGCAAATGGCCACGATTTATGTGCCCCTACTCAACCCTATCTTCAAGACCGAGGCATTGTCCTTGCCCGAGTTGGCGGTGTGCCTGGGGGCGGCGGTTTTGGTCTGGGCGGTGGTTGAGGTCGAAAAAGCCTGGCGCCGCATCCGCTAGGTCCACACTGTGTCGTGGCGGTGTTAAGGGATTGGTGGCGTCGGCAGCACCAAGGTGATGCGCCTTTTTAAGCGTGCTACCTCGTCGGCATCCCCAGCCTGCTCGGCCGCTTGAATGCGCACTTGCAGCCAGGCCAGCAAGGGGCGACTCCACCCTTGGGCTGAAGCAGTGTCGCTGGCTAAAACCATGGTGGTCGTATCAGCGCGACCGGTTTTAAAGAGCACACCGGCAGCTACCAAGCGCGACAGTGGTTCGGCAATTGCCGCAAGGGAAGCATTGCCGCCTTGGCGCACCGCACGATGCTGGGGTGGCAAGAGAACGCTTTCAGCATCTGTCACTCGTCCAGCAAGATAGTTGGCATAGGCGCGCTCGGCAGGTGTTGCATCTTGCGCGATGGCATCAAACGCGGTGCAGTCCTCTTGCACCAGACTGGCAACCCGTGTGGCGCATCGCAGCAGCGCAATACGTGCAATGGTGTCTGGGTTGCCGGTGCGGGCCACTTCGGCCTGCGCTTTGTTGAATTCCAGTGTTTCGATCCGGCTGCGGCCTGTGAGGTAAGCGTCGACCGCGCGCTCAGAGGCGTCATGGGCGTTTATTTGCCAGTCAGGCTGGGGCGGGGCGCTGGTGCAACCAGCCAGTGCGGCCACCAGCAGGGCCAAGGGGTGCAAACGGAAGGGCTTCATGGCAGCTTCACTTCACTGTCGCGCCGCAGTGGCCATTTGCGGTTGATGTCATTGAGCAAGTGTTCCACCTTTCGCAGACTGCTTTCCAACTCCGTACGGACCGAGACGAGGTCATTGGTTGCTTCCCGCGTATTGGCGCCTATGGCTTGGGCCTCTTTCAATACGGCATCAACTTTTTTGAGGCTGTTGCGAGCGTCCGCCAGCAAGCCGTTTAGCTGCACTACCGTCGCTTTGGTCTCCGCTGTCACGCCGCCCGGCCCGAATACCTGCTGGTTGGCGGTAGCGGCCAAATTGTCAAGGCGGCTCAACAGGGCATTGGCGTGCGCAAGTGTGGCAACCACTTCGTTCGCATCTTTTTCGTTGCCCATCAATAGGCCCAAAGCGCCTCGACGCCCGTTGAGCTTCTCGGTTAGGTTTTGCATATTACTCAGGCCTATGCTAAGCGCCGCATCCGAAGCTGTTAAAGCACGTAAATTGCCGACCAACTCGCGCACGCTGGCAATCATGAGTGGAATTTCCGCCTTTGCGTCCCCGCGCAATACACGGCGCTCAGAGCCGTCGGGCATGGGAGGGTCGGAGAGGATGCCACTAAAGGCCCGCAGCCGTGTTCCACCAATCAGCCCGTTTTCCATGGTGAAGATGCTGGAGGTGCGAAGCCACTGCGCGTCTTTGAGCGGCACGTCGACCAAAATACGGGCATTGCCCTCTGGAGACAACTCGATACGCCCCACCTTGCCAATTGGGAAGCCCGAAAACGTCAGGTCCATACCCACGGCGATACCTTCGGAGTCGTCAGCGATCAGCACCAGCTGCTGGGTACGTTCAAAAAACCCTCGGGCAACCAGGACGTAGGCGGCCGACCCCAATAGCAGCGCGAGCAACAGCAGCAAAAGTAAGAGCGCTTTCAACTCAAGGTTGGCGACGGGTGGTGGGGTAGGGGGGCTGGAATCCATCGGAAGAATAGGTTTGAATCCGTTAATAGTAGTTGCCCAGCAAGGACAAGGCTTCGATCATCAACAACACTGAAAACAAACGTGCCAAGACTTGAACCTCGGCGTTGGCACCTTGCACGTCGCCGGCTGGGGTCTGCGGTGTGAAAACAATCGGAATAATCGATACGGCCAGGCTAAAGAGCGCCGTTTTTATGCAAAAAATCAGCGTCACTACCGGGGTGAAAACTTGGCCTACCGATCGGGTGTATGTCGGTAACCCCCAGGCCCTGAAGCCGTAGACACTGATGTAGGTCAGCACCAACGCGACCACGCAGCTTACCGCGGCCAACATCACCACGGCAAACACGCCGGCGCCCACGCGGGGTAGTAATGCGTCGCGGGCGGGGTCACCGCCTGCCCGCCACAGTGCATCGAGCGCGCCACTTTGGCGCATATCACGCACCAACTGGCCTTGTGGCATGGTGAAGCGCACGGCTACAAAAAGGGCCACCGACAGGGGGAGTAGCTCCAATACCAATGTGCGTACCAATAATTCA
>JBBRNS010000261.1:0-5144 GCA_038230175.1 Burkholderiales bacterium
CACCCGGAGTCGATCCTTACCGAACACGGTCACGCCATGCTGAAAAACTTCTTGGATTAGGTCTATTACGTTGAATTTTGTGCGGTGAATTTTTTTGTTTGCTCTCACCACCCCCACTCTCCCCCAACCCTTTAGCACTCGCGATGCGAGTGCGGGGCGTAAACCCGGCCATAGGCCCGCAACGGCGAAGCCGTTGCTTGGGCCCCGCCGGGCGGAAGGGGGGCTTAACAGCCCTATCTGGCCAACGCTTAGAACAAAGGGGTGTGCAAAGGAATGGGTCGGCTGGGAAATGGATTGCCGGTTGACTTATGGGTTGGCTGCGGTGATCGCACTTCCCCCCTTCAAGCGCTGGCCAAATGTGGCTGTTAGGCTCCCTCTCACCCAGCGGGGTGAGAGGGCGGGGGGAGAGCGGGGGTGGTGAGAGAAAACAAAAAGAATCAACCGCCCCAAAAATGCTACCAAAATAATAGCTGCTTGCGCACGTTCTATGAGGGCTGGAGGCCAATTTGATCCATAAAACCGTAGACCTAAGAAGCGACACCGTCACCCAACCTACGCAGGCCATGCGCGCCGCCATGCTGGCAGCCCCGCTGGGTGACGACGTGTTTGCCGACGACCCCAGCGTCAACGCCCTGCAAGACCACATCGCCGCCATGCTCGGCTTCGAAGCAGCCCTGTTCATGCCCACTGGCACCCAGAGCAACCTGTGCGCCATCATGGCCCACTGCCAGCGGGGCGACGAATACATCGTTGGACAAATGGCCCACACCTACCGCTGGGAAGGCGGTGGTGCTGCCGTGCTGGGCAGCGTGCAACCGCAGCCACTGAATCACCAGCCAGACGGTACTTTGGCGCTGGCCGACATTGAAGCCGCCATCAAGCCTGATGACGCCCACTTCGCCCGCAGTCGTCTGCTCACTTTAGAAAACACGCTGGGTGGCAAGTTGCTGCCATTTGACTACGTGCAGCAGGCCACGGATCTGGCGCGCTTGCGTGGCTTGAGTCGGCACCTGGACGGCGCGCGTCTGTTCAACGCGGCGGTGGCCCAAGCGGCAAAATCGGCGGAGCTGGGCGCCGCCGCAGTCATCGATCAAGATGTACGAAATTTAGAGCAAAATCGGCCTCTAGCCCTCACGGAACGTGCGCAAGCAGCTATCAATTTAGAAGCAGTTGGTGGGGCGAGTTCAGGGGTAAATGCCGAGGGAAAGGCAGAGAAAAAGGCAGAGAAAAAGGCAGAGGTAAACGCCGATGTGAATGCTGCGGTGGGTGCTGTGCCAACGGCCAGTGCCATCCACGCCGAAGCCCGGCGCATCGCCCAGTGTTTTGACAGCGTTTCGGTGTGTTTCAGCAAGGGACTGGGCGCGCCAGTCGGCTCGGCCCTGTGCGGCAGCAAAGACTTCATTGCCCGCGCCCACCGCGTCCGCAAAATGGCCGGAGGCGGCATGCGCCAAGCAGGTATGTTGGCGGCCGCTGCCAGCTATGCGCTCACCTACCATGTGCAGCGGCTGGCCCACGACCACGCCTTGGCACAGCGTTTTGCCCAAGGCCTGGCCGGGGTGGATGGGTTGCTAGTGGAGCCACCGCAGAGCAATATCGTGTTTGTCGATCTGGTGGGCGCTGCGCGCGACCATGCCCAGGGCCTGCTAGACGCTTTGGCGGCGCAGGGCATTCGCGCCACCGGCCTGTACCGCCTGCGGTTTGTCACCCATCTGGATGTGGATGCCAGTGGTGTGGACCGGGCTATCGCCTCCGTGCGCCATTACCTGGCCAACCAGGTCTAGCGCGACCATGGCAAGATTTGCAGCCCCGCAGCCATTTAGCACCTGCCGTTTTGGGCGGGTTGCGGCAGGTAGTTTGCTATCAATTCAGAAGCTGCTTGCGCATGTTGCGCGAGGGCTAGCGGCCTAAAAGGCTTAAAAATTTCAACGACAGGAACACCAACCATGCCGATTACGCCCCAAGAAGCCCTGCAGCGCACCATCGAGCACCGCGAGATATTTCACGACGAGATGCTGCACCTGATGCGCCAAATTATGTCCGGCGAGATGTCGCCGGTGCTGATGGCCGCCCTCATCACTGGCCTGCGGGTCAAAAAAGAAACCATCGGCGAAATATCCGCCGCCGCGCAGGTGATGCGCGAGTTTTCCACCAAGGTGGAGGTGGCTGATAAGACCCATCTGGTTGACATTGTGGGCACCGGCGGCGACGGCTCGCACACCTTCAATATCTCGACCTGCTCCATGTTTGTGGCCGCTGCGGCCGGGGCCAAGGTCAGCAAACACGGCGGGCGCAGTGTCAGCAGCAAAAGCGGCAGCGCGGATGTGCTCGAAGCCTTGGGGCTGAACATCAACCTGTCGCCCGTAGCCATTGCCCAGTGCATTGCCGACGTGGGCGTGGGCTTCATGTTTGCTCCCAACCACCACCCCGCCATGAAGGCCGTGGCACCGGTGCGCCGCGAACTGGGCATCAAAACCATCTTCAACATCCTCGGGCCGCTAACTAACCCGGCCAGTGCCCCCAATATACTGATGGGCGTTTTCCATGCCGACCTGGTTGGTATCCAGGTGCGGGCGCTGCAGCGCTTGGGCGCCGAACATGCGGTGGTGGTTTATGGCCGTGACGGCATGGACGAAGTAAGTCTGGGTGCGGCCACCTTGGTGGGCGAGCTCAAAGACGGTCAAGTCACCGAGTACGAAATTCACCCCGAAGATTTCGGCATGACCATGGCCAGCAACCGCGCCCTCAAGGTGGAAACCGCCACTGACTCCAAAGCCATGCTCATGGGGGTGCTGGACAATCAGCCGGGTGCCGCCAAAGACATCGTCATCCTCAACGCGGGTGTGGCGCTGTATGCCGCTAACGTGGTAAATAGCATGGCAGCCGGTATAAAGCTTGCGCAAGCCGCTATTGAATCAGGAGCGGCCAAGGCCAAACTCCAGGCGCTCATCGCCCTCTCCAGTCAACTCGCTACAAAGGACGCCGCATGAGCGACATTTTGGACAAAATCGTCGCGGTTAAACACCAAGAGGTGGCCGCAGCCCGCAAGCGCAAGTCGCTTGAAATCGTGCGTGCTGACGCCGAGAGCCGGGTGCTCACCCGGGACTTCGTCGGTGCTTTGCGCGCCAAAATCGCCCAAGGCAAGCCTGCGGTGATCGCCGAAATCAAAAAAGCCAGCCCTAGCAAGGGAGTTTTGCGCGAAGACTTTATTCCCGCCGACATTGCGCAAAGTTATGCCGAGCACGGCGCGGCCTGCCTGTCGGTGCTGACCGATGTGCAATTCTTCCAGGGCGAGGTGGACTACCTTAAGCAAGCGCGGGCGAGTTGCCAGTTGCCGGTGCTGCGCAAAGATTTCATGGTGGATCCCTACCAAATTTATGAGTCCCGGGCTATGGGGGCCGACTGCATCCTTTTAATTGCTGCGTGCTTGGATGACGCCCAGATGAAAGACCTGGAGGCGATCGCCTTGGGGCTGGACATGGCGGTGCTGGTAGAAGTGCATGACGGCGCCGAGTTGGACCGGGCGCTCAAACTCAAGACGCCGCTGGTGGGCATCAATAACCGCAATTTGAAAACTTTTGCCGTGTCGCTGGATACCACCCTGGGTTTGAAGGCGCAGATCCCGGCCGACCGCTTGCTGATCACTGAAAGCGGCATCCAAACCCGCGACGATGTGCTGCGCATGGGCGCGGCCGGTATCAATGCCTTTTTGGTGGGCGAAGCTTTCATGCGTGCGCCAGAGCCGGGTGAGGCCTTGGCGGCGCTGTTCGGCTGAGGGTTGCCAAGTTGTGGTGCCCAAGCCTGAGCGCGGCGGCGAAACGCAGCCGGATTTGTTTGGTGCGCCACCGATTGGCACCGCTGCACCCGATCGGTTGCTGGCCTGGCAACCCGCGGCGTGGCCGGTCGCGCCGGATTGGCGTGCTGCTGTAGACCCGTTTTGGGAAAGCCCGGCCGGCCTCGCACTGGGCGCGTTCATCACCGAGCGCTTGGCCGACGGGGCGTGTATTTACCCGCCCAACCCTTTGCGGGCCCTCGCGTTGACGCCTTTGTCGGCGGTCAAAGTTGTCATCTTGGGGCAAGACCCGTACCACGGCCCTGGGCAGGCCGAAGGTTTGGCATTTTCGGTGGCCGCAGGCATTAAGCCGCCGCCCTCGCTCCGCAACATTTTCAAAGAACTGGCGCGCGAGGCGTCAGCGGGCGCACTTGATGCGCCCCTGCGAGCCCCTGCGGCAGGCGGGACTCTGGCGCAGTGGGCGGAGCAGGGGGTCTTGCTACTCAACACCTGTTTAACCGTTGAGCAAGGGCAGCCCGCCAGCCATGCCAAGCACGGTTGGGAGTTACTCACCGATGCCATATTGCGCGCCGTGCTCGCCAGTGGCCAACCCGTAGTATTGATGCTGTGGGGCGCCCATGCGCAGCAAAAAGTCCCGCAAATGCCTGTGATCGCAAGCCACCACTTGGTCTTACAGGCCAACCATCCCTCGCCGCTTTCGGCTTTGCGCCCGCCCGCCCCCTTCATCGGCTGCGGCCACTTTGCCGCCGCCAATCAATGGCTGCAGCGCGTCGGGCTCACGCCGATCGCTTGGTAAATGTTTTTGGGGTGGTTCGTCAAAGCTGCGAAATAGTGGCATAATTCGGGGTTCACCTTAGGAGAGGTGGCCGAGTGGTTAATGGCAGCAGACTGTAAATCTGCCCTCTTACGAGTACGCTGGTTCGAATCCAGCCCTCTCCACCAGTGACAAGCTGTCTGTAAAGCGGGCCAATGCGGGGTTCGTATAGTGGTAATACCTTAGCCTTCCAAGCTAAAGCGAGGAGTTCGATTCTCCTACCCCGCTCCACAGATCGTTTGTTGTGTCTGGTTTTTTGGTTTGAATGCCCTTTTGGCTCAGTGGTAGAGCACTCCCTTGGTAAGGGAGAGGTCGCGGGTCCGATTCCCGCAAAGGGCACCAGTTTTTCAATGCCTACTTGCGTGTGCTTGTGGTGCTTTGGTGATGTTTTTATTGGTTTGACCTCATTGTTTTCGGAGTCTGAAAAATGGGAAAAGAAAAATTCACGCGTACGAAGCCCCACGTCAATGTGGGCACCATCGGTCACGTTGACCACGGTAAAACCACGCTGACAGCTGCCATCACTTCCGTGTTGGCAGC
>JBBRNS010000262.1:0-5140 GCA_038230175.1 Burkholderiales bacterium
GCCTTGGAATGTGCGCATAGCAGATTTATCGGGCGAAACGGCCGATTGACTTACTGGGGTTTGTGGAGCACTTACTTTTTGGCAACCGGGTGTGGCGGTAGCAGCGCGGTGCTGCTACTGCGCTTAGTCAAACACCCCAGCAGTGTCCTGCATGCGCGCCGACACCTCGCCCAGGTGGTGCAGGCTGTCGCCAAACACCATTTCTAGCTGGGTAAGTTTGCGAAAGTAATGGCTGACGATGTATTCGTCCGTTACCCCAATACCGCCGTGCAGCTGCACCGCCTGCTGGCCCACATACCGCATGCTCTGGCCCAATTGGTACTTGGCCCGGGCCATGGCTGCGCGGCGCTCTGGGGCTGGCGCGTTGAGCTTAAGGCTGGCGTAATAACCCATGGAGCGGGCCAACTCCAACTGCATCTTCATGTCGGCCGCGCGGTGGCGCAGCGCCTGAAAGCTGGCAATGGCCACACCAAACTGCTTGCGGGTGTTGAGGTATTCGGCGGTGATGGCCAGGGTCTTGTCCATCACCCCCACGGCTTCGGCGCAGGTGGCGGCAATGCCAATGTCAATGGCATGTTCCAAGGCGCGCAGGCCTTCGCTGGTGATCAGCGTGGCCGGTGCGTTTTTCAAGGTCAGGGTGGCGCCGCGGCTACCGTCTTGCAGGTTGTAGCCCTGGGTGCTGACGCCTGCAGACAGGCGCTCTACCAAAAACAGGCCCAACTGGCTGTTAACCTTGGCCGACACGATGTAAGCATCGGCCTGGTCACCCACCGCCACTATGGTTTTGGTAGCGTTGAGCACATAGCCGCCGGGGGCTTGGGTGGCTTTTGCCTCGCAAACATCCAGGCGGTAGCGCGCTGCACGCTCTTGGTAGGCCAGCACCACCAGGGCCTCGCCGCTGGCTATTTTGGGTAGCCACAGTTCTTTGGTGTCCACATGGGCATAACCAGCCAGCACCGCACCGGAAATCAGCGACTGGGTCAGGGGCTCTAGCACCATGCCGCGCCCTAGCTCCTCCATCACCACCATGCCTTCGACCGGGCCCATGCCCAGGCCGCCATTAGCCTCAGGGATGTACAGCCCGCACAGGCCTAGTTCGGCAATCTCGTTCCACGCATCGCGCGAGAAGCCGCCAGTTTTTTCAATGCTTTTGCGCCGATCAAAGGTGTAGCCCTTGTCCACCCATTTGCGCACCGCGTCACCCAGTTGAACCTGGTCGTCTGAAAAATCAAAATCCATTTTTTACTCCTGATTTAGCCGAGGACAAACTGGGCCACGATGTTGCGTTGTACTTCGTTGCTGCCACCGTAAATGGTGGTCTTGCGCATGTTGAAGTAGGTGGATGTCAGCGGCGCGCAGCGGGCCACGGCCTGGTCGCCTTGCCATCCGGCCTCCATCGCCTCGCGCACCAAGGGCAGGGCGTTGGGGCCAGCGGCCAGCATCATCAGCTCGCTGTAGCGCTGCTGAATCTCGCTGCCGCGAATTTTCAGCAGGCCGGCAATGTCTAGCGTTTGTTTGCCCGACTTTTCGGCCGCCAACACCCGCAGCACCAGCATCTCTAGCGCAATCACGTCGACCTCTAGCTTGGCAATCTCGTCGCGGAAACGCACATCGTCGTATACGCACTCGGCCTTGGCAATGGTTTTGAGGCGGGCCAGCTCGCGCTTGGAGCGGTTCACGTCGGCAATGTTGGTGCGCTCGTGGCTGAGCAGGTGCTTGGCATAGGTCCAGCCCTTGTTCTCTTGTCCAATCAGGTTGTTGGCGGGTACTTTTACGTTGTCGAAAAATACCTCGTTCACCTCAGCCTCGCCGTCTAGCAACACGATGGGGCGCACGGTCACCCCCGGGCTCTTCATGTCGATCAGCAAGAAGCTGATGCCGGTTTGTGGCTTGCCCTCGGTGCTGGTGCGCACCAGGCAAAAAATCCACTCGCCATACTGGCCCAGCGTGGTCCAGGTCTTTTGACCGTTGACGATGTAGTGGTCGCCGTCGTGCTCCGCGCGGCATTTGACCGATGCCAGGTCCGAGCCCGAGCCCGGCTCGCTGTAGCCCTGGCTCCACCACACCTCGCCACTGGCAATGCCGGGCAAAAAGCGCTGCTGTTGCTCGGGCGTGCCAAAGGCCATGATGACCGGGGCCACCATCACCGGCCCAAAGGGCACGATGCGTGGCGCATCGGCCATGGCGCACTCTTCTTCAAACAGGTGTTTTTGGGTGGACGACCAGCCGGGGCCGCCAAATTCGGTGGGCCAGCCAAAGCCCAGCCAGCCCTTTTTGCCCAGTATCTTGGCCCACGACTGCATGTCGTCGCGCGTCAGGTTCAGGCCATTTTTGACCTTGTGCGCCACCGCGCTGGGCAGGTTGGCCCGCACCCAAGTACGGACCTCTTGGCGAAACTGTTCTTCTTCGGGGGTAAAAGCCAAATCCATCAGATGTCTCCTGTCAGTAGGGCAGTAGGGCGCCCAGCACCCAAGGGCGTGGTTTTAGCACGGTCGTTCTATTATGCTTGTCCAAGTGGCGACACGCCCAGCTCGGCACATAGGCGTTGCACAGTCAATTGCAGGGCTGCCAACTCATTTTCTAGCGCGGCCACGCGGTCGGTCAGCGCTTGGTGGCCGCCGTGCACCGCTGCGTTGTGGATGTAGGTTGGCGCATGGGCATCTACCGGCCCGCACAGCAGGTGGGCCCAGCGCTGCTCGCGGGCGCCGGGTGCGCGCGCCAGCTTGACCACCAGCGGGCCGCCTTTGGCCTCGGAGCGGTCTTGCATTTCTTCTAAAAACCCATCGACCGACGATATGTCGGCAAACCGGTACCAGCGCTCGGCGTTCAGGCGCAGTTCACCCGCCGTTTGCGGGCCGCGCAGCATCAGTAGGCCCAGCAGCACGGCAGACTGCTCGGGCACACCCACGCCCCGCTGAAAATTGTGCTCGTAGCGCGCCACCCGGCTACCGCTGGCGCTGCGCACCAGGTTCAGGGGCATTAGCGTGTCCAGCGCGGTGGCAATCTCGGCCTCGGTCAGCTCCATCACCGGGTCGCGCGTGCTCTTTTGGTTGCAGCCCAGCAGCAGGGTGTTGAGCGACAGGGGGTAACTGTCGGGCACCGTGCGGGCCTTCTCCATCAAGGTGGCCAGCACGCGGGCCTCAATGGCGGTCAGGGTTAGCGGCGCGGGTGGGGTGGGGTTGTCCGCTTCGGTGTCAGTGGGCAAAGTCATAATCGTGGCTCATGAAAAATATCGTCATTTTGATCTCGGGCGGCGGCTCAAACATGGCTGCCATTGTGCGCGCAGCGCAGCAAGGCCGCTGGGCCAAAACCCTAGGCGCCCAAGTGGCAGCGGTGATCAGCAACAAGGCCGGCGCCGCAGGGCTGGCGTTTGCCCGTGAAGAGGGCATTGCCACCGAGGTGTTAGACCACAAAACCTTCCCCAGCCGCGAGGCGTTTGACACGGCCCTGTCCGCCCTCATTGACCGCTTTGACACGCCACAGGCCCCGGCGCTGGTGGTGCTGGCCGGGTTCATGCGCATTTTGACCCCCGGCTTTGTGGCGCGCTATGCCGGGCGCTTGGTCAATATTCACCCATCGCTGCTGCCCGCATTCACCGGCCTGAACACCCACCAACGCGCCATTGACTCCGGTTGTAAGTTTGCCGGCACCACCGTGCACCAGGTCACCGCCGAGTTGGACTACGGCCCCATCTTGGCCCAGGCAGTGGTGCCCGTGCTGCCGGACGACACCGCCGACACGCTGGCCGCGCGGGTGCTGACGCAAGAGCACTTGATTTACCCCAAGGCGATTGCGCAGTTGCTACAAAAAAAGTAGCTGCTTGCGCAGGTTTGGCGAGGGCTAGAGGCTGATTTGAGTACAAATATTTAGTTGCAAGCGGAATGCCACAACCAAGGCCACCCAGCGTGAACGCCTGACCCAGCTCACCGCCCCGGTGGACGGCACCGTGTAGCCACCGTGGATTGGGTGACTGCGGATGCCGTGACGGATGAGAAGTGGGGAAGCTATTACCCGGCAACGCTGAATCTGGACAAGCGGACTATGAATATTGATGGCAAGCCGGTGGCGATCAGCCCTAGTATGAATGTGGCGCCCGAGATCAAGACGGGGGAGCGCAGAGTTATTGAATGCCTTCTGTCACCAATTTGGCGCGAGGGGAGTGAGAGTTTGCGGGAGCGATGATTGGATGAAGACCCTGATATCGTCAAAGCATACAATCTGTTTGCGCATGTAAAACATGCGTCAAATGCCTATTTAATTGCACAAAAGACTATGAAAATTCGGTAGTAACCAAGCTAGTAAAAAGTCACGTATTTTGTAACGTTGCACTCCGCTCCTGCTCTAATGCAAAGGTTGATTTGAATGTTAAAAATCAGTTTTGTTGGCAGAAATTCAGTCTGCTGTTAACCGAACTATTTGTATAAATCGACTTTCATGGTGGATTTTATAAGGTATTTAATTGTAATTTAGTTAAATTTTAAGATCAGCATGAAGATATATGTCAAATTGGGTTTCTTAATTATATTTTTAGTTTCTGTAACATTTATATCTGGATGTCTTGCTCCCCGTCTTGATGTAAAAATAGAAACAGAAGCATCCAAGATGCTTTTAAATATTATTAATAATAAATGGATGCTATCTAAATTCGGAATTGAGGATGCTATTTATGAGTCGCTAAAAGCACATATAAAAAATACAAACTGTAAAAAGTTAGACTGCCTTAAATCCTTTGGTTTTGATTCGTGTGAAGTAGTTGCAAACGGCAATCCACTTTGCAGAAGCTCATTCAAACTAACAATTCGTCATCCAAAAGATTCACGCGTTTATCGTCCTGATGGTGATGTCAGTATGCTGCACATAAATGGAGGTTACGCAGGAGATGGTTCGATCTATATTGAAGTAAACAGAAGCGGCAATTACCCATTTATATAAAGCAATGTTATTTAGATTTAAAATCGGCGAAAATGTTAACGACTGACGGTGTGTGAATGAAGGGGCCGTAAGCGCTCCATGAACCCCAACCTTGTCAGTCATCCCTGAATTGCGCACGCTTGGCCCATCTAAAGTCAGATGGAGAAACAAGCATGAAGATGACCGCCAAGATTTGGGAGCAGCACGTTGCTTGCGCCCGCCAGCAGAA
>JBBRNS010000263.1:0-5127 GCA_038230175.1 Burkholderiales bacterium
ATAGAAGCGGTAGTTGTGTTTTTCATGATGCATTTCCTATTCAATTTAAAGATCCTGCTGGGCGGCGGTATGCCGTCTTGGGCAGCATCGATGGGGCGTATAATACATGCGTCTCGTCGATGGGTGAACTTTAAAGTTTCTAATGCAGTAGATAAATAACCATCCAAGCACTGGTTCATTGCTGAATCAGAAATAATCTAGGCCTTGAATTGCAAAACAGAGGCTCTATGGACCGTTTGATGTCAATGCGGGTGTTTCAGCGGGTGGTGGACGAAGGGGGCTTTGCAGCCGCCGCACGGGCACTGGATATGTCCCCCGCCGTGGTGACCCGCCTGGTGGCCGACCTGGAAGAACACCTAGGCACACGCCTGCTGCACCGTACCACGCGCCGCCTCTCGCTCAGCGATGCCGGTGAGGCCTACTTGGGCCGGGTGCGGGCCATTTTGCAAGACATTGATGACGCCCATGTCGTGGCCAGCGCCCATACGCAAGAGCTGGCGGGGGTACTGCGGGTGCTGGTGCCGCCCGTGCTGGCCGCCTACCTCTTGGCACCGCTGCTGGCGGGCTTTGCGCAGCGTTACCCAAAAATAGTGCTCGATGTCACGGTGGAGTTGTACAAGGAGCCCCCGATTGAAGACTTTGACATCACGCTGTTCGTCGCCGAAGCCGACTTTAATGGCGATGTGATCGCGCGCAAGATCATTACCTCTGAGGTCATCTTGGTGGCCTCCCCCGCCTACCTCAAGCGCAAAGGCACGCCCCAACACCCCGAAGACCTTGCCCAGCACGACGGCCTTCGCTTCAAGACCGCAGGCCCGCGCCCGCGGCTATGGCGACTGGTGCATTCGCAGCAGCCACAAGAGACACGCGAGGTTGAAGTCAGCACCGTCATGTGGTCCAACCACAGCGACACCCTGCTGCGCGGCGCCATTGACGGCATGGGCCTGACCTTCAGCTCGGTCAACGTGGTGGCACCCCATTTGGCCAGCGGACAACTGGTGCAGGTGCTACAACCCTGGACGTATGGAGAGGTCACCCTGTACGCCGCGATGCCCAGCCGCCAGTTTTTGCCCCAGCGCACCCGGGTGTTTCTGGACTTTTTAACCGAACAAACCCGGCTGCTGGTGGCTAAGGCGCTGACCAACGCTGCCCCGAGATAATTCCATCGGGGATAGTTTGCGACGGCGCGCAGCGGCGCCGATCAAGCCCAAGCCTGCCATTAAAAGCGCATAGGTTTCGACTTCAGGGACGGCTGACAGGGCAACCGGTATGGTCGACACCGAGCCATCCGTCACTGTGCGGACAATCGCGCAGTTGTCGCACTCCCAACTTCCGCTGGAAGAATACGGACCGGTGCGCAAATCGACGGTTCCACCGCCGTTGGTCAGCGCAGTGGTGAAGGTCAATGCAAGGTATCGATTGCCCGCGGGGCTGACCCAGGACAAATTATTCATGAGCCAGGTGCTGACGTAGCTGTTGCTGGTGTCATAGGTAAAGGCTGGCAACACACCGGCCGTGGTGGACAGGTTAAACGCATTGACGGTGGCGGTGGACGCGTCGTAGTCGAATGAACCGCTTGCGCTTGAACCGTCGTTAAACGCGACACCAGATAGATACCAAGTATCTGCAGCCGCCGTGCCGACCATGGCAGTACACAGGGCGGCAACGACCGCAGCGCGTTGAAAAATTATTTTTAGCATGTGGGTTCCCTTAAACAGTAGGGTCGCAATGGGATGCGGGTGATGCAGGATATCTAACGACTTCAATCTTCATGGCAGTGTTGCACAGAAAAAGCCGCTGCCAGGAACGGCCTATCCCTAAGCACACCGTTTTAAAGGCCAAAACATTGGCCTTATGTACAAGCCAGCGGCCAGGCCCCAACGGCAACCTGATACGCTGGCCCCTTGCTGCGTGATTGATGAAAGGGCCCAGCCATGTTTGAATCTGCCGAGATAGGCCACCGCATTACCAAAACAGCCTACCGCAAAGCGGTCACGGCTCTGCGCGAGTCGCTGTTGCAAGCCCAAGCCCAATTGCATGAGGGCCACACAATACCCGTGGTGGTGCTGATCAACGGCCAAGACGGTGCAGGCAAGGGTGAGACCATCAACGTGCTCTACGAGTGGATGGACCCGCGTTTTATCTCCACGCTGGCATTTTCATTGCCCACTGATGAAGAGCGCGAACGCCCACCCATGTGGCGCTACTGGCGCTCACTCCCCCCCAAAGGACGCATCGGCATTTTTGCAGGCTCCTGGTATTCAGACCCGATCCGCGAGCGCATTGAAAAAGTACTATCGCTCAAAGAACTCGACGCCCAGGCCGACCAGATCAACCGCTTTGAGACCATGCTGGTCAACGAAGGTGCGCTGGTGCTCAAGTTCTGGTTTCACCTGAGCAAAGACGAACAGCGCAAACGCCTCAGAGATTTGGAGCAAGACCCCCTAACGGCTTGGCGCGTAACCCAGTGGAACTGGGACCGGCTCAAGACCTATGACCAACTGCAAGACGTTGCAGGGCACCTCCTGCGCGTTACCAATACCCCGTGGGCACCTTGGGTGGTGGTAGAAGGCGCAGACGACCGTTACCGAGCCCTCACCGTAGGGCAAACCGTGCTGCAAGCCTTGCAAGAAAAGATGGCCAGCACCACGAAGCAGGAAACGCCCGTAGCCCCCATGGTGGACGTCAACACCGATGGTCGCACAGTGCTGTCAGAGTTGCATTTGAACCAGCCACTGGCTAAAAAACAGTACGAAATTGAGCTCGCCCAATGGCAAGGCCGACTGGCAGAGCTGGCGCGCGACCCGCGTTTTCAAGGCCGCTCGTTGGTGTGCGCCTTTGAGGGCGCCGATGCGGCGGGAAAAGGCGGCTCCATACGCCGCATTGCCTACGCGTTAGACGCACGCCAGTACCAGATCATTCCGGTCGCCGCGCCAACGGAAGAGGAGCGGGCCCAGCCCTACTTGTGGCGGTTTTGGCGCCATGTGCCGCGACTGGGCAAGATCACCATTTTTGACCGAACCTGGTACGGGCGGGTGCTGGTGGAGCGGGTGGAGGGTTTTTGCTCTGAGAACGACTGGCTGCGGGCCTACACAGAGATCAATGACTTTGAGCACGAGTTGGCCGCATCGGGCGTCATTGTGGTCAAGTTTTGGCTGCAGATCAGCCAGGCCGAGCAGCTCAAGCGCTTCAAGGCGCGTGAGAATGTGGCCTACAAACAATTCAAGATTACCCAAGACGATTGGCGCAACCGCGAAAAGTGGGACGAATACCAGCAAGCCGTGTGCGACATGGTAGAGCGCACCAGCACCGGCAACGCGCCCTGGACCCTGGTGGAGGCCAACAACAAGCAATTTGCCCGCGTCAAAATCTTGCGCACGGTGTGCGAACGCTTGCAGGCCGAGTTGGACAAACCCACACCCGTGCTCACCGCTGCCACCAGCCGCAAAGCGGGCAGGTCCACCCGGGGGAAATCAGGCACATAACCCTAAACCGTTGCCCCTGGGCCTTGGCCTGTGCAGCGTAAACTCGTTACTGCACCCTCCGTGGTGCGAGGCAGCACCGTCCGATTCCAGATTCTTGCGCCAAACCGGCGCGCACCCACAAGGAGCCCTCCATGCAATTGGTCCAACGCGTTCAAGACATCTTGCTCAAACCCAAAGAAACTTGGCCCGCCATTGCAGCCGAGCCTGGGGACACCGCATCGTTGTACAAAGACTATGTGATTTACATCGCCCTGGTTCCCGCAGTGGCCGGGTTTATCGGCATGTCACTGGTTGGCATGGGCGGGTTCGGCTATGCGTTTCGGGTGCCGCTGGTTGCGGGCCTGGTAAACATGGTGGTCGGTTATGTGGTCTCGCTGATTGCGGTGTTTGGACTGGCTTGGATTGCCAACGCCTTGGCCCCCAGCTTTGGCGGCACCAAAGACTCCTTTAGTGCGCTCAAACTCATCGCCTACGGCAGCACGGCCGGATTTTTGGGCGGGGTGTTTTCGCTGATCCCAGCGATGGGAATTTTGGGCCTGCTGGCGGGCCTGTACTCCATCTACCTGATTTACACCGGCGTCACTGTGATGATGAAGTGCCCTGCTGACAAGGCCGCTGGCTACACCGCAGTGTTGATCGTCTGCGGCATCGTGGCAGGCATCATCTTGGGCGCCGTGTCAGCCTTGGTTACCGGTGGCAGCCGCCACGGTATGGTGGGAATGGGTGGCTCCATGGGCGGGTCGCCCGGCATATCCATCAAAACGCCAGACGGCTCAGTCAATATTGACACCGCCGGCATTGAGGCCATGGCCAACAAAATGGAAGAAGCCAGCAAACGCATGGAACAAGCCCAAGCCTCCGGTGATACAGCGGCCGCTGGTAAGGCGGCTGCCGAGGTCATGGGCGCCATGGCCGGCGGTGGCGGTCATGTAGCCTACGCGGCGGCAGACCTTAAAGCATGGTTGCCAGAGAAAATGGGCGACATGGCCCGCACCGGCTTTGACGTGCAAAGCGGCGGCGCTGGTGGAATTGCGGGTACATCGGCCCGCGGCGACTATGGATCGGGCGAGAAAACCTTGCGCCTGTCGATCACCGACATGGGTGGCATGGGTGGTTTGATGGGGATTTACGGCTGGGCCAATGTGACGGTCGACAAAGAATCCAATGGCCAAGTCGAAAAAGTCTACAAGCAAGGCAAGCGCACCGTGCGCGAGGAATACAGCACCGACGGCAGCCGCGCCGAATACACGGTGATTTTGACCAACGGTTTGATTGTTGAAGTCAAAGGCCGCCAGACCAGCATGGACGCGGTCAAACAGGCCATGTCGGGCTTGGACCTGGACCGCATGGAAAGCGCACCGCGCCCCGCCAAGTCATAAGCGACAAGCCGCGCTGGTCAAACTACCTACGCAGACCGCACTGGTGTGTGAGGAAACCTTCGCGCCGAGCCACGAACACGGTGAACTGCTCCAGTGACTTGCCGCTGGCACAGGGCGTTGAATTTTGTAACTACTCAGCTCACCAAGCCAACTGAGGCTGGGTAGGCTGACCGTTAAAAGTACTGATCAGGCACTCAAACAGGCAAGCTCCCTGCTTGCGCATGGTCGCCAGATAGGAGCGGATAGTAAAGAAGGTCGTGGCG
>JBBRNS010000264.1:0-5103 GCA_038230175.1 Burkholderiales bacterium
CCAATGGTGGCAAGGTTGCCGTAGTCGCGGTAGCAAAACGGCTGGCTGGCTTGCCCGCGAAGGCGGCGCAGGATATTGACCGCTGCGGCCCGCCCCATTTGTTTGGCGGCGGGCGACACACCGGGTACCCGCACCGGGTCTTTGCCGGGCGCATGGCTTTGGGCGGCGGCAAGGTCGCCAATCACGCTGATTTCCGGGTGACCGGGCAGGGTCAGATCGGGGGCGACCCGCACACGCCCGGCGCGGTCGGTCTCGGCCCCGGTGGCCTGCGCCAGTTGACGCCCCAGGGGCGAGGCCGCCACGCCGGCTGCCCAGATAATACATTTGCTATGCAATTCATAGCTACTCGCGCTTTCTTTACGAGGGCTAGAGGCCAATTCGATGCTCAAACCGGCACTGTCAATGGCTGTCACCCGGGAATTGAGTCGCACATCCACGCCCAGTGCCGTCAACTGCTCCAGCGCGCGCTGGCTCAATGTGTCGGGCATGGCACTGAGTACACGCCCCCCGCCTTCGAGCAGGATGATCCGGGCGCTGGCCGGGTCGATGTGGCGGAACTCACCCGGCAGGGTGTGGCGGGCAATTTCGGCCAGCGTGCCGGCCATTTCCACGCCGGTGGGGCCCGCGCCCACCACCACAAAGGTCAACCAGGTGGCGCGGCGCGCGGGGTCGGACTCCCTCTCAGCGGCTTCGAAGGCCAGCAAAATGCGGCGGCGGATTTCAAACGCGTCGTCCAAGGTCTTGAGCCCGGGCGCAAACGGCGCCCAGTCGTCGCGGCCAAAGTAGCTGTGGGTGGCGCCCGCCGCCACGATCAGGTGGTCATAGGGCAGCTTGGCCCCGTCTTTCAGCACCACCTGCCGGGCTTGCGCGTCCACCCCCGTCACCTCGCCCAGCAAAGTGGTCAGGTTGGCTTGCTTGCGAAACAGGTGGCGGATGGGCGCCGCAATGGCAGGGGCCGACAGCCCGGCGGTGGCCACTTGGTAGAGCAAGGGTTGAAACAGGTGGTGGTTGGTCTTGTCGAGCAAGGTCACATCCACCGCAGCACCTCGCAAGGCGCGGGCGGCTTCCAGGCCGCCAAAGCCACAACCGATGATGACGATGCGGGGGCGGCTGCCAACGGTGGGGTCTTGGGGTGCTGGCTTCATGGGGCAATTATGGCGGCTAGCCCATGCCACGATGGTCGTGCCGTAAAGGCAAGTCAAGCAATGCCAAATACCCTGAAAAGCACTACACCAGCGGGGAAACAAGAGGCTTGCTAGAGTGGCGCCCATGCTTGCTACCCGTGCCCTGGTTTGGTTCAAACGCGACCTGCGCGTGCATGACCATGCGCCGTTGGTGGCAGCGTTGGCCCACACCGATGCGTGTGCACTTTTCATACTCGAGCCCGAATGGCTTGAGAGCCCGGAGTGTGACGCCAGCCATGTCGACTTCACGCTGCAATGCCTGGCCGAACTGCGCGAGACGCTGGCAATCCGCGGCCTTCCTTTTTTGGTGCGGGTGGGGTCTGCCGTGCCTGTGTTGGCGCAATTGCACCAAGCGCTGCGGTTCACGCACCTGCTCAGCCATGAAGAAACCGGCCCGGGTTGGTCTTATGTGCGGGATAAGCAAGTCGCCAACTGGTGCGAGGGGCAGCACGTTGCGTGGCAGGAGTTTTGCCAAACCGGGGTGGTGCGGCGGTTGCGCAGCCGTGGTGGCTGGGCAGGCCGCTGGCAGGCCCGCATGGATGCGCCGCTGGCGCTTTTGCAATTAGATGATGGGCGATTTGAAGCGGCTACATCTCTGGACCAACCCGACCTGCCCACACCGCAATCGCTAGGCTTTACAGCGCACGGCAAAACGCTGCAAGCCGCGGGCGAACGTGCTGCGCGCCTTACGCTCAAAAGCTTTTTGCAAGAGCGGGGGTTTGACTACCGCAAGGCGCTGTCCAGCCCTCTGAGTGCACAGACGGGCTGCAGCCGCCTGAGCCCCCACTTGGCGTTTGGAACACTGTCCATGCGCACGGCGCACCAAGCAACAGAAGTGGCCATTGACAGCACCCCAGACCGGGCCATGGCCTACGCCCTGCGTGGCTTTGCGGGGCGCTTGCGCTGGCATTGCCACTTTATGCAAAAGCTAGAGAGCGAGCCGGACATCGAGTTCCATAACTTTGCCCGCGTGTGTGACGGCCTGCGTGAAAACGGATTTAACGACAACTACTTTGCAGCCTGGTGCGAAGGGCGCACCGGCTACCCCATGGTGGATGCGTGCATGCGTTCACTGCGCGCCACGGGTTGGCTGAACTTTCGCATGCGGGCCATGTTGGTGAGTTTTGCCAGCTACCACCTGTGGCTGCACTGGCGCGAGCCGGGTTTGTTTCTGGCACGGCAGTTTTTAGACTTTGAGCCCGGCATCCACTGGAGCCAGATGCAAATGCAAAGCGGCACCACCGGCATCAACACGCTGCGCATGTATTCGCCCACCAAGCAGGCGCAAGACCAAGACCCGCAAGGCCATTTCATACGCCGCTGGGTGCCCGAACTGGCCCGCGTGCCCCTGCCCTATGTGGCCACGCCCTGGAAGATGGACATCAGCGTGCAGCGCATGGCGGGCTGCCTGATTGGCCATGACTACCCAGCGCCCATCGTGGACGAGAAGACCGCGCTGCAATCCGCAAAAGACAAGCTCTACGGCTTGCGCCAGCAGGACGAGGCGCGCAGCCAAGCCAAAAGCGTGCAGGCAAAACATGGCTCCCGCAAAAGCGGTTTGCCCCAAAGCGCAACACCCAAACGCCGCCCAACATCTGGCAAAACCACGCACCGCGCTGAAAGCCCCGCACCATCACCGCAAGGCGACTTGTTCGCCTAAAGGCTATGAAAGCCACCTTCAAAGGGAACAAGCAATTTCTGCCGTCCAAGGTGTGCTTGATATGCGGGCGCACCATGGTGTGGCGCAAAGCCTGGGCCAAAAACTGGGAATCGGTGCGGTACTGCTCAGACGCCTGCCGCGCGCAAAAAAACACCAAAGCAAGCCATGAAAATTGAATCAAAACCCATCAAACCCCTAAAGCCTATCAAGCCCATACGGCATTTGGTGATCGTGCTGGGTGACCAGTTGGACGAGCAATCCACCGCCTTTGCAGACTTCGACCCCTCGCAAGACATGGTCTGGATGGCCGAGGTGGCTGAAGAATCCACCCACGTGTGGTCCGCCAAGCAGCGCATTGCGGTATTTTTAAGCGCCATGCGCCATTTTGCAGAAGCGCTAAACGCCAAAAACATTCCGCTGCACTACCTGCACTTGGACGACGCCAATATCCCCGGCACACTGGCTGCGGCGCTTACGCAGTGCATTGGGCAGTTTCAGCCCGCCAAACTGGTGCTTACCGCGCCGGGTGACTGGCGCGTATTGCAGGCCCTGCGCAAGGTCGCACAAGAAACCGGTGTGCCGCTGGACCTGCGCGACGACACCCACTTTTTCAGCACCGTGCGCGAGTTTGCGGCCCACGCCAAAGGGCGCAAGCAGTTGCGGCTGGAGTACTGGTACCGTGCCCTGCGGGTGCAGCACGGCATCTTGTTGGAAGACGACCTCAAAACCCCGGTGGGCGGTCAGTGGAATTTTGATGCGGACAACCGCGAATCCTTCGGCAAAGCAGGCCCACAGAACTTGAAGGCACCGCTGCGGTATGCGCCAGATGCCATTACCACCGAGGTGATGGCGCTGGTGAACACCCGTTTTGCAAAGCACCCGGGGCAGCTCGCGTCGTTTGGCTGGCCGGTCACGCGTGCGCAGGCCTTGCTGGCGCTGCAAGACTTTATTGACCACCGCCTGCCGCTATTCGGCCAGTTTGAGGACGCGATGTGGGCGGGTGAGCCTTGGCTCTACCACTCGCTGCTGAGTTGCGCACTTAATCTCAAGCTATTGAACCCGCGTGAAGTGGTGCAGGCGGCCGAGCAGGCTTACCGCACGGGCGCTGCACCCTTGGCGGCGGTAGAGGGCTTTGTGCGACAGATCCTGGGCTGGCGTGAATATGTGCGTGGTATTTACTGGACGCAGATGCCCGACTATTTGGAACGCAACGCGCTCGATGCCCAGGCTGAGTTGCCAGCGTTTTACTGGACGGGCGACACCGACATGGCGTGCCTGAAAGACGCCATTACCCAAACGCTGGAACACGGCTACGCCCACCACATCCAGCGGCTCATGGTGACCGGGCTGTATGCCTTGCTGCGAGGCGTAAAACCGCAAGCGGTGCACCAGTGGTACCTGAGCGTTTATGTGGACGCGGTGGAGTGGGTGGAGCTGCCCAACACCTTGGGCATGGGCCAGTTTGGCGACGGTGGCCTGATGGCAAGCAAGCCCTATGTGGCCAGCGGCAAATACATCCAGCGCATGGGTAACCACTGCAAAGGCTGCCGCTTTGACCCGGCGCAATCCACCGGCCCCAAGGCCTGCCCGTACACCACCTTGTATTGGGATTTCTTGATGCGCCACGAAGCCCTTTTAAAGAAGAATCCGCGTATGGCCATGCAACTCAAAAACCTGGCGCGGCTGGACGGCCCTGCGCGCGAGGCCATTCAAACCCAAGCCAAAGCGCACGCCCAAACCGTTACCTAAACCCATGCCGATGCCCATGCCCATGCCCCAGTTCGAACCCACCGCAGCGGCGGCACGGCAGTGCTTGGAACGGGTGCGCCCCGATGCCTATGCCCGCACCCGTAATGCGCTGGAGGGTGCGGTCACCCACCAATCGCCTTACCTGACGCACGGCTTTTTGAGCCTAGCCGAGGTCTACACCGCCATCAATGCGCGCCACCCCTTGCATGCCCAGCACAAACTGGTTTTTGAGCTGGGCTGGCGCGCCTACTACCGCCACGTGTGGGCGCATTTGGGCGACGGCATAGACCAATCACTCCACGCCGGGCTACTGCCCGAAGGTGCCTACCAGCCTGCCATGCCGCAGGACGTTGTAGAGGCCCGCACGGGCATACCCGCCATCGACCTGGCTGTGCGGGCGCTGTATGAAACCGGCTATGTCCACAACCATGCTCGCATGTGGCTGGCCAGCTACCTAGTGCACCTGCGCAAAGTGCACTGGCGTGCGGGTGCAGCGTGGATGTATGGCCA
>JBBRNS010000265.1:0-5093 GCA_038230175.1 Burkholderiales bacterium
ATGTGTTGGAGAGCGCCACGCTGATTGGCATGTTGAAGGGCACCAGCTACTACAACCCGGTGTTGAATCCCGAGCGTTCATTGGCGCGTCGCAACATTGTTCTGGCCCAGATGGTCAAGCACGAGAAGCTGGCTGCAAGCAAACTAGCCGCCTTGCAAAAGCGACCGTTGGGCGTGGAGTTCGAGCGGCAAACCGAGCCTTTGGGGCCCGCGCCGCACTTTAGCCAGCAACTGCGCCGCTGGCTGATTGAATGGGCAGACCGCCACGACTACAACATCTACACCGACGGGCTGGTGGTGCGCACGACTATCGATTCACGCCTGCAAAATCTTGCCAACCAGGCCCTGGCCCGCCAGGCGGACCGGCTGCAAGAGGTGGCGAATGCGGAGTGGGGGCCGCGTGCTTGGGCCAGCAAGAAAAGTCTGCTGATTGCATTGCAGCGGGAAAGCCGCGAATACAAATTGGCCCAGGACGCGGGCCAGACCGACGAGCAGGCACTCAAGCAAGTGCAGGCCGACCCGGCGCTTACCCGCGCCTTGCAATTGGACAAGACGCGTTTGCAAGCGGGCTTTTTGGCCATAGACCCGAGAAACGGCCATGTCATGGCGTGGGTGGGAAGCCGCGGCTACAGCCTGGACCCGTTTGACCATGTGCAACAGGCACGCAGGCAGCCCGGCTCAACCTTCAAGCCCTTTGTCTACGGTGCGGCCTTCGAGGCAGGTGCGCGGCCTACCGACACCTTTATGGACCAAGAGGTGACAATTTCCTTGGGGCATGGCGCCGTCTGGCGGCCCAGCGATGCCGGTGCGCCCAGCGGACGGAGTATGAGCCTGGCCGAAGGCCTGGCGTATTCCAAAAACACCATCACCGCCCAAGTCATGCAGACGGTTGGACCCGCCAAGGTGGCCAAGCTTGCCCAAGCCATGGGTGTGCGGCAAAGCAAGCTCGAATTGGTGCCATCGTTGGCACTGGGAACCAGCCCGGTGACCTTGAAGGAAATGGTGACGGCCTACAGTACGCTGGCCAACAACGGAGGCTATATCGAGCCGATACTGGTCACCCGCATTGAAGACCGCAATGGCCACGTGCTGGAAGAATTCAAGAGCCCGTTGCCGGAGCGGGCGATGTCGGTTGCCAGCGCCCACACACTCTTGGACGTGATGCTCAGCGTCATCGACCGGGGTACTGGCGCGGCCATTCGTGGCCGGTTTGGTATTCAAGGCGACGTGGCGGGCAAGACCGGCACCACCCAAGACAATACCGACGGCTGGTTCATCCTGATGCACCCCCAACTGGTGGCTGGTGCATGGGTGGGCTTTAACGACAACCGCATCACCCTGCAAAGCAAGTACTGGGGGCAGGGCGCACACAGTGCGTTGCCCATTGTGGGCGACTTTTTCCAGCGTTCTTTGTCGTCCAAGGTGGTCGATCGGCGCGCGCGATTTGATGCTCCACATACGGTACGGCTGCCCGACCCGGAGCCTGCAGAGACACCGCTTGCGCCGCAGTTCATGGATGCCTTGCGGCGCATACCCGGTTTGTCGGATCTGTTTCCGGGCTTGCGGGCTCCCCAACCCAAGCCAGCTACTCAGGAGTGACGCGTGAATTGGCGCAAGCGGGTCTGAAAAAAGTGCCCATGTCGGTATCATCAACTGTTTTTGACAGGCGATCGTCTTCGCCCGGGATAGGCAAGCGGCGATGTTGTTTTGGCTCTTTTTAGCAGTGACCCTGCCTGCACTGGCAGGGTGTGGCTATCTTCTTGTTCAACGCTTCGAACAGCGCGAACGTGCGCTGCGTGAAGTGGATGCAGAGCTGGCGCACCGTGATGAGCGTCGGCACAAATTGAGGCCGACGGACTATTACATCAAGATCGCGCTGAAAGACCCCCTGTCGGTTGCCCGAAGGGAGTCGATGCTGGGCCGATTTGGATCAATGGTGGCCCCCATCCTGATTACCAAAGAGGTCTACCGTCAGCTTGAAGCCGAGATAGGCCAGCAGCTTGAAGCGCGCCAGATCGAGGCGGAATTTTCGCTCCACATTGCCCGTTCTCCACTGGAGGAGGGCGATGCTGAAGTGGGAACTGCGGCAGAGGGAAGTGAGACGGATGGGTCGGGCGAGCTGCCTCTGCCAGAGCTGGAAGTTGACCGCCCTGGGGGCAGTAAGCAAAAGCGCAGTTTTAACCCCTTCAGAGTTCTGTCCAAGCGCAGTCTGTTCAAGGGTAAGTGGGACGCACCGCTGTTCGCGGATGTCGCCCCCTATATGAATCGCAAGGACGAATCTGCACCTGCAGAGCAGACTCCCGCTCAGACTGGCAAAAAGCCTTCTACCGACAAATAGCGCTCACCCGTGTCGTAGTTAAAGCCCAGCACGGTGGCGCCTGCGGGTAAATCCGGCAGTTTTTGCGCAATGGCGGCCAGGGTGGCTCCGCTGGATATGCCCACCAGCATGCCTTCTTCGGCGGCGCAGCGGCGGGCCATCTCACGCGCGGGTTCGGCGTCTACCTGGATGGTGCCGTCCAACAACTCGGTCTTTAAGTTGGTGGGGATAAATCCTGCACCAATGCCTTGAATCGGGTGAGGTCCGGGTGCGCCGCCCGAGATCACCGGCGACAGCACCGGCTCTACCGCATACACCTTGAGTTGGGGGAACTTGGCTTTGAGCACCTGCGCAACACCGCTGATGTGGCCGCCGGTGCCCACGCCGGTGATCAAGGCGTCAATGCCATTGGGAAAGTCGGCCAAGATTTCTTGTGCGGTGGTGCGCGCATGCACCTCGATGTTGGCGGGGTTGTCAAATTGCTGCGGAATCCACGAATTGGGTGTTTCAGCGGCCAGCTCGGTGGCGCGGGCAATAGCGCCTTTCATGCCTTTTTCTTTGGGTGTCAGGTCAAAGGTGGCGCCGTAGGCCAGCATCAGGCGGCGGCGCTCGATGGACATGCTGTCGGGCATCACCAAGATCAGTTTGTAGCCCTTGACCGCAGCCACCATGGCCAGGCCCACGCCGGTGTTGCCCGAGGTGGGCTCGATGATGGTAGCGCCGGGCTTGAGGATGCCGCTTTTCTCCGCCGCTTCCACCATGGCCAGGGCAATGCGGTCCTTGATAGAGCCGCCGGGGTTGCTGCGCTCAGACTTGATCCACACGTTGTGCGTGGCGCCAAAAAGGCGGTTGATGCGCACGTGGGGCGTGTTGCCAATGGTTTGCAGAATGGTGTCGGCTTTCATGTGCGGCTCCAGTAGAAGTAGTAGGGGAGTTGGATGATAATCCTACGGTGAAGCCCACTAGACCACCGCTGGTGCAATTTGGGAAACCAAGCACTGGAGGAACGTCCGGACTGCATAGGGCAGCGTAGCAGTTAACCACTGTCCACTGACAAGCTGATCGCGCAAGCGAAAGGCCCTAAGGTGAGGATTAGAGCAACAGAGACGAGCCGATTTAGTTCGGGTGAAACGGGCAATCTCTACGCGCAGCAATACCAAGTAGGCCAACGTTGACGGGGCCCCCGGAGTTGGCGGGTAGGTAGCATCGAGCCGTTTGGGTGACCAGCGGCCCAGAGTAATGGTGGTCACAGAGGGGGAAACTTCTCTGCACAGAATCCGGCTTATCGGTGGGCTTCACACTTTTTTTGATGTATCGTTAGTGCCTTACTCCTACTGAAGGATGCACTATGCGCCCCGTGCTTGAACTGCTTTCCAAACGCGACCCCGGTAGTAACTGGAGTCTGACCTCAACCGAGAGCGTTTTCAACGCCCTCAAGACCCTCGCGGACCACAATGTGGGTGCGCTGATGGTAATGGACGGCGGCAAGCTGATGGGCGTCTTCTCCGAGCGCGATTACACCCGCAAAATCGCTTTGGCGGGCAAGTCGTCCAAAGACACCTTGGTCAAAGACATCATGACGACCAAGGTGGTGACTGTGTCCCCCCAGGTGCGCACCCGCGACTGCCTGGCTTTGATGGGCCAAAAGCGGATTCGACACTTGCCGGTGGTAGACGGTGACACCGTGCTGGGCATGATCTCGATCCGCGATTTGATGAACGACATCATTGCCGACCACGAGACCACCATCAGCCACCTAGAACACTACATCTACAGCTACCCACCCGTGGCTGGCACCTGATCGCTGTAGGTTTTATGCGGCTGGGGTGGGGCGGCGCAGCAGCGACACCACCAGCGTAACCACCGTGATCGGGATCACGAAGCCCATCATTACCGCCGAATACTGCGCCAGCACCGCATGCTGCTGCGACGCCAGAATCAAATAGGCCATGTAGGCCACGTAGTAACCCAAGAACACAGCGCCTTCCCAGCGGGCGATCTCGCGGCCCGATAGAAAGATCGGCAGACACGCCAGCGCCACGGCCAGCATGACCCAGATGTCCAGCGCGAGCAGCGATGCGGCCACCGTCAAACCAGGGCCACCCGGAATCATCCCCGCAATCATCCCCGACAGGCCCAAGCAACCCAGCAGATTGAAGGTGCAACTGCCCACCACGTTGCCCACGGCAATGTCGCGTTCACCTTTGATGGCTGCCATGATGGAGGTGGCTACTTCGGGCATGGATGTGCCAGCTGCCACGATGGTCAGGCCAATGACCAAGTCACTGACCCCCAGCGATTTGGCAAAAAACACGGCGGAAGTGACCATCCAGTTCGAGCCAAACACCAGTAACGCCAGGCCGATGACGATCAGGCCCAGTTGCACAGCGAGGCGGTCGTCCCAAGCGCCGGGGCGCGCCGACTGGATTTCGGCATCAAAATCGGCTTGGGCTTCACGCGACTCGCGGCGCGACTGCGCGACCAAAAAAACCGTGTAAGCCAGCAGCAGCCCGAACAACAGGGCCCCGTCCATCAGGCCCAGAACGCCGTCTAGTGCAAGTACCAGCACCAGAAGGGACGCTCCGATCATGATGGGCACTTCTTGGCGAATCAGCTGCACATGCACCACCAATGGGGTGATCAGTGCGCTCAGGCCCAGGATGAACAGCACGTTGAAGATGTTGCTGCCGACCACGTTGCCCATGGCCAGCCCCGTTTGCCCATCGAGCACCGCCCCAACTGAAACGGCCATCTCGGGTGCGCTGGTGCCAAAGGCG
>JBBRNS010000266.1:0-5061 GCA_038230175.1 Burkholderiales bacterium
CTCTATTTTTGAGAAAACCCAGCTGTCATGCGCCTTGCAGCCCGATCGATCCCAAATTGACCCCCTACCCATCTGTAACCAGTTGATTTTGTTCGACTTTTAACCGGACAGTAGTGATGTGACCCAATCAATTACACGGCCAACCAAAACCACTTACAAATAAATCGATCGACCGTTAGGCCATGACTGCGTTTTTCGACCCCATGAACCAGGAGACGATCAAAAATGCAAACAAAGGCAATAGCACCATTTGCACAATTGGCACCGCACCAACGTCCAGCCCGGGAATTATCGGCATTTGCTTTGTATATGCCCATCGGCCCAGCATGTGCACCGCAATCCACTCGACCAATATGCCGATTGTCAGACCTGCGGGTACAAAGATAGCGAAACGCTTCCAGCCTGGGCTTCTGAACCAGTCGGCGCGCTTCAGACAAATCCAACCCACCAGATAAACGACCAATACCAGCAACCCATCTCCCAAGCTGGCCACAAAGCAGTGCCAAACCATGGCAGGACTGTAGTCCATATCCATGTACAAAAATGCCTGACCAATCTCCCATGGAACGTTCAATGCCACGCTGACGCCGAACAGCGACAGCAGCATTGAAACCCTTTCACGCCAACCCATAGGGCCTGGACGATGCTCAACGCAGCCGTAGCGCGTTGCCAATCACCGAGGCAGAACTGAAGCTCATGGCCAGTGCCGCAATCATGGGCGACAGCAGCCACCCGGTGAACGGGAACAACACACCAGCGGCAATGGGAATGCCCAACACGTTGTACAAAAACGCAAAGGCTAGGTTTTGCTTCATGTTGGCCACAGTAGCTTGCGACATCAAAATCGCGGCCGAGATTCCGCGTAAATCGCCTTTGATGAGCGTGACCTGGGCGCTGTTCATGGCCACGTCGGTGCCGGTGCCCATGGCAATGCCCACATCGGCCTTGGCCAGTGCGGGCGCGTCGTTGATGCCGTCGCCCGCCATTGCGACGATGCGGCCCTCCTTTTGCAAGCGCTCTACCAGGGCCAGCTTATCGGCTGGTTTGACTTCGCCATGCACTTCGTCAATGCCCAAGCGGCTGCCCACCGCCTTGGCCGTAGTCAAGCCATCGCCGGTCGCCATGATGATGCGTAGGCCCGCTTTTTTGAGCGCCGCTAAGGCCTCGGGTGTGCTCTGCTTCACCGGATCAGACACGGCCAGCAAGCCTGCCAGCTTGCCATCCACCGCCAGATGCATCACGCTGGCACCCTCGCCGCGCAGGGCTTCGGCCTCGCGCACCAGGGTATCCACCGCCACACCGATTTGCTGCATCAATGTGGTGTTGCCCAAAGCCAGTTGCTTGCCGGCGACCTGCCCGCGCACGCCAATGCCGGAGCCCGATTCAAAGTTCCCGGGCTTGTCCAGTGCCATGCCACGCTCGCGCGCGGCCCGCACAATCGTTTCGGCCAAGGGGTGTTCACTGCCCTGGTCCAGGCTGGCGGCCAGGCGTAGCACCTCGTCTTCGGCAAATCCGGGGGCCGCCACGGCGCGATCAAAAGAAGGCTTGCCTTCGGTCAGCGTGCCAGTCTTGTCCACGATCAAGGTGTCCACCTTGCGCAGATTCTCAATGGCGGCCGCGTCGCGAAACAACACGCCCTGCGTGGCGCCCTTACCCGTAGCCACCATGATGGACATGGGTGTAGCAAGGCCCAGTGCGCAGGGGCAAGCAATGATGAGCACTGCCACGGCGTTGATCAGCCCATAGACCCAGGCGGGCTCGGGCCCGAAGAATCCCCAGCCAAAGAAAGTCAACACGGCAACACTCACCACCGACACCACAAAGTAGCCCGCCACCACGTCCGCCATGCGCTGCATGGGCGCGCGGGAGCGTTGGGCTTGGGCCACCATTTGCACAATTTGCGCCAACATAGTGGTCGAGCCAACCCGCTCGCTGCGCATCACCAGCGCACCGCTCGTGTTCTGGGTGGCACCAATCACTTTGTCGCCCGCCCGCTTGCTGACCGGCAGCGGCTCGCCGGTCAGCATGGACTCGTCGACCGCGCTGCTACCTTCGGTCACCGTTCCGTCCACGGGCACCTTTTCGCCAGGGCGCACGCGCAGGCTGTCGCCGACATGCACATGGGTCAGGGGGACATCTTCTTCGGTGCCATCGGGGCGAATACGCCGCGCCGTTTTTGGCGCTAGGCCCAGCAAAGACTTGATGGCGGCAGAGGTTTGCGAGCGCGCTTTGAGCTCCAGCATCTGGCCCAAGAGCGTGAGTGAGATGATGACCGCTGCCGCCTCAAAATACACCGCGACACGCCCCATGGAGACGAATGAATCAGGGAACACTTGCGGTACCACCGTCGCCACCACGCTGTAGACAAACGCCGCACCCGTGCCTAAACCAATAAGTGTCCACATATTTGGGCTGCGGTTGATTAGCGACTGCCACCCCCGTACAAAAAACGGCCAACCCGCCCACAACACGATGGGCAGTGCCAGCACCAACTCCACCCAGCTTTGCACCGCCATGTCCATCCATCCCAGGCGGTGACCAAACATGGCCAGCACGAACACCACACCGGTCATGGGCAGGGTCCACCAAAAACGCCGGGTGAAGTCGCGCAGTTCGGGGTTATCGTCGTCTTCCAAACTGGGGATCACCGCTTCCAATGTCATGCCACATTTGGGGCAATTGCCAGGGTGGTCTTGGCGAATCTCCGGGTGCATGGGACAGGTGTAGATCGTACCGGCAGCCTGTGGCGCTGCGGCGGGCGGCGTTGACGGTGCAGCAACCGGCGCCACTGCCGTGTACTGCTGTGGGTTGGCTACAAATTTGCCTTGGCACTTGGCACTACAAAAGTAATAGGCCAGCCCTTGGTGGTGCAGGTGGTGTTCGGATTGCGCGGTGACGGTCATGCCGCACACGGGGTCTTTCAAACTGCTGGCGGTGTCCGCCGGCGTACTTGCTGTAGCGTCGGTAGTTTGGGTCATGTCCATGGTTTCGTTTCCTTTATTAGGCACAGTGGTGAGGCACAACCAAACAATGCATGGGTCGCCTGAGGGTCATGAAAAGTAAATAGTTGGCATTAAGGCCAAGCCCCCAGCCAACAAACCGATGGCGTTCCCCTTCAAAAGGGTGCGCCCCATCTGAGCGCCACCGGTGCTCCAGGCAATCGATACTTTGGTCAGCATGTTGGCCAAGGTCGCCAACCCCATCGCCACTGCCGTCGTTTCTATGGACAATCCGCCAGAACCTTGCATGCGTGCAAGGGAAATGACGATCGCATCGACATCGGCCAGACCCGAAATCGCCGACAGGGCGTAAATACCACCCGCCCCCAACCATTGCTTAGCGGCAGGGACCAAAACGGCCATGACCGCGAGAAAGGCAGCAAACCCCAGTGCCGTGCCGAGATCGAACGGCGCCATGGGCTCAATTGCAGCTTCACCGTCGGAGGTTCGCGAAAGTTTGCGCCATTGCCACAAGCCCCATCCCAGCAGAGCAAGGCCATTAACGACCAAAAAGATGCCGAATGTCGCCAAGAGAGCGGGCTGAATCACAGCCAGCAATACAGCCATCCTGAAGAACATCACGCCGCAGGCCGCCAGGGCCCCCGCTGCTGCGGCACCGGCCAACGAGGGCTTCTGCCGGGTGTAGCGTGCCAGGGTGAGCGTTGCTGCGGTAGAGGACGCCAAACCTCCCAGCATGCCGGTCCACAAAATCCCTCTGTGGGCGCCGCTGAGACGCATCGCGAAGTGCCCAAGCAATGCGAGCCCCGCAATCAAAATGACCGCCCACCACAACTGATACGGGTTGAGCGCCTGATAAGGGCCCCACCCCACGTCGGGGAGACTGGGAAGAATGACGACCGAAAGCACCAGCAACTGCAGCGCAGCCCTTAATTCACTGTGCTCAATCAGGCGTAACCAACCATGAAGCGCAGGTTTAAGGTCCAGCAACACCATCACGATCACCGCGGACGCAAGCGCCAAAGTAGCCGACCCTCGGGCGGCGAACGCCCCCAAGGCCAGCGTCAACAAAGAAGCCACTGCGGTGGTGGCGCTCAAATTGCCGGACAACTTCACGGCATGTGAATACGAGACGGCGAGAATCAAAGAGACTCCCAACAAGCCGCCGAGCAAAGGCCATGCGCCAAAATATGGCATTAGGCTACCCAACACGCCGCCCAACAATCCCGTCAACGCAAAAGTTCTCAGCCCGGCGATGCGCCCGCCCTCCGGGAACTCGCGCTCATGCCAACCGCGCTCCAAGCCAATCAGCAGACCAACGGCGAGTGAAGCACCCAAGCCCAGCGCTTCATGCGGGATTTCAAACGTTCCTAGGTTTTCCATCGATTTCCAACGTCAGCAGCACGCTCTAGGCGAAGGGCATGTGCAGTCCAAAGCGACCGATCCTGCAGTCTGAAAAAGCGCTTTTTTATCACTCATAAAACCACTGGTGTGTTGGGCAATTCATTGCGGTTACCTGCGTCTGCCGGAAAATGCTTGGTCAGTTGGTGCGTCACGGCCTGTATGCCATGGACCACGCCATCCTCGAAGTTCGAGTTCTTGAAAGCCGATTCCATGGCGGCGCAAATCGTGGACCACACGTGGGTTCCGGCCCTTGCGTGAATCCCACGGTCAGCCACGATTTCCACCTGGCGGTCAGCCAGCAGCAGGTAGATCAGAACACCGCTGTTGTGCTCGGTGTCCCATATCCGCAGGTTCGAAAACAATTCAAGGGCACGCTCACGTGCCGATTGGCCTCCAAACAGCGCAGCGGTGTCGAGCGCTCCTTCAACGACAAAGCGGATTTCCCCCATATGGGCGGTTTCGCTGGCCGTGATGGCTTGTTCTATCGCGCCTAATGTGTTGCGAGAGAATGACCGGTTAACCCTCCCTTGGGTCATGGCACAGTGGCGCCAGAATCGTTGGATATTCATATCTAGAACCTCCCGGAGGCACCGCCCCCGCCAAATCCACCACCCCCCCCACCCAAACCCCCCCCCCACCCACCCCCCCCCCAGCGCCCACCCCCCAATACCCCCGAGTAACCCCCCCAGTACGTGCCCCC
>JBBRNS010000267.1:0-5038 GCA_038230175.1 Burkholderiales bacterium
CCAGTGCTGCTGTGGCGCGCGCCACTGCCGCCGCCCGGTGATTTTGAGCTGTTGGCGGCCGATGTGGGGCAGGGGAACGCCGTTTTGGTGCGCACCGCCAACCATGCGCTGCTCTACGACAGCGGACCGCGCTATGGCTTGGAAAGCGACGCCGGTAATCGGGTGGTGGTGCCCCTGTTGCGCGCACTGGATGTACGGCTCGATGGGTTGGTGCTTAGCCACCGCGATATGGACCATGTCGGCGGTGCTCCCGCGATATTGGCCATGCAACCACAGGCCCAACTGCTGAGTTCGATCGAAGCGGGTAACCTTCTGCAGACATTGCGCCCAGCCCAGCGCTGCGTAGCTGACCAGCGCTGGGAGTGGGACGGCGTTGTCTTCGAGGTGCTGCACCCCAAAGCGTCAGACTACGATGCGCCCGCCCGGCCCAATGCCATGTCCTGCGTGCTGCGTATTTCCAACGGCAGCCGCACCGCACTGTTAGTGGGCGATATTGAGCAGGCGCAAGAGGCGCGGTTGGTGGGCGAGGGTGCCGCTCTGAAGGCCGATTGGCTCTTGGTCCCCCACCACGGCAGCAAGACTTCCAGCAGTGCGGCGTTTTTAGATGCGGTGGCACCCCGGGTGGCGGTGGTACAAAGTGGCTACCGCAACCGCTTTGGTCACCCAGCGCAGCCGGTTTTGGCGCGTTACCGTGAGCGCGGCATTGCGGTGGTAGATTCGCCCCATTGTGGTGCATTCGTTTGGGAATCGTGGCGGGCCGATGGCGATCCAGCGGCGCGCTGTCTGCGATCCCAGGGCGCGCACTACTGGCAGCACCAGGCGCCGTAAGCCATCCACAACGATCTATGGAATAGTTGGCTCAGAACTTGCTGACAATGGAAAATGGAGAAACCGTTTATGCACACATTCGACGAGATGTACACCCAACTGCCGTATTCGTTTTTCACAAACGGCGCGCAGGTACGAGACCATTACAAGCTGTATGACGCGTGGCTCGCCGACCAGCCCAGTGACACCATGGCCAAGCGCCGTGAGGAGGCAGAAATCATCTTTCGCCGGGTGGGCATCACCTTTGCCGTGTACGGTGACAAAGACCACGACGGCTCAGGTACCGAGCGTCTGATTCCGTTTGACCTGATTCCGCGCATCATTGCCGCGCAAGAGTGGAAAAGCATGCAAGAAGGCTTGGTTCAGCGGGTCACCGCGCTGAACCGATTTATCCATGACGTTTACCACGACCAAGAGATCCTGAAGGCCGGCATTGTCCCGCGCGAGCAGATCGAAAACAACGCCCAGTTCCGCCCCGAGATGATGGGTGTGGCCGTACCGAACAATATTTATTCGCAAATCAGCGGTATCGATATCGTGCGGGCCCCCAACGCCAAAGGCGAGGGGGAGTACTACGTACTCGAAGACAACCTGCGCGTGCCCAGCGGCGTGAGCTACATGCTGGAAAACCGCAAGATGATGATGCGGCTTTTCCCCAAGCTCTTCAACGCCCACCGGGTTGCGCCCGTCGCGCACTACCCTGACCTGTTGCTCGACACCCTGCGCGCCAGCAGCCCACCCACGACGGCCGAACCCACGGTGGTGGTGCTGACGCCCGGCATGCACAACAGCGCCTACTTCGAACACGCCTTTTTGGCCCAGCAAATGGGGGTCGAACTGGTGGAAGGCCAAGATCTGTTTGTTAAAGACAACTTCTGCTACATGCGCACCACGCGCGGACCGCGCCGGATCGATGTGATCTACCGGCGGGTGGACGACGACTTCTTGGACCCCTCGGTGTTCCGCTCCAACTCTACCCTGGGCTGCGCTGGGTTGATGGAGGTCTACCGTGCGGGCCACGTCAATATTTGCAACGGCGTGGGCACCGGTGTGGCAGACGACAAGTCCATCTATCCCTATGTGCCCAAGATGATCGAGTTCTATTTGGGCGAAAAGCCCATTTTGAACAATGTGCCGACCTTTATGTGCCGCAACAAAGACGACCTGGCCTACACCTTGGCCAATCTCAAAGACCTGGTGGTCAAAGAGGTGCATGGCGCGGGCGGCTATGGCATGTTGGTGGGGCCTGCCTCCACCAAAGCCGAGATTGAAGAATTTCGCAAAGTGGTTGAGGCCAACCCCAGTGGTTATATCGCCCAGCCCACGCTCAGTTTGTCCAGTTGCCCCACCTTTGTGGAAAGCGGCATTGCGCCGCGCCACATTGATTTGCGACCGTATGTGCTGTCGGGCAAGACCGTCCAAATGGTACCCGGCGGCCTCACCCGCGTGGCCCTCAAAGAGGGCTCCTTGGTGGTGAATTCCTCCCAGGGCGGCGGCACCAAAGATACCTGGATTTTGGAAGATTAGGAGGCCCCCATGCTGTCACGTACCGCCGACCATTTATTCTGGAACTCCCGCTACACCGAGCGGGCTGAAAACACCGCGCGTATGCTCGATGTCAATTACCAGACCGCGCTGATGCCGCAATCCCAGGCAGCGGCCCAAATTGCCTGGCAGGGCCTTTTGAGCATCAGTGAATTGCTGCCCACCTATACCGAGCTACACGGCGAAATTGACGCCGAGCGGGTGATGGACTTCATGGTCAAAGACGAGAGCAACCCATCAAGCATCGTCTCCTGCTTGGGCGCTGCCCGGGAAAACGCCCGGGCCGTGCGCGGTACCCTGACCACCGAGGTCTGGGAGACGCACAACCAGACCTGGCTAGAAGTCAAACGCATGATCAGGAAGAATGGAGAGTTTGACCAAGACCCAGCGCAGTTTTTTGAGTGGGTCAAGTTCCGCTCGCACCTATCGCGCGGCGTCACCGTGGGCACCATGCTGATCGACGAGGCGTTTCACTTTATGCGCCTGGGCACCTTTTTGGAGCGGGCAGACAACACCGCACGTTTGGTGGATGTGAAGTTCCACGCCGCGCAGCGCGAATTCCATGGCACTGGCAATGAGAAGAACCCAGAGCTGGATTTCTACCACTGGAGCGCTATTTTGCGCAGCGTCTCGGGCTTTGAGGTCTACCGCAAGGTCTACCGTGACATCATCAAACCCGAGCGCGTGGCCGAGTTGTTGATCTTGCGCCAAGACATGCCGCGCTCCTTGCACGCCAGCTTGAACGAAGTGTTTAACAACCTTACCTTGTTGGCCAATTACGAGTCTGGTGAAACCCTGCGCCGGGCGGGCAAATTGCGCGCCGAGTTGAAGTGGGGTCGCATCGACGAAATTCTGGCGATCGGATTGCACGCCTTTTTGACCCAGTTCTTGGACCGGATCAACGATTTAGGAAGCCAAATCAGCCGCGACTTTTTGTTGCCCAGCGGCGACTGAGGCTAGTCACTAGAATGTTCCCTACGCCCCGTGTTGCACCCTAGCATGGTGGCGAACCAGGGCACCGTTCTATGAAAATCATCGATTCACTGCTGACCCAAGCCAGCGCGATGGCGGCGATCCGCCGAGACCTGCATGCGCACCCTGAGTTGCGTTTTGAAGAGTTTCGCACCGCCGATGTGGTGGCCAGCAAGCTCACCGAGTGGGGCATCCCCATTCACCGAGGTATGGGTGGCACCGGTGTGGTGGGCATCGTGCATGGTCGCGATGGCGGCGCTTGTGGGCGTGGTGTGGGGCTACGGGCCGATATGGACGCACTGCCCATGCAAGAGTTCAACCAATTTGCCCACACCAGCCAGCACGCCGGCAAGATGCACGCCTGCGGGCACGACGGCCACACCGCGATGTTGCTGGCCGCCGCGCAGCACCTGGCCAAGCACCGCGAATTTAACGGCACTGTGTACCTTATTTTTCAGCCCGCCGAAGAGGGCGGTGGTGGTGCGCGGGTCATGATTGCCGACGGCTTGTTCACCCAGTTCCCCATGGAAGCCGTCTTTGGCATGCACAACTGGCCCGGCGGTGCGGTGGGCAGTTTTGCGGTCAGTGCCGGGCCGGTGATGGCGTCGAGCAACGAATTCAAAATCACCGTCCACGGCAAAGGCGGCCACGCCGCCATGCCGCACACGGGCATCGATCCGGTGCTGGTGGCCTGCCAGATGGTGCAAGCGTTCCAAACGATTATTAGCCGCAACAAAAAACCCATCGACGCTGGCGTTATCTCGGTAACCATGGTCAACGCGGGGGAGGCCACCAACGTGGTGCCCGATGCCTGCGAATTGCAGGGCACGGTGCGCACCTTCAGCCTCGAAGTGTTAGACCTCATTGAGCAGCGTATGCGTGACGTGGCCCAGCACACCTGCGCTGCGTTTGGTGCCCGGTGCGACTTTCAATTCTCGCGCAACTACCCGCCCACCATCAATTCAGCAGCCGAGGCTGAGTTTGCCCGCCGTGTCATGGTCGATATCGTGGGTGAGGCGCAGGTAACGCCGCAAGAGCCCACTATGGGCGCTGAAGACTTTGCCTACATGCTGCAGGCCAAGCCGGGTGCCTACTGTTTTATCGCGAATGGCGAGGGCGCGCACCGCGCCATGGGCCATGGCGGTGGCCCTTGCATGCTGCACAACCCCAGTTACGACTTCAATGACGACCTGATCCCGCTGGGTGCCACCTACTGGGTGCAGCTGGCCACGCGCTGGCTCAGCCAGCCGTGAGAGCAGGGTAGGGCTTTCCCTTTTTTATGTTACGGATCGGCTATTGGCAGCCGATAACGATGCACATAATGCCGTTCTAACTTTGGAATATTTGTACTATGAACGGTATGCAGGCAGCGGAGCCCACAAAAGCCAATTCCATGACCACCGATCGCGAACTCGACCACGCACGTGCGTCTGGTCCGCTTCGCGATATTTCCATTCCCCCTTGTCCCGAGTTGCTGGTAGCGCTGCGGGTCGAAATGGGCAAGGAAGACCCTGACCCCCATGTGGTCGCCGGTATTGCCAGCCGCGACGTTGCCATGTCTGCCGCGCTAATGCGCACCGCCAACAGTCCCTATTACGTGCGCACCCAGCCCGCCACCACGGTACAGCAAGCCATCGGCTTGCTGGGTGTCCGTATGGCCGAAAAATTGCTCACCGCCATCCTGATGCGCCAC
>JBBRNS010000268.1:0-5036 GCA_038230175.1 Burkholderiales bacterium
ATCTTGATGATGACGCAGTTATACGTCCCGTCCGGCGGATTGCCGCTACCCAAGGTGGGCGTGGCTAGAAAGTCTACCTCCACCGGCGTTGCACTGTTAAAAATGGTAACCGGGCTGGTACACAGCGGGCTGGTGGACAGCATCACCGAATAGACGCTCAGCTTGAGGGAGCTGGCATTTAGCGCGGCGGCGTGCGCGTTAAAAGCAAGTGGCAACAAGACAAGGCTTAGCAAATAACGAATGGATTTCATGGAAAAACTCCTGAATGCGCGGGATTAAAAATTAGCTACCGGAGCCAACAATGGTCAATTTGTCTGGAGCGCTGCTACTGCCGCCGCCGCAGGCTACTGCGCCAACAGCCAGCAGAGCAACAGCCAAAGCGATACGTATAAAACGGCCCATAAGTGCACCCCAAGGAGAAGTTAAAACCCCACTCTAATCCTGTTATTTCCAGCCCCAACTAACTCTTTTGCAACCATTGTGGTGCTTTACAAAGCGTACACATTGGCCACAAAGCCGGCACTTTGCGTGGCAGCGATACGGTCGGCAGCTAGCAATAATTGGCGTAGGAAGCTATTATTCGGCCATGAAACAACTAACAATTTTGTCTGGCGCAGTGGTACTTTTCGGCTTGCTTTCAGGCTCATTGACCCAGGCGCAGTCGTACTACCAATGCAAAGATGCCAACGGCAACGTGCGGTTCTCCGACCGAGCCTGCAAGGCCAACGTAGCACCCAAAACCGTCGAGCCGTCGACCGGCACCGTCACCCCAGAGCGCAAAGCGGCCGCCGATGCGCGCACGCAGCGCGACAGCGCCTTAGCCGAGCAGGCTCAAGCGCAGCGCAGCGCCAGGGAGCAAGCTGCTGCTTCGGCGCAAAGCCAGCAGGTGCAAAGCGCCAAAACCATTTCAAACACCGTTGACCAAGAACGTGCCCAAAAAGCGTCGACTGCCACCAGCGTGATCCCGTCCGGCGGCACCATCTTTACACCCGCGGGTCAATAACCCACAGGCTGATCGGTCGGCGCAAACCGGCCCGACACCAGCTGTAACTGGCGGTTGCAGCGTGCGGCCAAAGTCGCATCGTGTGTGACCAGTACAAACGCGGTTCCATGGACCCGGGCCAAGTCCAGCATCAAATCAAACACACCGTCCGCCGTGCTGCGGTCTAGGTTACCTGTGGGTTCATCGGCCAACACACAGTCGGGCTGGGTCACCAGCGCGCGGGCAATGGCCACCCGCTGGCGTTCGCCCCCGGACAGCTCTGCCGGGCGGTGGTGCATGCGGTCTTTAAGGCCGACACTGGCAAGCATCTCCATGGCCCGTTGCGTGCATTCGGCGGCGGGCAGGCGGCGAATGGTCAGCGGCATGGCCACGTTGTCCAGCGCGCTGAATTCGGGCAGCAGATGGTGGAACTGGTAGACAAAGCCAAGGTGTAGGTTACGCAGGCGCCCCTGTGCGGCGGCACTTTGCCCGCCCAGATTTTGGCCAAAGAGCTCGACCGTGCCACCAGTGGGCGCGTCCAGCCCACCCAGCAGGTGCAAGAGCGTGCTTTTGCCCGAACCCGAAGCACCCACGATGGCCACCGTTTCGCCCCGGCAGACCTGCAAATCGACCCCGTGCAAGACGGTGACGTCCAGGCGCCCCTCGGAAAACCGTTTGGTCAACCCAAAGGCTCGCAGCACGACATCCCCTGAGGGTTGCGGTTGTGGCCGTGTCTCGGATGGGGCATCCGACAAACCCGCCACCATGCGGTATTGGGCAGCGCCCAAGGCGGGGGTAACAGTTGGCATGGCATCGGCGCCGCCGGGCGGGACCGCACGCGGCGAAGGCATATCGGCGCCCTGTGTGGGGTTGTTATTCATAACGCAAGGCCTCGGCAGGGTTGACCTGGCTGGCGCGCCAGCTGGGGTAGAGGGTGGCGACAAAGGCCATTGCCAAGGCAATCACCGCCACCGGCAAGATGTCGGCCTGCTGGGGGTCACTGGGCATTCGGCTAATCAGGTAGATGTCTTTGGGCAAAAAGGTAGCGCCCAGCGCGTGCTCTAGCGCGGGCACGATCACGTCAATATTGAATGCGATGCCCAAGCCCAGCAACAGGCCGGCCAGTGTGCCTATCACCCCCACCATGGCACCCTGCACCACAAAAATTCCCATGATGCTGGCCGGGCTGGCCCCCAGGGTGCGCAGAATAGCGATGTCGGCGCGTTTGTCGGTCACCGTCATCACTAATGTACTCACCAGGTTAAAGGCGGCCACCGCCACGATCAGGGTCAAGATGATGAACATCATGCGTTTTTCCACCTGCACCGCTGCAAACCAGGTGCGGTTTTGGCGCGTCCAGTCGCGCAAATACAGGTCACCGCTCATGGAGCGGCTCAGCTCGTCGGCCACCGCACGGGCCTGGTGCAAATCCCGCAGCTTCAGGCGCACGCCGGTGGGCCCCTCTAGCCGAAAAATCTTGGCGGCATCTTCCCAATGGGTAAATGCGATGGTGGAGTCATATTCAAAATGCCCTGAATCAAAAGTGCCCACCACCGTCATTTGTTTGAGGCGCGGCACAACACCGGCAGGCGTTACTTGGCCGCTGGGGGCCACCAGAGTCACCTTGTCACCGGTGCGCACACCCATGGCGCGGGCCAGCTCGGAGCCCAGCACTACGCCAAAACTACCGGGCTGCAACTGCGCCAGCACGTCGATGTTGGCGCCACCCGACAGGTCGGTCACCAAATGCTCTTGGGCCGGGTCAATGCCGCGCACCAGAACACCTTTCATGTCCTCACCCCTTGCCAGCAATGCCTGGGCCGCTATGAAAGGTGCAGCACCCACCACTTGCGGGTTGGCCCGGGCTTGGCGCAGCGTCAGCGCCACATCGGGCAAGGCCTGGCCATTGGCGGCATACACCTCGATATGCGACACCACCGCCAGCATGCGGTCGCGCACCTCTTTTTGAAACCCGTTCATCACGCTCAGCACAATGATGAGGGCCGCCACACCCAGCGCAATGCCCAGCATGGACACGCCCGAAATAAACGAAATAAAACCGTTGCGCCGGGTGCTTCGGCCTGCGCGCGTGTAGCGCCAGCCGATCAATAACTCGTAGGGAATTTGCTTCATGGCTCGATTGTGGCATCCATGCAGGACAATCGGCTTCCATGCACATCCTGATTCTCAATGCCGCCCCCAGTGGCCCGCGCTGCAGTGCCGCGCTGGAAAATCTGCATTTGCCCCACTTGGCGCATTTGCTCAGGCTGCTGTCGCCCACCGATGTGGTGCGCAGCACCGCCCACGACCTGATCCCAGCGCATGAACACGTGCTGGCGGCCAGCCGCGGCCTGCACGGAGCCGATGGCCTGATCCCCTGGGCGGCGGCCGACGCGTTGGCAGCTGGCCTGGCACCTGCCGCGCCCCCACCCGACCAAGGCGGTTGGGCCTGGATCACACCTTGCCACTGGAGCATCCAAACCGACCATGTGCGCATGGACGACCCCTTGGCGCTGGCACTTACGCCCCACGATGCCGAATCGCTCTTCCGCGACATCCACCCCTACTTTGCCGAAGATGGCATCAGCCTGTACCCCAGCCAACCCGGCCTGGGCCACAGCCACTGGCTGGCCTATGGCGCCGTGTTTGCCAAGCTGCCAACCGCCTCGCTAGACCGGGTGGCGGGTGAGGTGGTTGACCCCTGGCTGCCCCGCCAGCCCCAAGCCCAGAGCCTGCGCCGCTTGCAAAACGAAATGCAAATGCTGCTCTACACCCACCCGGTCAACGACGCACGCGCCCGCTTTCACCTGCCTGCAGTCAACGCCTTTTGGGTCAGCGGCACCGGCGCATTGGCCGCCAAACCCGCAGCCGCCACGCTGCCTGCGGCCAGCGACTGCCAAGTGCGCAGTGCCCTGCACGCAGCCGCTGTGGAAGACGACGCCTTGGGCTGGGCCCAGGCCTGGGAAGCCCTGGACAGCACCATGCTGGCCAACGCCGTGCAGCATGCAGCCGGTGGCCAGCCGCTGCAGCTCACCCTGTGCAGCGACACCGCGGCCCATACCTACACCACGCAGCCCTTAACCACCTGGGATCGCATGCTGCGCAAGCTGCGCCCGCCTCAACTGGCTGACACCCTGCGCACACTATGAACATCACCCCCCGCGACATTCCGCCGCGTAGCGTCTATGCACTCGAGCAAGCTGGCATTCACCCCCTGCTGGCGCGCCTGTACGCCGCCCGGGGCGTCACCTCTACCTCCGAACTCGACGACGCGCTGGCCAAGCTGCTGCCGCCCTCCACCATGAAAGGTTTGGGCGAGGCCGCCACGCTGCTGGCCGACGCCATGAGTCAGAACAAACGCCTGTGTGTGGTGGCCGATTACGACTGCGACGGCGCCACCGCCTGCGCCGTCGCCGTGCGTGGCCTGCGCCTGCTGGGTGCCCAGCATGTGGACTACATCGTGCCCGACCGCGTGGTGGACGGCTACGGTCTCACCGCACCCATTTCACAGCGCGTGAAAGACAGCGGTGCCGATGTGCTGATCACCGTCGACAACGGCATTGCCAGCATGGACGGCGTAGCCCACGCCAAGGCCCTGGGCCTGCAGGTGCTGGTGACCGACCACCATTTGCCTGCTGCCGACGCGCACGGCAACATCGTGCTGCCCAAGGCCGATGTCATCGTCAACCCCAACCAGCCGGGCTGCGACTTTGCCAGTAAATCCATCGCCGGTGTGGGGGTGATGTTCTACACCCTGCTGGCGCTGCGCTCCGAGCTGCGAAACCGTGGCGTGTTTGATGCCGCATCACAACCCAAGCTGGATGTGCTTCTGCCCTTGGTGGCACTGGGCACCGTGGCCGACGTGGTCAAGTTAGATGCCAATAACCGCCGCCTCGTCGCCCAAGGCCTAAAACGCGTTCGCGCCCTCGCCATGCCTGCGGGACTAGCTAGCCTTTTTGGAGCAGCGGGCCGCTCTGCCCCTGTGGCTACCACCTTTGACTTTGGCTTTGCCCTGGGGCCGCGCATCAACGCCGCAGGCCGTTTGAGCGACATG
>JBBRNS010000269.1:0-5009 GCA_038230175.1 Burkholderiales bacterium
GAGCCTCTTGCAAAACTAAAAAATCCTAAATATTGCAGCGCAGCATACGACTTCGGGAGTCGATTTTTCTGAATTTTCATCGCGCCTGAGCAGCTTCGCTAGATTTTTTGCATGGTTTTCATTTTTCAGTTTGTGGCTTGTCCTGCACTCCTGCGAATGCAACCATTTCGAGACTGATTGGGTCGTGGGTCATTGTCGTAATCGCATCAACTGATCGGCCGACAAGGCCAGCACGCCAAACATCAAGTGCCCCATCACTTTGCTGGCACCTTTGACCATCAGGTTTCTAGCACCAAACTCATCCTTGAGCCGGGCATTGCTGCGCTCGGCCACCGTGCGCTCGTTGTACCGAACCGCCTGGGCGGGGCAAAACTCAATCTTCTCTCCCCCGCGTGGGTTGTGGTCAATCAAGGGCACATGGCCCAGACTGCTGCTGTGCTCTCTCAGGTCTTTGCTGCAGTAGGCCGCATCCATCACGTCATAGAGGTTGGTCACCCGTTGCTGGCTCATCAGCGCCAGGGGGATGCACGCACGGCTGCCCGGCATCGAGGCGCTGGACAACAGCGCACTGATGGGCACACCGCAGTCGGCGGTGTCGATGTGCAGTTTGTAGCCGTTCCAGCTGGTCTTGAAGCCTTGGGCGTTGCACTTGGTGCCACGGTCACATGCCTGAGGGATGTCATTGCGCATCTGCTTCAGTGTCTGGTTGCGTTGAATCTTCAGAGCGCTCTCTTTTGCTGGCGGGCGCATTTCGCCGCGACGCGGGTGACCCCGTTTGGCGGGCTTGGCCTTGGGCGCAGATCTGTCGTAGCAAGCTTGGCTTTTGAATGGACGCTCACGGGCAGGGATGGCCGTGCCGTCACGGCTGATGTGGCCGATGATCTCGTCTCCTAGGTGCTCTTTGATGAGCGCCTCGTGAACGCGCTCAGCTAGGCAACTGGTGGCGAACTCTTCAAAGGCCCGCGAGAAGGTGGACTCGCTGGGCAGGGTGACGTACATCGAGAAACCGCAGATGCGGCGCAGTGAGCGGTCAATTTGCAGCCGCTCAATGAGCATCCTCGTGTTGCCAAGCCCGAGCACCGATTTGGCAACGAATGCGTTGGCCAGCCAAGCCCGTTCAGCCGGTGGGCGACCGATGCCACACCATGCGCTTTTGGTAAATTCTTCGATGCGTACCCACTCCAGTGTGTGAATCAAGCGCTCCAGCTTAGGGGTCAGCGTGCCCACTTGCTCTCGCATGGCGGGGATCAATTCGTGCTGCACGACGTTCCAGCGATGCATGATCATTTCGGGTTTGGTATTATTCATAGTGCAGGCGTTACGGTGTCGTTTTGGTTGACTCCATCGTGCCAGAAATGGCCGCCTGCTTCTCTTTTTTTTCACCACATTGCAAAATAAATCAGCTCAAATTTGGAGTTTTGCAAGAGGCTCTCATAGTGACAGGATAACTCACCTTGCCCCTGTCGTTCGCACTCCATAAGCTGCCCATTATGCGGACTTCCTTTCTTGCTACTGTGCCACGTCCCAGCTTTTCACAAACTGCATCGGACTGACGTAGTGTATGGTCCCGGAGAGTCGTGACGTTATGCTATCCACCCAGGAGGAACAAGCCCTTATCAAAGTCAGGGAACGTGGCACGCGTAGCGTGCTGGACGTAGCCGATGATTTGCATATGTCGGTTGGTACGTTGAGGAAATGGATTAGCAATTCCAACAAGGCAAAGGGTGAAATGTGTGACTCTGCAGTCAAACTGCCTGATGACTTGCCGGCGCCATCTTGGGGACCGTCCCAACGTCTGCAAGCTCTGCTTGAAACACACCCCATGTCCCAGACTCAGCTCCATGCCTGGTGCCGGGAAAAGGGTTTGTTTGAGCACCAGTTGAAGGCTTGGCGTGACGCGTTTTGCAGTGCCCCTGTAAGCGATTCACGTGAATCCAAAGCGGCGTTGCGTGAACTGCAGACCAAGCACGAGACATTGCAACGCGAACTGCGCAGAAAAGAGAGGGCGTTGGCAGAAGCGGCAGCCTTCGCTGGTGCTGCAAAAAAAGTTCCAGGCGCTGTTGGGGGACGAGGACTAATGAGCGAGCCCCAACAGCGCACAGACCTGCTGCAGTTGATTCAGGAGGCCTGCACGGGTGGTGCCCGCCTGAAGCGGGTCTGCGCCCAGGTGGGCTTGTCCGAACGCACCGTACAGCGCTGGCAGCACCCTGATGCCCAGGATGGGGACCGCCGGGTAGTGGGCCTGCGCGAACGCATTGAGCCGCCCAACAAGCTCAGCGCATTCGAGCGTCAGGCAGCCATGGCACTTCTCAACGGCGAGGATCTCAAAAAACCTGCCACCCAGTCAGATCGTTCCTCGTCTGGCCGATCAGGGTCGCTACATCGCAAGCGAGTCGGCCCTGTACCGGTTGCTGCATCAAGCCGGTCAGATGACGCACCGCAGGCTCGAACGTGCGCCGCAAAAGCGCAGCAAGCCACGCGCCTTGACAGCTACTGCGCCCGATCAAATCTACTGCTGGGACATCACCTACTTGCCCACGCAAGTGCGTGGCAGCTACTTCTACCTGTACCTGTTTGTAGACCTGTTCAGCCGAAAAGTAGTGGGCTGGCAGGTGTATGACTGCGAGAGTGCACAGTTGGCCAGTGGACTACTGAAAGACATCTGCGCCAGGCACGGTATTGCGCCGGGGCAGCTCGTGGTGCACTCGGACAATGGCTCCCCCATGAAGGGTGAAGCCATGCTGGCCACCATGCAACGCCTGGGTGTGGCACCGAGCCGCAGTCGTGCGTCGATGGGCAATGCCAACCCGTATTCGGAGTCCTTGTTCAGGACCCTGAAGTACCGCCCCGCCATGCCCGTTAAACCGCTCGAGTGCCTACTACAAGCGCGTCGCTGGGTCACAGACCTGATGCACTGGTACAACGACGAACACCGTCACAGTGCCATCGGTTTCGTGACGCCAAACCAGCGCCATGCGGGGCAAGACAAGGCGCTGCTCAAAGATCGCTCAGCAGTCTACGAATTGGCCCGTCAGGCCAACCCACTGCGCTGGTCCAAACAGACCCGGGACTGGCACCATATCGAGCGCGTAGATCTCAACCCCGACAAACCAAAATTCAAGGACATTGATACCCTCAAAAAAGTTGCTTAACTCACCACCTTTATACGACAACTACCTTGACAACCGCCGCGGTGAATGTCAAGCTGGTTGTCGCCTGCGAGTGTAAATTTATGCGACTTTTCCGAGTGCTTGGTTTCCTTCCTTTTTCACGCTCACCTGTTGATCCGGATTGAGGTGAACCACCAGAACGGACTGCCAGTTTCGGGTGGAGCCACTCCAGCGCTGAGGATGCCTGGCTTTTGCCGCCTCATAGACTTCCACACGTTTTGCCAGTAATACGGTGTCCTCGCCCATATGGCGATCATGTGGCGTGACGAAACGAATGGCACTATGGCAATGCTCATGGTTGTACCAATGCACGAACGTTTGGACCCACTGGCGGGCTGCGAGCAGGCTCTCAAACGCCCGGTTGGGGTAGTTGGGCCGGTATTTCAAAGTTTTGAACAGCGACTCCGAATAGGGGTTGTCGTTGCTGACTGCCGGGCGGCTGAACGAGGGCATCACGCCCAAGGCCTGCAGGGTGGCCAGCATCGTGGCGCCTTTCATGGGACTGCCATTGTCAGAGTGCAATACCACCTGTTGGGGTGCAATGTTTTCGCGCTCGCAGATATCGCGCATGACCTCGCTGGCCAACTCGCTGCTCTCAGTCTCGTAGATCTGCCAGCCCACGATTTTTCGGCTAAAAACATCCATGAACAAGTACAGGTAAAAGTAGACCCCGATGACCAACGTCGGCAAATAAGTGATGTCCCAGCTGAAGAGCTGCTTGGGGGCCGTCGCGCACAGCGCACGCGGCTTGCTGCGTTGCTGTCGGGGCCGCTCAGGGCCACGGTGCTGGAGCTGACTTGCGGGCCTGAGCACACGGTAAAAGCTTGATTCAGAGGCGATGTAGTGCCCCTGGTCGGCCAAGCGAGGAACGACTTGACTGGGCGCCAGATGAGCAAATTCGTCGGAGTTGGCAACAGCGAGCAAGGCCTGGCGCTCTGACGCGCTGAGCCTGTTCTTGGGCGCCTGCACCCGCATGGGTCGTTGGTCACCTCGGCACTGGTCGCGCTGCCAGCGCTGCAAAGTGCGCTCGCTTAAGGAAATGGCCCCGCAGGCACGGTCCTGGCGTGCGCCTGCGGCAATGGCGTTGCTCACCAGAGAGATGACTTGGCTGCGCTGTGTGAGGGTTGTCATTTGACCTCGTCCTCCCACAGCGTACGGAACTTTTTTTGCAGAATCAGCAGTGCAGCGGCCTCCGATAAAGCCTTCTCTTTGCGCACCAGGTCACGCTTTAGTTGCTCGTTTTCGTCTTTCAGGATTCGCAATTCCCGTGTACCAAGACCTGCTTTTGTGGCCTCACAAAACCCCGCCCTCCAGCTCGTGAGGTGATGTGCAAATAGACCACGTTCACGACACCAAACATGTAAAGCATCGCTTACCAAACCATGGGTTTCATGCAGTGCCACGAGTTGTTCGTCAGCGCTCCAGTCCTGCGGACGTCGCTCTTTTATCGGGGCCGGCGCTCCCTTGTTCAGCAATTCCCGTTTGATCCAATACTTGGCTGTGTGGTAATTCACGTTCAGCTCACTCGCAACGGACTGTACCGAGCGATCGCCACGGGTGAGTAGTTTGACTACCGCTTGTTCAATAAATGCTTCGGAATATTTCGGTTTCATTGTTGTCTTGGCTTCTAAAAGAGAAATCTTTAGAGGCGACAACTAGTCTGACACAGGGGGCCCTCAGCGCCGAAGAAGTCGAACAACTGCAAAGCCTGGTGGGCAATGGCAAACATGCAGCGCAAAAAGTCATCAACGCACTGATCTTGCTCAACTGCGACCAGTCACAGGGCGGGGGTGATAGACGCACCGGCCAGGAGATCGCGCAGGTGTTGCAGGTGAGCGA
>JBBRNS010000270.1:0-4975 GCA_038230175.1 Burkholderiales bacterium
CAGATCAAGGCCAAGATCAACTGGCAGTTCACCACCGACAAAGCGCGCACCAAGCTCAAACGGCTCTACCCGACGTTTGAGGGTTGACGTGACACTAGTCTGACACGGGGGGCAACACCAAGCCTTACAGTTATTCCCATCATCAAATCAACATCAACTCACAAAATCTGCCCCAATCAGCCATTAAGCTGCGTCTGCGCTCCAGAAAGTCACTGCGCATATAAGCCGCTTCAACTTTGTCTACAAGCTGGTGGGATAAGGCTCGTTCGCAGACATCTTTGGGGTAGCTGGTTTGCTCGGCACACCAAACCCGAAACGTTGTCCGAAACCCGTGGACTGTAATGTCAGGCATCTCCATTCGGCGCAGAAGCATCGCCATGGCCATATTTGACAGGGGCTTGTCACCGAACATCGCATTGGTGAAGATGTAAGGCCCGGTCTTGGGTTGCCTTGCCAGCAACGCCAGCGCTGGGTCGGACAAGGGGATACGGTGCTCAATACCCATCTTCATGCGCTCCGCTGGAATAACCCACACATCATCCTTCAGTTCCGACCAACATGCATTCAAAGTCTCGGAAGTGCGGGTGGCGGTCAGAATCAAAAACTCCAAGGCTAAAGCACTTTGAATTTCCATGGGCCTTAACTGCTGCAAAAAGGCCGGAAGCTTCGCGTAGGATAAAAAAGGATGACTCACAGTCTTTTGCGTCTTGGCGGGTGCAGCCAGCAAATTCTGCAAACCCCCTTTCCACATCGCTGGGTTCTCCCCAGAGCGCATGTCTTTAGCTTTTGCCCAATCAAGTACCGCTTCGATACGGCCCCGAAGACGCGACGCGGTCTCGTTTTTCGTTAACCAGATGGGCTCCAGACAAGCCAGCACATGGTCACGGTTGACCAGCGCAACCGAAACCTGACCAAACACAGGCGAGGCATAGTGCCTAATTGTATTGGCCCACTGCTGGGCATGCTTGGCATTTTTCCACTCAGGTTGTTTGGCAACAATGTACTTTGCAGCACAGGCATCAAAGCTCATGGTGCGCGCGGCTTCCGTCTGAGCTTGTTGGGATTTCTCAGTCAAGGCAGAACGCGCGAGTGCTTGGGGTGAGGGCAATCCAGCCAGCAAATTGGGCACGATCTCGTCGCGCAGCCTGCGTGCCTCGACCAAGGATATCTTGGGGTAGCTACCAAACTGATGCAGCGCTTCCAAACCATCTGGTTTGTAATACCGAATCTGCCAATATTTGAATCCCGTGGGTGTAATCCGCAGAAACAGGCGCTCGCCACAGCCAAGTCGGTAGTCTTTGGCGCGGGGCTTGGCAAGGCGCAATTGCCGGTCAGTTGTGAAGGCTAATTTTGACATTGTGCTCACTATTGTGTACCCGCCGCAGTACCCGCAAAAGCCTAAATCAGGGCTGAACCGAGTTGAACGGGTTTGAGCCTATAAATCCATAATAGTCAAAACAATCAAAGACTTAGGTGACATAACGTAAACTGAATTGAACTGGAATGAACGGCCAATATGGGGACGTCCGCTCCGCCAATATGGAAAAAGCCTTGTAATTCAATGAGTTACAAGGCTTTTTGCTTTGCAGGTTCACAACAGTCTGAAGCAACGGAGCTCATTCTTGTTGTTGCCTTGCTCAAACCTGTTTGTTCCGGAACTCAGCAAATCGTCCGAGTGAACCCGTCAAGAACCTGAATAAACAAAGACGCGGCCCTCATCTGTTCAAGTGAACAGATGCGGGCCTGCAATCTGTCGTCTATTGCACCGGCTTTTCAAACGGCAAAGGCATCTCGCGCAAGTCCCGCTTGGTCTCTACCAGCACCAGCGGGGCTTCGGTTGATACCACGCTAGCAGCGCGCTCACGGGGTACGTGTACCGGCTTGACTTCAAGTGCCATGGCGGCGTTGACTTGCGCGATTTTCCCGGCGTCTGAATTGACCCATTGCAGCCCGGATGCCTGGGCTACCTGTGCCAGGTCTTGCAAAGGCAGGTCATAAGACTGCACCTTGGGAAGGCCAGAGGATCCCGGTTCAGCCGCTGCTGCGATGCTGGTCACCACCGGCTTGGTTACGGCCACCACCGGTTCAGCGACACGTGCGGGCTCTGCAGGTGTCAGGGGGGACATCGCTACCATCTCCTGGAGCGCAGGTGCTACGGCTACAGGCGCTACAACTTCAGTAGCAGCCAGCGCAAGCTCTCTCTGGGCTGGAGCCTGTTTTGGCTCTGAAGATGCAAGGACTGCTTCGTTGGCTATGAAAGCTGGCTCGGTCACCTGGCCTGATTCACTGCGCTCAGCGCCGTCCCCCCGTTCACGGCGGTCGCGGCCATAACGGTCGCGGCTGCGGCGCTCTCTGGGCTGGCGTGGCTCTGCGTTCTGCTCACTGGCCGGAGCCTGCGCAGAAGCGTCAGCATCAAGCGCCGATGGCGGTGTTGCCATGACCGTGGGCACTATCGCTGCCACGGATGGAGCCGCTTCAGGGTTGAATGCGCCCTCACTTTGCATGCCTGCGTTGTCGCCTTCGCCGCGTTCACCACGGCGCTCGTTGTGGCGTCCATTGCGGTCACCCCCCCGCTCACGGCGGCTTTCATTGCGACCCGCGTCCTGGGCGCTGCGATCCTGCACGGGCTCTGTGCCCTCACCACCACGCCCGGCGGCTGCCATGGCGGCCTGGTTGGCCAGCGCAAGGTCCTGCTCTGCAGCGTCGCGTGGCATGCGGTCGCCGCCGCGCTCTGCACGCTCGCCCCGTTCACGGCGGGGGCGCTCACTGCGCGCACCTTCAGCGCGGGGCTCGCGGGGCTCACGCGGCTCCCGGATATCAGGGCGGCTGTCGTTGCCTTGCTGCCCATCGCCACGGACTGGTGTGTCTGCACGGCTGTCGTTGCGTGGCGCTTCACCACGCATCTCGCCTGCCGGGCGGTCACGTTCCTGGCGCTCCTGTCGTTCTTGACGCACACCTTCTGGACGCGCTTCAGGACTGCGCTCCCGGCGCTCGCCGCTCCGGCCTTCGGTGCGACCGTCATTGCGACCGTCCGTGTTGCGTGCGTCAGTGCGCCCTTCATTGCGACCGTCTGGCCGCCCCTCGGCGCTGCGACCCTCGCCGCGGTTACGACCACCACGGCGGCTGTCACGGCCGCCACGCTCGCCATCACGGCCACGCTCAGCGCGACCGTCAGGGCGGCCTTCTGCGCGTCCGTCAGGCGGGGTCTCGCTGCCCGGCTCTTGTTTCTTGATCTCAGCTGCCGCTGCAGGTGCTGGCGCGGGTACTTCAGTGCCACCAAACAAACCTTTGATCCAGCCGAAAAAGCCTTTTTCAGCCGGTGCGGCGACAACAGGGGGGGCAGCCACAGGTGTTGGGGCTACTGGCGGTGCTGCTGCAACCGGCACGGCAACTGGCTTTGGCACCGCCACAGGAGCCGGTGCATCCGGCAGCACGCCCTTGATGATGGGTTCCTGCTTGTTGTGCTTTTCCTGGCTGCGGCGCGTGACGGTAGGCGCGTCTTCCATCTCGTCGGCCATCTTGTAGCTGGCTTCGATATTGTCCAGACGCGGGTCGTCGTGTTTCAGGCGTTCGAGCTTGTAGTTGGGTGTCTCCAGCATCTTGTTGGGCACCAGCAGCACGTTGATGCGCTGCTTCATCTCGATCTTGCTGATTTCCGAACGCTTTTCATTCAGCAGGAAGGACGCTACATCGACCGGCACCTGGCATAACACCGAGGCCGTGCTGTCCTTGAGCGACTCTTCCTGAATGATGCGCAAAATCTGCAGCGCCGAGCTTTCGGTGTCACGGATGTGGCCCGAACCGCTGCAGCGCGGGCACGGAATCGAAGCGCCTTCTGACAATGCAGGGCGCAGGCGCTGGCGGCTCATTTCCATCAGGCCAAACTTGCTGATGGTGCCAAACTGGACTCTGGCGCGGTCTTGCCGCAGCGCGTCGCGCAGGCGGTTTTCCACATCGCGGCGGTTGCGGGATTCCTCCATGTCGATAAAGTCGATGACGATCAGGCCGCCCAAATCGCGCAGGCGCATCTGGCGCGCGACTTCGTCAGCCGCCTCTAAATTGGTGCGTGTCGCGGTTTCCTCGATATCGCCGCCCTTGATGGCGCGGGCCGAGTTGACGTCCACCGACACCAGCGCTTCGGTGTGGTCAATCACAATCGCGCCGCCGCTTGGCAGCTGCACGGTGCGGGCGTAGGCTGACTCGATCTGGTGTTCGATCTGGAAGCGGCTGAACAGCGGTGCGTCATCACGGTAGCGTTTGACGCGGTGTTCATGCTCGGGCATGACGTGGGCCATGAACTGACGGGCTTGTTCATACACGTCGTCGGTGTCGAACAGGATGTCGCCGATGTCGCTGTTGAAGTAGTCGCGGATGGCGCGAATGACCAGGCTCGATTCCTGATAAATCAAAAATGCGCCCTTGCCGCCTTTGCCGGCGCCTTCAATCGCAGTCCAGAGCTTGATCAGGTAGTTCAGGTCCCACTGCAGTTCAGGCGCGCTACGGCCAATGCCAGCTGTGCGGGCGATGATGCTGGAGCCTTGCGGGTATTCCAGCTGGTCCATGTTTTCTTTGAGTTCGGCCCGGTCTTCGCCTTCAATCCGGCGGCTGACACCGCCGCCGCGCGGGTTGTTGGGCATCAGCACCAAATAACGACCGGCCAAACTGACCATCGTGGTCAGGGCTGCGCCCTTGTTGCCGCGCTCTTCTTTTTCAACTTGAACCAGCAACTGGTCGCCATCTTTGATCGCGTCCTGGATGCGCGCGGTGCGCACGTCCACGCCATCGCGGAAGTAGTTGCGCGAGATTTCCTTGAACGGCAAAAAGCCGTGACGGTCCTCGCCGTAGTCAACGAAGCAAGCTTCCAGCGAAGGCTCGACGCGCGTGACCACGGCCTTGTAGATATTGCCTTTGCGCTGTTCGCGGCCCTCAATTTCAGTTTCGAAATCGAGCAGTTTTTGGCCATCGACGATGGCGA
>JBBRNS010000271.1:0-4948 GCA_038230175.1 Burkholderiales bacterium
AAGACCGTCGCAGACGTGATCAAGATGGTGAAAGACAACGAAGTCAAGTTTGTTGACTTCCGCTTCACCGATACCCGTGGCAAGCAACAGCACACTACGGTGCCTGTTTCCCATTTTGATGAAGACAAGTTCACGTCGGGCCATGCGTTTGACGGCTCCTCCATCGCTGGCTGGAAAGGTATTGAAGCCTCGGACATGTTGCTCATGCCCGATCCCAATACCGCCAATATCGACCCGTTTTTTGAAGAAACCACCCTCATCATGAATTGCGATGTGGTGGAGCCTGCTGACGGCAAAGCCTACGACCGCGACCCACGTTCCATCGCCAAGCGCGCCGAAGCCTACCTCAAGGCCTCCGGTATTGGTGACGCAGCCTACTTCGGTCCCGAGCCGGAATTCTTCATTTTTGATAGCGTGCGTTGGAGCACAGAACCCAACAACACGTTCTACGAAATTGACGAGTACGAGGCGCCTTGGAACACGGGTACTAAGCTCGAAGGCGGCAACCGCGGCCACCGTCCCACGGTTAAAGGCGGCTACTTTCCTGTGCCCCCTGTCGACAGCACGCAAGACATGCGCGCAGAGATGTCCCTGATTCTGGAGTCGGTTGGTATTCCGGTTGAAGTGTTCCACCACGAAGTGGCGGGTGCAGGTCAAAACGAAATCGGCACCCGTTTCAGCACCTTGGTAGAGCGTGCTGACTGGACCATGTTGCAAAAATACGTGATCCAGAATGTGGCCAATGCCTACGGCAAGACCGCCACCTTCATGCCAAAGCCCTACCACGGCGACAACGGCTCTGGTATGCACGTGCACCAGTCGGTTTGGAAAGATGGCAAAAACCTGTTTGCTGGCGACGGCTATGCCGGTTTGAGTGATTTCGCCCTGTATTACATCGGCGGCATCATCAAGCACGCCCGTGCTTTGAACGCCATCACCAACCCCGGTACCAACAGCTACAAGCGCCTGGTTCCTCACTTTGAGGCTCCGGTCAAGCTGGCTTACTCGGCAAAAAACCGGTCCGCTTCCATCCGTATCCCGTTTGTGGCGAACCCTAAAGGCCGCCGCGTGGAAGCCCGTTTCCCGGATCCACTGATGAACCCGTACCTCGGCTTTGCTGCCTTGTTGATGGCCGGTCTGGATGGCGTGGAAAACAAGATCCACCCGGGCGAAGCCGCGTCCAAGGATCTGTACCATTTGCCGCCAGAAGAAGACAAGTTGATCCCCACCGTATGCCACAGCCTGGATCAGGCCTTGGAGCATTTGGACAAGGACCGCGCGTTCCTGACCAAAGGCGGCGTGTTCACCGACAGCATGATCGATGCTTACATCGAGCTGAAAATGGGCGAAGTCAACCGCATGCGCATGTCGGTGCACCCTGCTGAGTACGACATGTACTTTTCGCTGTAATTCCCGCTGGCCTTTTGGGGCCTGGGAGCGACGAACAAAAAAAGACGGCCTGCGCCGTCTTTTTTTTTGCAACCAATTGTCAGAAAGCCACTCCAAGCCCCTAGTCTGTATCAGCGCGTTTTGGCTTTTGGCCCAATTTGGCGCATACTAAATGGTCACCTCGGCAATGGATGGTTCAAACCCGCATGAAAATTGTTTTTTTAGTTCCTTTGGCAGCCCTTGCGGTTGTTACCAGCACTCTGGCGCAGGAGCGTATCTACCGCTGCGGCAATGAGTACACCAACACCGTCACGGAGGAGCAAGCCAAAAAGTGCAAATTGGTCTCGGGCGGTAACGTCACCATCGTCCAGGGACAGCGCCCCAGTGCCGCTGCCAAAAGCAGCACCAGTACCAGCGCCCCGCCAAAATCAGCCCCCCGCATCGATTCCGGCGACCAGCGGGCCAAAGACTCTGATGCCCGTATGATTTTGGAGTCAGAGCTGAAGAGGGCCGAGGCACGCCAAGCCGAGTTGGTCAAGGAATACAACAACGGTGAACCCGAGAAAATGGGCCCTGAGCACCGCAACCACCAGAAATATCTGGACCGTATTGCCGAAATCAAAGCCAGTATGACCCGTAATGAGGGTGATATCGCGGGCATTCGCCGTGAGCTTGGACGTGTTCCGGCCAATACCAGCGCCAACGCTGGGTCTTCTGCACCCAATTAATCGGCGTGAGCGCGCTGACCCGATTCCAGTCGTTTGACCTGCTGGCCACCCTGGTCGCAGTGGTGCAGGCTGACGCGACCGTGTTGTTCTCTAACTCTGCCTTAGAAGACGCGCTGGGCATTTCCAAGCGCGCCATTGTGGGGTCGTGTTTTCTGGATGCCTTCACCGAGCCCACTGCCCTGCAAAGTGCTCTGGCAGGGGCGCGCGAAAATGCGTTTGCTGCCTTGCGCTACGACGCTTTGCTCAAACGCGTGGGGCAAGAACCGATGCCGGTGCATGTCATCGTGACGCGCACGGATCCGATAGACGACATCATCATTGAGATGGTGCCGCAAGAGCAGCAGACCCGCCAAGACCGTGAGGAGCGCCTGGCTGAGCAGGCCCAGACGAACAAAGAACTGATTCGCAACCTGGCCCACGAGATCAAAAACCCCTTGGGCGGCATCCGTGGGGCAGCGCAGCTGCTGCAAATGGAGATCGAGGAAGAATCCGCTGAGCTCACCGAATACACCCAGGTCATCATCCACGAGGCCGATCGCCTGCAAAGCTTGGTGGACCGGCTGCTGGCGCCCCACCGCAAACCGCATTTGGTGGGTGACGTCAATATTCACGAGGTGTGCGAACGGGTGCGCTCCTTGATTTTGGCCGAGTTCCCTAAGGGCCTGCGGGTTGTGCGTGACTACGACACCTCGATCCCCGAGTTCCGGGGTGACCGCGAACAGCTGATTCAGTCGGTACTGAACATCGCCCACAACGCCTGCCAAGCCTTGGCGCAGCGCATCCATCAGGCCGATGCCCTCCTTACATTTCGTACCCGCGTGATACGGCAAATAACTTTTGGCAAACAACGTTACCGGTTGGCATTGGAATTGCATGTCATCGACAACGGACCGGGTGTGCCCGATTCGATCAAGGACCGTATTTTCTATCCGCTGGTGTCGGGTAGAGAGGGCGGCTCCGGGCTGGGGCTCACATTGGCGCAAACCTTTGTTCAGCAACACCACGGATTGATCGAGGTCGACAGCGTGCCCGGCCGTACGGATTTCAAGATTTTGATTCCGTTGCCTTAACCCCACCAGTTGGGGACGGCGCTGCACTACCCTGGGAGGGGTAGCCGGCCTGTCCTGCAACGTCAAAAGGATCGAAATGAAGCCGATTTGGATCGTAGACGATGACCAGTCCATCCGCTTTGTGTTGGAGAAAGCGCTTTTGCGTGAACACCTACCCACACGCAGCTTCTCTAACCCGAGGGATGTCATTGCTGCACTGGACTCGGCCGACGACGAAGGCCCCCAGGTGCTGGTCAGCGACATCCGTATGCCCGGTGGCTCGGGTCTCGATTTGTTGGAAAAAGTAAAAGCCAAGCACCCCGGTTTGCCGGTCATCATCATGACCGCGTTCTCCGACTTGGACAGCGCGGTGAGTGCCTTCCAGGGCGGCGCGTTTGAGTACCTTCCCAAACCGTTTGATTTACCCAAGGCGGTTGAACTGATCAACCGCGCGGTGGAAGAAAGCCAGCGCGAAGAGGTGGCCGAAGAACGCATGGCGGAAACGCCCGAAATGCTGGGCCAAGCGCCTGCCATGCAAGATGTGTTTCGCGGTATCGGGCGGCTCTCGCAAAGCAACGTCACGGTCATGATCACCGGCGAGTCCGGCTCGGGCAAAGAACTGGTGGCGCGTGCCCTGCACAAACATTCGCCGCGCGCTAACGGCCCCTTTGTGGCCATTAACACTGCGGCCATCCCCAAAGACCTGCTAGAGAGTGAACTCTTTGGACATGAGCGAGGCGCCTTCACCGGGGCGCAGACTATGCGCCGTGGCCGCTTTGAGCAGGCCGATGGTGGCACCTTGTTCTTGGACGAGATTGGCGACATGCCGTTTGAGCTGCAGACACGCTTGCTGCGTGTTTTGAGCGACGGCAATTTCTACCGGGTCGGCGGCCACAGCGCGGTGAAAACCAATGTGCGGATCATTGCAGCCACCCACCAGAACCTTGAGCAGCGCGTCAAAGACGGAGCCTTCCGTGAGGACTTGTTCCACCGACTCAATGTTATTCGCCTACGCCTGCCGGCGCTGCGCGAGCGCAAGGAAGACATTTCCATGCTCACGCGGCACTTTTTGCAGCAAAGCGCCAAACAGTTGGGGGTGGAGCCCAAGCGTATTTCGGAGGCGTCCCTGACATGGTTGGAGGGGTTTGGTTTTCCGGGTAATGTGCGCCAGTTGGAAAACGTGTGTCACTGGCTTACGGTCATGGCTCCGGCCCAGATCATCGAGCCTAAAGACCTGCCGCCTGAGGTGGGGGTGCGCGCCGCACAGTTCGTGGCAGCCCCCGCCGCTCCCGCTCCCTCTGCTTTGGTGGCCAAGCATGACACTGCCGATAGTGTGATGGCACCGGTGGCGACGCTTGCGGCATCTGTCGCGGCAGCCGTGGCCGTTGCGGCCAACTTTGATATGCCCGAGGACGCGCCCATGCCGGATCGCATGCTGGTGGGCCTGGCCCACGGCGACGTGGTCCTAGGCTGGGAGCATGCTTTGGAGGCCGAAGCGGTAGCCCTGTTGAACGCGGGCAATACCGATGTTTGGGACGCCTTGACCCGCCGTTTTGAGTCTCGCTTGATTCAGGCAGCCTTGGCCAACACCAAGGGCCGGCGCATTGAGGCGGCGCAAAAGCTGGGTATTGGGCGCAACACCATTACGCGCAAGATTCAGGAGCTGGGTTTAGAGTGAATATTGGTAAGTGCTCCACAAACCCCAGTAAGTCAATCGGCCGTTTCCCCCGATAAATCTGCTATGCGCACATTCCAAGGCAGCAACGCCTCAACATCCTCGAC
>JBBRNS010000272.1:0-4932 GCA_038230175.1 Burkholderiales bacterium
GCATCAACGGTATTGCTGCGGGCCTGCGCAATACGGGCTAAGCCACTGACTGCCCGCGGAGCTTAGCCTTTAACCAAGGCGCGCACTGCGGCGAGTTGGCGGCGGGACACCGCCAGCGGCTCGTCCACACCGTCGAGCCGCACAGCCCAGCCCTCGCCCTCACCGTCTTCCGCTTCAAAATGTTTCTCCAGCGAGCGCACCGCGCTGCGGGCGATCAGCGCGTTGCGGTGAATGCGCAAAAACTGCTGCGGGTACTTGGCCTCTAGCTCATTGAGTGAGCCGTCAAACAGGTGGCTGCGGGTGGCCGTTCGGACGGTGACGTACTTCAACTCGGCCTTGAAATACACCACTTGGTGCAGCGGCACCCGCTCGGTGCGCCCGCGCTCTTGAATGATCAGCGCATCTTCATGCGCCGCTTCTGCAGCCACCACACCGCGCGCGGCCATACGCCGCGCCACCTTCTGCAATGCGGCTTGTAGGCGCTCCAGCCGCACCGGTTTGGTCAGGTAGTCGGTAGCCTCCAGCTCAAAAGCCTGAAGCGCGTACTCAGCATGCGCGGTCACAAAAATCAAAGCCGGGGCTTCAGGCAATTTTTGCAGCAACCGCGCCAGCGCCAGCCCATCGGCCCCGGGCATGTGAATGTCAAGCAGCAGCACATCAAACTGCTGGTGCTGCAAGTGTTCCATCGCATGCACCGCGTTGGCCGCTTCACACACCGCATGCACGCCTGGCGCCTTGCAGCCTGACAGCAAGGTGCGCAGTCGTGCACGCGCCAAGGCTTCATCGTCCACTACCAATACCTTCAACGCGCCCGTTGGCAATGCGGATTCACTCACAAAGGCACCTCCATACGCACTTGGTACACGCCGTCTCTAAAGCCACTTCGGAACTGCCTCTGTACATCGTGCAGCAGCGCCAAGCGGTCGCGCACATTGTGCAAAGCCAGGCCATGGCCGCGCTCACCCTGCCCAGCTGGCACGGTATTGGTCACCTTAATCACCGCCACAGAGCCCCTTCGCTGGGTGGAAATACGCACATCAGCCCCCTCGGTACTGGGCTCAACCCCATGGCGCACCGCGTTTTCCACCAGCGGCTGCAGCAATAGGGGCGGCACCATGGCACCGTCGGCCAGCGGGTCAATCGACCATTGCACGTTCAAACGCTCGCCAAACCGCACCTGCTCAATGGCCAGGTAACGCCGCGCCAGTTCAATTTCTTCGGCCAACGTGACCGGCGCGTCGGCGTCTTTCAGTGCATGGCGAAACAGGTCGCTCAGGTCTTCCAGCAGCGCTTCGGCTTTGGCGGGCTCGGCGCGCACCAAGGCAATGGCACTGTTAAGGGTGTTGAACAAAAAATGCGGCCGAATGCGTGACTGCAGCTCGGCCAAGCGCGCCGACGTGTGCGCTGGCATGCGCCCCTTGGCCCGCAAAACCAGGGCTGCCACCAACAAAGACGACAACAAGGCCCCACTACTGGCACAGGCAACCCATGGCGGGTTGGCCACCAAACCCGAAACCGACAGCATCAAACACCCATAAAGGCCGGCAAAAGCGCCCATGAACACGGCCGCCACATACTGCCAAGCAGGTACCATGCGCGCCAGAAGGCGCTTAGATGCACAGGCCGCCAGCAACCAAGCCAGCGTGGCCGGCAAAGCGCCGCCGGTTACCAAGGCCAGGCTCAACACCCAATCCATAAAAGTATTGGCAGCAAACACCACCGCCACCCCCACGCACAGTTCTACAAACAGCACTGCGCGCAGCACCACGCCAGTCTGGCAGGCGTCAAAAACAAAAGCCACGGGTTCATGCCGCGCCGGCGCAACTGGGGGCTGCGAGGGGCTCAGGTCTTGGAACGCCGATAATATTTGGGTATCTTTCATCAATTCTGATTTTGACTCCATTCTTAGCGGCGCATCCCATGTCCTCCAAACCCAACGATAACCAGCTCGACAAGAAGTCCCAGGCATGGTCAGCCCTGTTCTCTGAGCCGATGAGTGACCTGGTCAAACGGTACACCTCCAGCGTGTTCTTTGACAAGCGCCTGTGGCAAGCCGACATCACCGGTAGCCTAGCCCATGCTGAGATGCTGGCCGCCCAGGGCATCATCAATGGCGAAGACCATGCATCCATCCAGCGCGGCATGGCGCAGATCAGCACCGACATCGAGAGCGGCAACTTTGAATGGAAGCTGGACTTGGAGGACGTGCACCTTAATATCGAAGCCCGCCTGACGCAACTGGTGGGTGATGCCGGCAAACGCCTGCACACCGGGCGATCACGCAATGACCAGGTCGCCACCGATGTGCGACTATGGCTGCGCAGTGAGATTGACCTGATTGGCGAACTGCTGGTGGACCTGCAAAGGTCACTGGTAGACATTGCCGATCAAAACGTAGATGTCATCCTGCCCGGCTTCACCCACCTGCAAGTGGCCCAGCCAGTCAGTTTTGGCCACCACCTGCTGGCCTATGTAGAAATGTTTTCTAGAGACGCCGAGCGTTTTACCGAAGTGCGCCGACGCACCAACCGCCTGCCGCTGGGCGCTGCCGCGCTGGCCGGCACCAGCTACCCGCTAGACCGTGAGCGCGTGGCCAAGACACTGGGCATGGTCGATGCGGCCGGTAACGCCGAGGTCTGCCAAAACAGCCTAGACGCCGTCAGCGACCGCGACTTTGCCATCGAATTCACATCCGCCGCCACACTCACCATGGTTCACATTAGCCGCATGAGCGAAGAGCTGATTTTGTGGATGAGCCAGAACTTCGGCTTTATCAAAATTGCCGACCGCTACACTACCGGCAGTTCCATCATGCCGCAGAAGAAAAACCCCGACGTGCCCGAACTGGCACGTGGCAAGACTGGCCGCGTGGTCGGCCACTTGATGGGCCTGATCACCCTGATGAAGGGCCAGCCCCTGGCCTATAACAAAGACAACCAAGAAGACAAAGAGCCGCTGTTCGACACGGTAGACACCCTGAAGGACACGCTGCGCATCTTCTCGGAGATGGTGGGCGGCCAATTGAACCCCGCCACTGGCCAAAAGGAAGGCGGCATTACCGTCAACCCCATCCCCATGGAGCAAGCAGCGCTCAAAGGCTACGCCACTGCGACCGATTTGGCAGACTACTTGGTCAAAAAGGGTTTGCCGTTTCGCGACGCCCACGAAGTGGTGGCCCACGCGGTAAAGGCAGCTACCAGCCACCAGGTTGATTTGTCCGAGCTGCCCTTGGCTGTGCTGCAAGAGTTCAACCCTGGCATCGAGAAAGACGTGTACGCCTGTTTAAGCCTGCGCGGCTCGCTGGAAGCCCGTAACACTTTGGGCGGAACGGCTCCTGTGCAGGTGAAGGCGCAGATTGCACGACACCGGGCGCGATTGGGCGCGTAACGCGTTGAATTGATTGCGGTTTTCTTGTGAAGCTGGGCCGGCGCAGCCCGTTTCAGGCCCTTTGCGCGCCAATCATTTGTCCCCTTAGGCCAATTGCATCTGAGGGCCCTGCATCCGATAGACGCAGGGCTCGCCCCCCCCTAAACTCAACGACTACTGCCAGAGGCTGACCGCTAACGCGGGTGTTTTACAGCCTTTTAACTCATTGACTTCGGGGTAAACGCCATGCAACTTAAAAAACTCAGTCCTCTCGCAGGGCTCATCCTGACCGGATTGCTCAGTGCCTGTGGTGGCGGTGGCGACGAGCCGCCCCCCCCAGCGGCACCACCACCCCCAGGGGCGGTTGTTGTCTCTGATCTAAGCCTAAATAACACTTCACTCCCGATAATGGGCACGCAGCAAACTTTTGTCGGTGGTTTGTGCAGCGGCGGTACCGCTCCTTTTGCGGCGGCAACCTGGAATTTTGGAGATGGAACAGCAACGACTGGCACCGTCAACACCCACACTTACGCCAGCGCGGGCAGCTATCAAGTTACCGTTACCTGTACAGACTCCGCCAATGCCACAGCAACGTCCAGCCCACTGAGCGTCGTCGTTTATGGTGCAGAGTACTCGGGCTTCCTGGGTAAAAAATGGTCTGCTTACGCAGCCATCGATTCTGTCAACAGCTACATATATCCCGTGGCTGGCATCACAACCTCTGGTGACGTCTACGGTGTATGGTTACGTAGCGCTCTTCTCGGTAACGGTCAATATGCAAGCGTGACCGATGTCGCCGCAGGCAGTAGCAAATTCAGCACCAGCACTTGGACCACGGCTACTGACCCGCTGTGGGCTGATCAAAATAATACGGCCACCTTTGATGGCACAGGGTACATACCAACAGCGGCAGCGATAGACATGGCCGTTGACCCTATTAATGGCAAAGCCATCGCGGCTTGGCGGACTGTTGCAAATGTCTCAGGTGCAGCATCGCTGTACTACGCAACAAAGGATGGATCCAACCCTTGGTCCACCCCAGTGTTAGTTGCCGGCATCCCAACAACAGGGGTTGGATCAATTCAAGACGCGACTATCAAAGTTGTTATCAACCAGTTGGGTAATGGCGCTATTGGTTACTGCTCCACAGGTGCCAGTTCGACACGCAAGGCTTCTGTCGTAGTCTTAACAGGCACGTCGGTCAGCTCACCGGCGGTCGTCAGTCAACAATGTGATGATTCAGTTTCATTTGCGAATACACAAAGAAGCCGGGCATTTGATATTGCAATCGATGGTGCTTCCAAGGTCACTGCGGTTGGACTCACAAATTCATCCACCATTGGCAATTTTTATGTCACTCTTCACTCGTACAGCGGAAGTAGCTGGACGTCAACCAACCTTTCTGATGAGTTAACGGGAACTGGACCGCTGCAATCACAAAAGATGCCGACGAGCAACTTCTCAGTGTCGTACGCGCTTTCGCCCGATGGCAATTCTGCAGGTGTCGCGTGGACGCAAGCAGGCGTCACGACCGACATTCGCTACCCAGCCACTCGTTTGAACAAC
>JBBRNS010000273.1:0-4786 GCA_038230175.1 Burkholderiales bacterium
ATTTGCCAAGGACGTGTTGCAGAAAATGTCCGACGCACCGCTGGATGTGTGTCCATCATGCGGCCAATCGGCGTTTAAAAAGCAGCTGACCGCCGCTGGATTTCAGCTAAAAGGCTCCGGCTGGTATGTGACCGACTTCAAAGGGGGCGTCGGCGCCAGTGCACCGGCCGCAACCGAATCGTCCACTACGACGACGCCTGCGGCTTCACCCGCCGTCGCGCCAGCCGCTTCTGCAGCGCCAGCCGCCGCATCCACGCCCCCTAGTCCACCGTCCACTGCCTCGGGCGGCTAACGGGCGCTGTTTTGAGTTCAGGAACTGCTGTGCATTTCAGAAAATACTTGCTGACCGGTCTCATGGTCTGGTTGCCTTTGGCTATCACCATTGGCGTGCTGATGTGGTTGGTCGGTGTGCTCAATGGGGTGTTCGGTGGTTTTCTATCGGGCGTGGCCGCCGTGACACCCGAAAACTTTGGACCATTTCTAGAGCGTTTGCGCCACATCCCTGGTCTGGGTGTAATTTTGGTCGTATCGGTGTTGTTTTTTACCGGTGCGCTGGTGTCCAACGTGGCAGGCCGTTGGGTGGTCAACCAATGGGACCGCCTTTTTGCCAGCGTGCCCATTGTCAAGTCCATTTACAACAGCGTCAAAAAGGTCTCGGACACGCTGTTTTCTAGTAACGGCAACGCCTTTCGGACCGCCATGTTGGTGCAGTACCCGCGCCAGGGTGCTTGGACCATTGCGTTTCAGACCGATGTTCCGAATGGCGAGGTGGCGTCCCACCTGGGTGCCGACATGGTGAGCGTCTATGTGCCTACCACGCCCAACCCGACTAGCGGATTTTTTCTCATGTTACCCAGAGCCGATGTCATTGAGTTGGACATGAGCGTGGACCAGGCCCTGACCTATGTGATCTCCATGGGCTCGGTTGCGCCGTCGTCACTCCCCCGTAAGTCGGTCCTGCCCAAATAAATTCTTTGTTAAACCCGCTGCCGATTTGAGCAGCGCCTTGAAAGCACCTTATGGCTATGCGCTCCCACTATTGCGGTCTGGTGACCGAAGCCCAGTTGGGCGAAACTGTTTCACTGTGTGGATGGGTTAACCGTCGGCGTGACCATGGTGGCGTAATTTTTGTGGATCTGCGCGACCGTGAAGGTTATGTGCAGGTCGTATGTGACCCCGACCGTGCCGAGATGTTCAGTGTGGCCGAAGACGTGCGCAACGAGTTTTGCGTGCAGATCAAAGGACTAGTCCGCGCCCGCCCTGCAGGCACTATTAACGACAACCTCAAGAGCGGAAAAATTGAGGTCTTGTGCCACGAACTGATTGTGCTCAATCCGTCGGTGACGCCACCCTTCCAGCTCGACGACGACAACCTGTCTGAGACCACCCGCCTGACGCACCGCGTGCTGGACCTGCGCCGCCCGTATATGCAAAACAACCTCATGCTGCGTTACCGCGTGTCGATGGAGGTGCGCAAGTTTCTTGACGCCAATGGCTTTGTTGATATCGAAACACCGATGTTGACCAAATCAACACCCGAAGGCGCTCGTGACTATCTGGTTCCAAGCCGCGTGCATGACGGCCACTTTTTCGCGCTTCCGCAAAGCCCGCAGTTGTTTAAGCAACTGCTCATGGTGGCTGGCTTTGACCGCTACTACCAAATCACCAAATGTTTCCGCGATGAAGACTTGCGCGCCGACCGCCAGCCCGAGTTCACCCAGATTGATATCGAGACATCCTTCTTGGGCGAAGAAGAAATTCGCGACACGTTCCAGGGCATGATCACCACCGTTTTCAAGAACACCATTGGGGTGGACCTGGGCGAGTTCCCGGTCATGACCTACGAGCAGGCCATGCACCTGTATGGTTCTGACAAGCCCGACCTGCGGGTCAAGATGGCGTTCACTGAAGTGACCGACCTCATGGCAGATGTGGATTTCAAAGTGTTCTCTGGTGCGGCGACCATGAAGAACGGCCGCGTGGTTGCCTTGCGGGTTCCCGGCGGTGCGCGCGAAGTCGGTGGCCTGAGCCGCAGCGAGATCGACGGCTACACCGAATTTGTCAAGATCTATGGCGCCAAGGGCTTGGCCTACATCAAAGTCAATGAGCTGGCAAAGGGCCGTGACGGACTGCAAAGCCCCATTGTGAAGAACATTCACGACAAGGCTGTGGTCGAAATTCTGGCGCGCACCGGTGCGCAAGACGGCGACCTGATCTTCTTTGGCGCGGATAAGGCCAAGATTGTTAACGACGCTATTGGCGCCTTGCGCGTCAAAATTGGTCATAGCGAATTTGGCAAAAAGAACGGTTTGTTCGAGAGCGCTTGGCGCCCTATGTGGGTGGTGGACTTCCCGATGTTCGAGTTCGACGAAGAAGCGCAGCGTTACACTGCCACGCACCATCCGTTTACCGCGCCCAAAGACGGTCACGAGGACTGGATGGTGACGGCCCCCGAGAAGTGCATTTCCAAGGGCTACGACATGGTGCTCAACGGCTGGGAAATGGGTGGTGGGTCTGTGCGTATCCACCGCGCCGATGTGCAACAAAAAGTGTTTGATGCGCTCAAGATCACGCCGGAGGAAGCCCAGTTGAAATTTGGCTTCTTGCTGGACGCCTTGCAATACGGCGCCCCCCCACACGGTGGATTGGCCTTTGGCCTGGACCGCATTGTGACCATGATGACCGGCGCCGAGTCGATCCGCGACGTGATCGCTTTTCCCAAGACCCAGCGGGCGCAATGTTTGCTCACGCAGGCACCAAGTCCGGTGGATGAGAAGCAGCTGCGCGAGCTGCATATTCGTCTGCGTGCGCCAGACGCCGCCAAAACCCACTGAGCTGCACGCAGCTAGTGCACAATGAAAGGGCGCTTTTAAGCGCCCTTTTTTATGTTGATTGATTGTTCATTTTCTGAGCCTACCAAATTGCTTTTAGGAGCAGAGAGCCTGCCATGACCATTGTGCGCGTCGCGACCTACAACATCCACAAGGGGGTCCAGGGAATAGGTCCTCGGCGCCGACTAGAAATCCACAACCTCGGCCATGCGGTGGAACAGCTCGACGCCGATATTGTGTGCTTGCAAGAGGTACGCAAAATGCACCACGGCGAGGCCAAGTTTTTTACACAATGGCCCACCGTTCCGCAAGCGGATTTTCTGGCACCAGAAGGCTATACCGCGGTGTACCGTACGAACGCCCATACAAAGCACGGGGAGCACGGCAACGCCATGTTGACCCGCTGGCCGGTGGTGTCCCACCAACACGAAGACATGTCGGATCACCGGTTTGAGCAACGGGGCTTGTTGCATTCGGTCCTTAGCGTGCACGACTGCACCGTGCACGTCGTGGTGGTGCATTTGGGCTTGATCAAAATGAGTCGTGTGCGCCAACTTGCGCAATTGCAAAAGTTTATTGCGCGGGAGGTGCCGCACAATGCACCGCTGTTAATCGCAGGTGACTTCAATGACTGGGGAACTCTGGTTCCAAGCGCAATGGCAGACATGGGATTGCGGACCTTTGTGGGGCGGAGGGTGCCTACGTTCCCGTCTCGACTACCCTTGGTACAGCTGGACTATGTCTTTGGACGCGGCTTGCAGCCATTGGGTGTGCACGTACCCAATGGAAAAATTTGGGGGCAGATGTCGGACCACTTGCCCCTCATTGCAGAATTCGAATTGCCCTTGGGCGCGCCGTGATCGGGCCACATTTTCGTCCTGGACATCAACTCCAGTTATTACAGGGCGGAGGCGAATTTTTTGCCGCACTGGTTGCGGCAATTGACGCCAGTGAATATGAGGTACGGCTGGAAACTTATATTTTTTATTTCGACGTTTCCGGCGAGAACGTAGCCGCCGCGTTGGTGCGTGCTGCACAGCGCGGTGTGGCGGTTTACCTGGTGATGGACGGCATTGGGACGCCGCTTCTCCCTCAGGAATGGGAGGGGCGATTTGCAGACGCCCATGTGCAATGGCATCGCTTCTCGCCGTTGGGGCTATTCGGCCTACTCGTGCCAGGGCGCTGGCGCCGGATGCACCGCAAATTGTGTGTGGTGGATGCTCAGATCGGATTTTGTGGCGGCATTAATATTTTGGACGACCTGTGTGATCCTGAGTGGGGTACGCTGGATTCTCCGCGGTTCGATTTCTCGGTAAGGGTGCGGGGGCCCTTGGTTGCGGATGCACACCGCGCGATGGCCCAGTTTTGGGACCGCTTGCAGGTGACTCAGCAACTTGAAAGATTGCAATTTGAGCGCGCGCGCCAAATATGGCGCCAACCGGTGCGGGTACCTCCAAAGAGCCACATCGAGGGCATAAGTGGCAATCCAGCAGGCGCGGGCGCGGAAGCCGCGCTGGTGCTGCGTGACAACGTGCAGAACCGCAACCGCATCGAGCGCACCTACCGAAGGGCTATCGCGGACGCACGCACCGAAGTACTGATTGCCAATGCGTATTTCCTGCCCGGGGGTAAGTTGCGGCGCGCGCTGATGCACGCCGCCAAGAGGGGGGTGCGTGTGACCTTGGTGTTGCAGGGGCAGTACGACAACTTCATGCAGTTCCACGCTTCCCGTCCTGTTTTTGGTGCGTTGCTCGCCTGCGGGGTTGAGATCTACGAATACTCATCCGGTTTTTTGCATGCCAAGGTGGCAGTCGTGGACGGTCAGTGGGCTACTGTGGGCTCGTCCAACCTTGATCCTTTGAGCATGCTCTTGGCACGCGAGGCCAATGTGGTGGTGCAAGATGTGTCATTTGCGCAGGAACTGCGTCAGTGCCTGACCAGCGCCATGGATACCC
>JBBRNS010000274.1:0-4767 GCA_038230175.1 Burkholderiales bacterium
GAGGCGGTGGGAGAACGGGCCGTGACGCGAAGCGTGGAGGCCCGTGGGCGCGGAGCATCAAAACAAAGGGTGGGCCTGCGCCTGGTGGCGCAGGGCGAGCGGAGCGAGGGCCGGGGAGGCGGCCTGCGAGGCACGAGCACCCGAAGCCACGGGGCGCAGGCGGTGCGGAGCGCGAGGGACGAGCCTAACTTGCGAGGCGAGCGACTGACTCCCGCCAGCACCCAAGACATGATCGAGCCGAAGCGGGGGCCGGTTGCCTGCAGCGCCCCACTATGCCAGCGGCCACAGGACACCGCTAAACACCATGGACTCACCCCGCTGGCATAGTGCCCAGCTCAGGCTCCGGCGCGGTGGGTTGGGAAGCGTTGCAGGCCGAAGAGACGTTGCACTTGCCCCACACTCACGAACGCCGCTTGAGCACCAACCACAGCAGGCCAATCGCTGCCACGATCAATACGACGATGATACTCCATGGCGTTGATGAGGTCGGATCTTCGCTTGGTGTTGTGGACTTTGTTTCGGGTGACTTCTTCGGTGTCTCTGATTGGATGGCTGGCAGTGGTGGTGTGGAAGATTGGATTGCCTGCGTAGATGTCTCGCCGGTTGCGGGCGCAGAACCTCCCTGTCCCAATGCCATCTCCAAATCTGCCCCGAGCTTCAATCGTTTCTGATGGGTAGAGATTGCATCATCGTCGAGCGGGTGACCTGGAAGTAGCCGCCGAATCAAGCTTGCAAATGGTTCGTCCATCAACGGTTTTAGTATTGGGAACGAACCATCGAGCAGTTCTTCCGCAGGCCAAAAGTGCGAAGTGCTTTTGAGCATCAATATCGTTAATGCTTCTCTTTGCGATGATTCTGGAAGCGCTGCGATTGCTGCCTGAGTTGATCTCCATGAATATTGGTTTTCAAAACACGTTTTTACCAGATCGTGGCGTTGAGAAGACACCGCTGCCCGAACATAGATGTCGATCTGTTCCCTTCCATTAGTAGTGTTGAGGATTTGAACGGCTCTTTCCAGTGTTGAGGCCAAAAAATCGTTCGCGGTTGGCACGGCTTGACCGGTGGCTTTCATTGAGGTGATCAGAACTGTAAGCACCTGGAGAATCAAGAAATAGGATTTCATATGCTTGCTACGGAGTAGGGTGTCTTGCGCCCGATGACGAGCTCGCATCTTTCCACTGTGTTGTGGGCACATCGTAGCTAGTCTCCAGGTAATGATGCCAATCGTAGTAATCAGAAATTCGGAACCAAAAGCGACCGCTCGTTCGTTTTCCGTCCCATAATTCAAGGCGAGTGAGCTCCTTGAAATTGAATTCCTTGGCAAAGGTGCGCCCAGCAGCACCCCAAGAATTGAGAACAGACAGGCCAGGGGCGTCAACGGAGGACAGTTCACCAACCTGATGATCCAAGCCATCCGCACCGCCGCTCTTTGCATTGTATGGGTCATCGTCTTCGTCGGCAATATCTGGATCGTCATTGCCTTCGTTCGCATTCGTTGGGAAGTTTACAGGTGAATCAACTGCCTTCGGTTGATTCACAAACCATGCCGCTGCCTGACCTGGCTGCATCAGATCGGCCTTTGGAATGCCTCCAGGATTGCGAACCGTCCATTTCGCCTGTCTCGTCACATCCCATTTTTTGTTCGCGCTGTCGCCATCCTTGGAAGTGTCAAGTGGGTATGTCTTCCCCTTTCCTGGCACTGGCTTTCTGCTCGCGCCTGTAAGATTTGGGCGCTCGGTGTTTGCTGGGTCACAGATGTCTGCGGGTTCAATTTTATACTTAAATCGCCAACCAGTAGTTGCGGTCTTTCCGATCTCCCACTTTGCTCCAGCCGATGCAATTTGATTAAAGTTTGCCGTGCCGAGTGTCGGCGTAACAGATGACCAGACGATCCAAACGTGCATTTTGATTTTGTCTGACTGAGCGTTCCCATTCTTCGGTCCAATCGAAACAATTGCATGCTTTGCTGCGTCGCGCTTAACGTTAAACTTGAGAGGATTGGATGAATCAACCTGGCCGTAACTTGAGTTGTTGACGTGCCACTCAAGAATTTGATTCGCTCCAGGCGTAATTTGATCCGCAGTCACTCCTTTCGCGCGAAGGATCACATAGTCGTATTCGATTTCGTCGGTTTTCTTCGGGCCGACGAAGTGTTTCTCACCAGATGTAGTGTTAATGCTTTCGATGAGGTCGCCTCTAACTGGTCCGGTTTGAACTTCAACACTGCCACTGGTAGCGCCTGGAGTTGATGTTGTGGCCGCACCACTTGCCCCTGTATCAGACGAGGCAGTGCTGCCACTTCCTCCATTGCCAGCCAATGTGATGGGAAGAGGCGTCGTAGAGTCATCAAACATCGACTCATCAGGCTCTATCTCCACAGGCAGGAGGCAAGCATAGAGTGTAGCACCGTCGATGTCGAACTGGCCATCCTTGGGGATGTATTGAGTCTGGCTGTATTCAACCTTCACATCATAGACAATATTCGGTTTGAACGCAAATGGCAAGGTCTCGAATGCTTTGGCTGTGAGCGATTGGCCTATTCCGCATTTTTTGATAATTTTTTCATATTCTTTTTCAGGCAATACACGCTCGCGCACACTCACAGTGCAGCCGTCGTCAGAGATGATGGCCATCAGCCCCAGTCCGCCGTTGAATTTAATGGTGCCAACCCAGGTTTGCGCAGGCATTTTTTTCTGTTCGGCACTTTTTCCTTCGGTTCTCTCAGTGTTTTGATACTTTAGACCGTTGCTACCAGTCGCTGCACCCGTCACTATCAAGCCTACATCATCCGACACTTCTGACCATGATCTACACTTTTTGACAAGCTCAAGAGGATGCGGCAGCGTAAAATCTTGTCCCAATTCAATCTCTGGAAATGGATCAGCCGCCCATATTGGAGTCGCAACGCAGAGCAAAAGGCAGGCTGCCAGCCATTGCTTGGAAGCGTAATTAATTTTCAATCCTTGTTTCATTTTAGCTGTTTTTTAGTGGGGGGCTTTTCTTTGGGCAGGTCGCGCTTCCAGAAATCGGCGGTGCTCTTTTTCATCCATCCAGCTTGACCGTCATCGCTAATCTGTGACCAGACTTCCAAGGCTTCCTTGGTGAGTTTAGCGCGCTTCAGGGCGTGGGCTTTTGCGTAAAGCACCATGTCCTTGGCACTGGCATTAGGCGCGTATTTGAGTTGGAGATCAAAATACTGGAGCCGTCGCACAATATCTTCTGTCGCAAAGAGAATCGAGCAATTGGAGATGACGCCAGCACGGGACTGGTTGTCAAAAACTGTCTCTACGGGAACGAGGTTGATGCGCGGATAGATGTAAATGTCAAAGATGGCACTGGTCAGCAGCGGATCAGGGGCGTTATGGGCTATCTTACTGCTGGTGATCGACGCCAGATAAACGCCTCGGAGCCGGGACGGTGCATCGGATTGAGACAGGAGCCATTCGGCACGCTGGAGCACCAGTTCGGCGAGACGATAGATGCTGTCGGGATCGTGGGCCACAGCATCGAAGCGCTCCATGGCCTCGTAATAGGAGAAGGCAAGGTCGGGATCAATCGGCGGCATGTTCATCGCATCAGAGCCAGGAGATACCTTGGCTTGGAGATACTGATGGATTTGAAGGACGATCTGGGCTGGGAAGGCGCTCGGCTTTCGACGGATGCTTTCCAAGGGAGCGGTAACTGGGGCGGGTCGTGGCGGCGATGAAATGGCGGTGCTTTGGCTGGGTGCACTTGACTTCGGAAGTATGGACTGGAGAGGCGTGCGGCGAACTAATTCCATCAAGTTCGTGGAGTCTGCCGGCACGAGTTGAGAGCCGCCTTGATAAGAAAGTGTGAGTCCTTCATGGGTGATGGCCAGAACCTCCACTGAGCGACCCGGAGGCACAGTTGCCTGACCCTTCGGGCGCTGATTGATCATCACTGGAAAGGTGGTCGGCTTTATCAGTAGAACCTGCCGGGGCCAAAGGGCACGATTTTGCACTACGTCGGTAAAACTTAGAAGGGGAGATGGAGAGGATTGCGGGATGGGTTCAGTGGACCCCGGGTGCTTGACCACGTCTTGAGCCAGCACAGGCCAACTGCGCAGGGCACCTGCCCACACGATGAGAGCAAGCCAGCATGACGAAAAACGCCTCATCCGTAGAATGGATGATTGGTTGAAGCGGCTCATCGCGTGACACGAAGCGTCGCGATTGTTATACAACACTCTGAACGCAAGCGCGCCAACGTCGCTAAGACGTGCCAAGGACGTGCCAATGACGTGCCAATGACGTGCCAATGACGTGCCAATGACGTGCTATTTTTGGCGAAAGAATGCTTCATATAATGACAAGTTTCACTAAGTCCGGGGAGCACTCTGGTCAATCGTAATTTTAATTTATAGTCAATTATTGTATGAGATTGCTCCGCGACATGAGATTGCTCCGCGCTTGACTCTGCGGAGCGCATGAAGTATCAACCACGCCCCATGTCCGAGCAAACGACCCTCATCCTCCTCAAACCCGATTGTGTTTCCAAACAACTCTGCGGCGAAGTGCTCAAGCGCTTTGAACTCGCAGGTTTCCACATCCGTGGCCTAAAAATGATCCAGCTCGACGACGCGGTTCTTATAGATCACTACTCGCATATCGCGGACAAGCCATTCTTCCCCGATGTTGCTACCTTCATGAAAAGCACGCCGGTCATCGCACTGGCGTTGGCGGGTGAGAATGTCATCGAACGTGTGCGCGCACTGCTTGGACCGACAGATTCAAAAAAGGCCGACAA
>JBBRNS010000275.1:0-4751 GCA_038230175.1 Burkholderiales bacterium
AGTCCTTCAAGAAACTGCGGGGGCATGACCAACTGAAGACCCTGATTGACGGTCTTCGTCCCAAATCCCAGCAACTCAAGAAGGCAGCATAATTCTCATGACCACCGACTCAAACCTGCAACTGAGTTCGGGACATCGCCTAAAAAAACCATGGATGAATTTGTCGCCCAATTTAAGCTGGGCAAAGACAAGTCCGCCATGGATGGGTTTCGTGGCTTGCAACATGAATTTGACAAGGCCGAGAGAGATTTATTGGTGGTACGCAGTGACACTGAGAAAGGTACACGCGCCTACAGTCGCAACGTTGTCATTTTCGGCTCTTTGCTGGCTCTGATGGCTGCGATTGGTTTTGGCTTTTGGGTCACGCGCTCCATTACCGGACCAATTAATGTGGCCGTTCAAGCAGCCCAAGCAGTTGCCGAGGGTGACATGACCACACACATTGATGCGACCGGGGCCGATGAAACTGGCCAACTGTTGAAGGCCCTATCCACAATGCAAGCTAGCCTTAGCAGTGTCGTCAGCTCAGTACGCCAAGGCTCCGAAGGCTTGGCTACAGCCAGCGCTGAAATTGCCCAAGGTAATAACGACCTCAGTGCGCGCACCGAGCAACAGGCCAGCGCTCTTGAAGAAACCGCCGCCAGCATGGAAGAGCTTAGCGCCACTGTTAAACAAAACGCCGACTCTGCCCGCCAGGCCAACCAGCTGGCCATGAGTGCATCGACTGTCGCGGTACAGGGTGGTGTGGTGGTCAACCAGGTGGTGGAGACTATGAAAGGCATCAACGAGGCCAGCCGCAAGATTGCAGACATCATCAGCGTCATTGACGGCATTGCCTTTCAAACCAATATTTTGGCGCTCAATGCAGCGGTCGAAGCCGCCCGAGCAGGCGAGCAAGGCCGTGGGTTTGCAGTGGTGGCGTCTGAAGTACGCTCATTGGCCGGTCGTTCGGCTGAGGCCGCCAAAGAAATCAAGGCTCTCATTGGTGCCAGCGTGGAACGTGTTGACCACGGCACTGCCTTGGTGGACCAAGCAGGAACGACCATGACCGAGGTGGTCAGCAGCATCAAGCGCGTGACCGACCTGATGGGCGAGATCAGTGCCGCCAGCAATGAACAGTCCGCCGGAGTGGGTCAGATTGGTGAAGCCGTCACCCAGATGGACCAGGTAACCCAGCAAAACGCGGCCTTGGTTGAAGAAATGGCCGCTGCGGCCAGCAGCCTCAAGACCCAGGCGCAAGACTTGGTAGAAGTGGTTGCAATTTTCAAAGTTGACTCCCACGGTGGCGCACCGAAGCGGCAGTTCAAGAGTGCACCGGCCGCACATCGGCCCGCCGCACAACGTCTATCAGCCAAGGCCGCACCAAAGCCGGCTGCGCCACGACAGGCACTGGCCAAACCCGCCGCATCAGCATCCAAGGGCATCGTGACGGCTAAAGCGGCCGCTGCGGGTGGTGATGACGATTGGGAAACCTTTTAAGGACAGCGGTTTCAGATTGGCGACCATGTCCGAAGAACCGCTCAGCGCGCTACTGCAACAAGTGGCAGACGACGTTGCATCCCTTCCCGTGGCCGCCGTGCAACTGGTGGGCGCGTTGATTGCGATGCACCATGACCTGCCCCCGGTGTTGAGCGCCTTCATCATGTCCAGGTTGGCGCTGCGGACCGACATGCGTGTGGTGTCGCCCGCGGCAGAAGCCGTCATGCGCATGACCGCTTTTTCCACATACAGCGACATGGAGTTTGCGCGGCTTGAAATTCAAGCCCAGCACGCCTTACTGAAGGCCATCGCATTGGATGACAAAGTGTTGGTGGCGGCGGCATTTATGACCAGTCTTGCGAATCGCCTCACCACAACAGCCACACAACTCACCGATGCGAAATCAGCAGAAAGCCGCGACAACAAGATTGCGACCGGCGTGGCTTTTGGCGAAAAAAGGCCTTCGGCTTTTGACGAATGAACCCCGCCCTGGCACTGACACTACCAGCCGCCGCCGATTGAACCTTTGCGGCGACGCACCAACAAGAAGACAGCGGGCACCACAAACATCGACAGCAGTGGCGCGGTAATCATGCCGCCCACCATGGGCGCTGCGATGCGCTGCATCACCTCTGAGCCGGTTCCGCTGCCCCACATGATGGGGAGCAGACCGGCCAAAATCACCGCCACCGTCATCGCCTTGGGGCGCACCCGCAGCACTGCGCCTTCGCGGATGGCATCCAGCAGGTCAGCCGCCTCGGTCTTGCCTTGGGCAATGCGCTTGTCCCAGGCCTGCGTCAGGTACAGCAACATGATGACCCCAAACTCCGCCGACACCCCGGCTAGGGCAATAAAACCCACCGCGCCCGCCACCGACAGGTTGTAGTTCAGCAAATACAGCAACCAAATGCCGCCGATCAAGGCAAACGGCAATGTCGCCATGATGAGCGCCGCATCGTCAAAGCGCTGAAAGGTCAGGTACAGCAGCACAAAAATGATCAGCAACGTGAAGGGCACTACCAACTTGAGCTTGGCGGTGGCCCGCTCCAAAAACTCGAACTGCCCGGACCACGACACCGAGTACCCCGGCGGCAGCTTCACTTGCTCCGCCACGGCGGCCTGCATGTCTTTGACCGCAGAGCGCAGATCACGCCCGCGAATGTCCACATACACCCAACCAGAGAGTCGCGCATTCTCGCTGCGCAGCATGGGCGGGCCATCGGTGATACGCACATCGGCCACATCGGACAACACCAGCCGTTGCCCGCGCTCGGTGACGATGGGCAGCACACGCAGTTTCTCCATAGAGTCGCGCAGCTCACGCGGGTAGCGCAGGTTGATGGGGAATCGTTGCAAGCCCTCGACCGTTTCGCCAATGTTCTCTCCCCCTACCGCAGCGCTGATGACAGATTGCACGTCGGCGATATTGAGCCCATAGCGAGCGGCATCGTCACGGCGGATGTTCACGTCCACGTAGCGGCCACCGGTGAGGCGTTCGGCCAGGGCGCTGCTGACTCCTGGTACGTCTTTGAGAGCCTTCTCAATCTCTCCTGTTATTCGATCGATGGTGACCAGGTCTGCGCCCGCCACTTTCACCCCCACCGGGCTCTTGATGCCCGTGGCCAGCATGTCGATGCGGTTGCGGATGGGTGGCACCCAGATATTGGCCAAGCCCGGCACCTTGACGATGCGGTCCAGCTCGTCCACCAGCTTGTCTTGCGTCATGCCCGCACGCCACTGGTCGCGCGGTTTGAACTGGATGGTGGTCTCGAACATTTCCATGGGGGCGGGGTCGGTGGCCGTGTCGGCGCGACCGGCCTTGCCGTACACGCTCAGCACTTCGGGGACGGTCTTGATCAGGCGGTCGGTCTGTTGCAGCAGTTCCGACGCTTTGCCAGCCGACAAGCCGGGTAAGGCGGAGGGCATGTAGAGCAAATCGCCTTCGTCCAACCTAGGCATGAATTCACCGCCAATGTGCTGCAGCGGCCACAGACTTACGGCCAGCAGCACGGCCGCAATGCCAATGGTGAGCTTGGGCCAGTCTAAGACTCGGTTGAGCAGGGGCCGGTAGACGGCAATCAAAAAACGGTTGATCGGGTTGCTGTTTTCATCGGGAATACGCCCACGAATCAGGTAGCCCATCAGCACCGGAATCAGGGTGACCGACAAGCCCGCCGCTGCCGCCATCGAATAGGTCTTAGTGAACGCCAGGGGCGAGAACAAACGCCCCTCTTGTGCCTCCAATGTAAACACCGGAATGAACGACAGCGTGATGATGAGCAGCGAAAAGAACAGCGCAGGGCCCACCTCGGCCGCCGAATCGCCGATCACCCGCCAGCGGGCGTCACCAGCCAGCACACCGTGCGGGTTGTCGTGCTTCCACTGTTCCAAATGTTTGTGCGCGTTTTCGATCATCACCACCGCTGCATCCACCATGGCACCAATGGCGATGGCAATGCCGCCCAGCGACATGATGTTGGCGTTCACGCCCTGGTAGTGCATGACGATGAAGGCGGCGAATAAACCCAGCGGCAGCGAGATGATGGCCACCAAGGCCGAGCGCAGGTGGAATAGAAAGATGAAACACACCACCGCCACCACCGCAAACTCTTCCAGCAGCTTGAAGCCCAGGTTTTCAATCGCCCGCTCGATGAGGCTAGAGCGGTCATACACCGGCACGATCTCAACGCCTTTGGGTAGGCTACTTTGCAACTCTTGGAGTTTGGCTTTAACCGCCGCGATCGTCTCCAGCGCGTTTTTACCCGAGCGCATCACGATCACGCCGCCGGTGGCTTCGCCTTCACCGTCTAGCTCACCAATGCCGCGCCGCATCTCGGGGCCTAACTGGATGCGGGCCACATCACCCAGGCGCACCGACACACCCGCGTCAGTGGTCATCAGAGGGATTTTGCGAAAGTCGTCCAACCCTTGCAGGTAGCCCGATGCGCGCACCATGTATTCGGCCTCGCCCAGCTCCAGCACCGAGCCGCCACTTTCTTGGTTGGCTTTTTGAATGGCATCCACCACCTTGGTGTGCGGGATGCGGTAGGCGGCCAGTTTGTCGGGGTCCAGCACCACCTGGTACTGCCGCACCATGCCGCCTACCGATGCGACCTCGGCCACGTTGGGTACGGTTTTGAGCTCGAACTTCAAAAACCAGTCTTGCAAGGCCCGCAACTGGCCTGCGTCCATCTTGCCGCTGCGGTCAATCAACGCATAGGTGTAAATCCAGCCCACGCCTGTGGCGTCTGGCCCGAGCGCCGGTTTGGCCG
>JBBRNS010000276.1:0-4745 GCA_038230175.1 Burkholderiales bacterium
CCGCTGCACCGGTCACGCCGACTTTGCCCGCACCGACCGCCAAGGTCAACGCGCCCCAAGAGGGCCGTGGACGCGATGGCAACCGCAACGGCGCCCGAAACGAACCCCGTGCTGACGGCCGCCCTGAAGGCGCCCGCCCCCCGCGTGGTGAAGGCCGCGGCGACGGTCGCAGCGACGGACGTAACAGTCGCGGCGGCCGTGGTGGCCGTGGCGGTGAACGCCAAGGCGGCGCGCAGCGCGAACGTTTCAGCCCTGACGGAAAGCCGATGTCAGCCGATGCTGCCAATGTGCAGGGCCCCATGGCAACAGAGGGCAGCCGCCCAGAGCCACGCGCTGATCGGCCCGCCCGCACTGAACGACCAGAGCGCTCAGAGCGCCCAGAACGCGGCAACCGTTCTGGCCGGGGCGGTGAGCGCCAAGACGGTGAACGCGCCGACACTATGTCCCCACACGGTCAGGACACCGCTGGCGCACCGGAATCCCTAGGTGCTGACCAGCATCCTGATGCACCCCAGCGGGAACGCGAAGGCGGCGAGGCTGGAGAAGGCCGCAATGGACGTGGCGGCCGAGGCGGTCGCGGTGGCCGGGGCGGTCGTGGTCCACGCCAAGACGAAGGCAACCGTGCCATGGCTGGTGAAGGCCCACAAGGTCAGCTCGGATTTGCCGAGGCACCTCAGGCCAATCTCGGTGACATGCCCGAGGGACAACGGGCTGCACAAAACGACGCCATGGACGAGAACGGCCAACACGGCGATTCCAACGAGGCGCGCGAAAAGCGCCCCCGTGACCGCAATGGTCGCGAGCGAGCCCCCCGCCAAGAGCGCCCAGACCGCGCCGATCGCCCGGACCTGCGGATCCCCGCAGTCAAACCGGCTAACTTGGAAGTGGCACCCGAGATGGCAGTCGCTCCCGTTGCGCAAATGGTCCCTGAGCCATCAGCACCCGCTGCGCCGCGTGTTGCAGCCCCTAGTGCACCCACCCCGGCGGTGAAACCAGCGCCAGTGCCGCAAGCCACTGCACCAGCCGCCTCCGGCAGCGCCATGCCGACTATTGCGACTTACGCTTTACCCATGGAAACACTGGTGGACGTGGCGCAAGGTTCAGGCCTGCAATGGATTAATTCAGACCCTGGCCGCATTGCTGCGGTACAGGCGGCCATTGCTGCGGAGCCTGCACCCGTTCACATTCCCCGTGAGCGCCCAGAAGCGGTCAGCATCGACCAAGGGCCACTGGTCCTAGTCGAGACCAAACGGGACCTGCGCGATATGACCTTGCCATTTGAGCAAGCGTCGCATTGAAATAGTGCAGCGCAATTTGAGCCCCGCGCTAGCGGGGCTCAATAAAAAAGGGGCACCATGGTGCCCCTTTTTTATTGAGCCAGACAACGCCAGTTAAAACAAATCAACCGCGCCAATATGCGGCACATCATCGCCAAACAGCCCCTTGCGGACCAAATCATCGTGGCTATAAACCACGTTGCGGCCATTCTGCTGCCCGTAATCCACCGCACGCTCGGCACGACCCAAGGTCGTATTCGGGGAGTCGTCTGCAGCAACCCGGGTGAAGCCTGAGCAAGCAGTCACACGCCCCACCTGTGGAAAATTAAACTTCTCCAAATTCACGCGGAAGCGCTCAAACGCCGCAAACACCAATGCCTCATCGGGGCAATGCATTAACACCGCAAACTGCTCACCACCGAAGCGGTAAATGCGGTCATAAGTTCTGAAGGTGTTGTTCATGATGCGTGCCACCAACAACAACACTTCTTCGGCAATCAAATGGCCATTGCGGTCGCTGATCGCTGCGAAGTTGTCCACCGTCACGGTGCCCAACCAGTAGTTGGGCGGCACGCGGTGGCGCCGCTCAGACACCGGCAACACATCGGCCTCTAAGACCCGGCTATGGTTCTCCAGCCCATGGTCCATCTCTTCGAGCACGGCGCTGTAAAACGAATCGTCCAAGGACTTGCGGTTGAGCAAGCCGGTCAATGCATCGCGATCGCTGTAGGCCAGCAGGTGGTACATGTTGCGAAAGACATGCACCAGGTCGTTCACAATTTCAAGCTGGCCCTTGTTCAGGCTGTCGCCGGAATGGATCTCGACAACACCCTCATCATCGTTGCGTGAATCTGCAAACAAGGGGAAATTGGTGACGCGCGGGCCCTCTTCTCCGGCCCAGGCGCGCTCCACAATGTCGCGTTCTTGAATGCTGCGAAACCGGTCACGATCGTCTTCAAGCGGCCGCAAAGACGCAAAGTCCACCCGCAGTGGGTCAGTCACTTTGCCGCCGCCGCGCGCGTCCAGCGATGCGACATCCAACCAACGCTTAACACCCTCTTCACTCATGACCCGGGACACAACGACCCGGTCGATGCGCAACAGATCAATGAACGCTTTGCAAAGGGTCAGTTACAGACGCTCGCGATCGCGGTGATCGGTCAGCTTGATGATGTGTTCGGTAAGTGTAGGCATGCGCGAATAATAATCGGGAATCCCTATTCCGTCACCTTTTCGCCGCCTCCCGATACGCCGCTGTTGCGGCGGCCACGTCCTGGCGTTGTTCGGCCAATTCGGCCAAGGCCAGCCACGCATCACGGCGCAGTTCGGAATCATTCAGCATGATCAAGGATTGCTTGAGCATTTGTTGGGCTTTGCCCCACAATGCCAGCCGCATACACGCGACACCCGCCAAGTACTGCATCACCGCGTCGCGTGGACGCGCCATTTGCGCCGCCTCAATACGCGCCAACCAAACGGTGTCTGGCGTGCCGCCAGAGGCGCTAAAACTGTGGTCTAAGACTTGTACCAGGCGCACCTGCTGGGCCACGGTAATGGCGTCACTGTGCTTCGCCATCGCCTCCCAAGCGGGCAAGAGCCACTGGCGTGCCGTCGCAGCCTCACCGCCATGGGCCAACAGACGCTCGGCTGCCGCAATCGCAACCTCAGGCATCAATTGCTCGGCCAACTCTAGGGTCTCCCAGGCACGCTGCACCTGCACCGGGTCATGCGCGCCATGGATCACTTCCAAGGCCAAGCCGCGCGCAATACTCTTGCCTGCAATCTCCGAGAAGGCACGGTGTTTGGTCAGCAAACGCACGGTATCAAGGGCGTCCTTGGCGTGACCCGCCAAGCGTGCGGCTTTGAAACGCAAACGCAAAGCTATTGTGCGCCGCGCCGCGCCCTGGGGCAATTGGTCCAGCCACTGCAAGGCGGCGCCCGCATCGCGGTCTTCAATCGCCCAGCGCGCCGCGCGAAGGTGCACACCATCACGCACATCGACCGCATCACGCCGCGCGGCTTCTTCCAAGGCCAACTGAAAATGTGCATCACGCACCGCCCGGTCTTGCAGTACATGGGCGCTTTCCCCGGCCAGCAGGTGCGCCAATGCGCGCAAGGGGCCTGCATAAGGCACATGGGCGCCGCTACGCTCGACCGACTCTTCCAAGTCCACCACCAATTCGGCGGATTTGCGGGAGCGCACAAACCGTCCCGCAAACAAGTGCGACAGAGTCTCTAACAAAGCGGCATGGATAGCACGCTCTTTTTGCAACAGGCGCCAACTGCGGGCTTGGCGGGGAATGCTCAACAAACCCGACAGAGCGCGCATCGCGCCATACACGGTGGCAAAGGCAAGTGCCAACAGCAGCAAGACCAAGTTCAGCGACAAATCCACCCGGTAAGGTGGCCAATAAACGGTCACAGTGCCGTGGTTGTTGCCGGCAAAAAGCGCGCTTGCCACCGCAATCGCAAACAGGGCCATCAGCCACAGTGCGGCCCGCATAGTCAGCGCCCCGCCGTGGCCGCTGTCAAAGCCGCCAGCGTGTCGTCAATACGCGGCACTTCCAACGCCTTGAGCTGACTTTGCACTTGGCGCAGCGCGGTGGCCGCCGTTTGGGTCTTGCGTGACGAAGCGTCGAAAAAACGGTCTAGCGAAGCCGCCGCCGAGGCCAAGTCTGCACGCACCGAATCGACTTGGCGCGACAACAAACCCAAACGCGCATTGAGCAATTTGAGCTTGAAATTTTCACGCAAAAAGAACGACTGCTCCGGCGTCAGCAGGGCCGCGTCGGGGTCCTCAATATGGCTCACCCGCACCAAGCCGCGCAACTCTTCGCGCACGATCAGGAGTAAGCGCAACCACCAATTGCCCACAGTTTCTTCCACTTGCCTCGCCAAGGGCCGAACGCCGCGTGTAGCGGGCAGCGCATTGGCAACTGGCAGGTCGTCGGCCAGCAATGCCAGTTCGTCAAGCTTGACCAACAAAGCTGGGGTGTCTGCCAAGGCAGTGGTCTTGATACGCTCGATGTCACGGGTAATGGCCCGCTGCACCGGTGCCAAACGCGGTTGGGCAGCCCGATTGAGCCGCAACTCGGCACTCTTGAGTGCCGCTAGCAACGGTGCGACACTGCCGGTGAGTTGCGCCTGCTGTTGCGCCAAACGGATGGCCGCATCAATATCGATGACCAAGTTTTCATCACGCGAACGCGACAGACTCTGTATCAATTCTTCGAGTTGGTTTCGCTGAAGGGTGACTTCACTCAAACGGGCATCGGTCACCGCAAGCTTGGCCGCGGTTGCCATGGCCTGCTCTTGGGCCTGTTTCGCTGCAGCGTGGGCGGCAGTGGCTTGTGCGCCAGAGTCGGCGCTTTGGCGCGCCAACTGCTCTTGGATCGACGACAGCCGCAGCCACAGCAGGCTGCTGACCACCAAGGCTAGCACTGCGATAGCACCCAGCAGCCAAACGCC
>JBBRNS010000277.1:0-4725 GCA_038230175.1 Burkholderiales bacterium
ATGGCCATGGACCGTATGGCGGCAATCACATGCTCGTTTTTCAGTTCGTCAAAGATGCGGGGAAAGCCGACCTCCAATTTGAAGCCGGCGCCAGCAAACATCTCCAGCATGGTGGCGCGCGTGAAGAATCGCAGGTGAGTGCGGTCCATCAGGCCAAACGGCTCATAGCGGAAAGCGCCTACGGCCAGTCTCGCTTGCACACTCCAATGCTGGGCGTTGGGCAGGCAGACGATGATGCAGCCGTCGGGTGGCATCGAGCGGCGTATCCGGGCCAGCACCTCCCAGGGGTAGCGCAGATGCTCCAGCACGTCGCCAAAGATCCAGACGTTGTAGTCAGCGTATTGGGCGTAGAAAGAATCGTCCACGCTTTCAATGTCCAGCAGCAAGACTTCGTCGCAGTAGCGCCGCGACCCCTCGGCATTGCCTGCGTCAACCTCGATGCCAGTGTATTTGACGGCCGGGTTCGTGGCCTTGTAAGCGCGGGCCAAGGCGCCATTGTTGCAACCGACCTCCACCACGCCACGGGCATTCGCTGGAATTAGTGGCAACACGTCGCGGTTGTAGTTGGTGGGCTCGTCGGGCGCTGTGGCCGCGGCGACCGGAACGACTGTGGTCTGCTGTCGCTGCAACATCACCCTCCTTTGCCATTCTTCTAAGTGATAGCCGCCTGTGCGCTTGACCGTGCCTTGCCAATCATGCTGCAGATAATGCTTAGGCTTGAAGCCGGGCGAAAAGTCTTCATTGACCCAAGGGATACCTTTTATCAATTCGTGCTTGCCCGCCTTGTGGATGGCCAGCATCGGTTCTATATTGGGTGCGCCGTGCTTGGTGGGCATGTGCCATTGGCGCACCACCTCGATATTGCACAGCATGCAGGCAGGGTGCAGGTAGCGCACGGCGCCTGCCTCGTAGGTCACGTCAAACCCGCCCTCGTTGACGTGGTGGAGGCAACCTACGCCATACATGCCGGCTTCAAGCTCGGCTGCCAGTGCCTCCAGGAAGCCGGCTTTCAGCACAATCACATCCGAATCCAATACCAGCACAGGCCCTTGCAGCGGCAAGTGTTGGTAGGCCCAGGCCATGCCGGGGCCGTGGTGGATGTTGTAGTCAAAGTGAACGAATTTCACATTGGGGTAGCCAGCACACACGGACTCAATTTCCGGTGCGTGTTCGGCGCTGGAGCCGTCGATGATGGTGATTGGGTTGATGTAGTGCTGGCGAAACGACGACAGCAATTCCGCCACCAGTTCGGCCGAGTTGTAGGAAACCGAAAGCATGGGAATCGAATGGATATTCATGATATCAGCCTCTATCAAATACCGCCTGCTCGGCTGGCACCAAGGGGAATGAGGGCTTTCCCTTCATTCGCACATGGGGTGCCCGCATAGCTCTCTTCTCGATGACCAGCACGCTGTCGTAGTAGTGCATAGCGAAAGCCGTCCGCGTGAATGCATTGACGGCCAAGCCGCTGCCTTCCGCGGCATACCAGGCGTTCAATTGATCGATCAGGCCTTTAGAGTACTCGACAAAACTGACTGGATTCTTGTAACCTCCGCCAAACGACGGCCAGTAACTCGTCAGCATGTCTTCGACCAGGTATACACCACCAACCATTAGCTGCCCCCACATTTCTTCAAATGTGGTTGTCTGCTGCAGCATGGTATGGCCGCCGTCGTCAATAATTATGTCAAACGGCGGCAGGGTCTTGCAGATATTTTGCAGAGAATCGCGACTTTCTTGGTCAGCTAGTAGGATGCTGATGTTTTCTTCGGCCAACTCGGCACATCGAGGGTTGATGTCGGCACCGTAAATCTTTGCAGTCGGGCCAAAGTAATATTTCCACATTTGCAGCGAGCCCCCATGCAAAACGCCAAACTCGAGCAGGGAGATGGGCTGGTTGCGGTACTTTGAGAAATGGCGCTCATAGATTTCGAAGTAGTGCATCCACTTGTGGATGAGCCTGTGCTCGTGGTTTTCAAAGTAGTGGAGCAATACACTTCCATCGACCAGTTGTTCCATCGTGTTTCTTTCTTTAGTGCTGGGTGGCACGGTTGCAGAAGCTGCAGCGGCGTTTCCAAAGAGAGAGGGCGCGGCTTGGTTCAGCTCGGCCTGAACGGGGTCCGGTCCATAGGCGCCGGCCCATCCGTGATGCGTCTTTGAAGCCCCCAATTCAACAGGGAACTCACAAATTGCAAGACCGAAAGAGACGGGAAACCTACGCCCACTTTCCGGTACCAGACTGGTGGTTGCCCGTCATGAACGAGCTAAGCAACTTGCACTTGGGGGTCAGACGACCACCCTGCAACCTTGCCCGCACGCCCCAGTGCAAACCTGTAGCTGACCGGGACTCGCGCAGATTCCCGAACCCGCTGCAAAAATCTGCCATGGTCGCGCGGAGGTGACCTGCGCCCCCGCCAGCCGTACCAACCAGAAGTAGAAGGACTCCGTCAACCCAGGAGAATGGCGGACATGAGGAAGAGCAAATTCACCGAGGTACAGATGATCGGGTTCCTCAAGCAAGCCGAGGCCGGCTTGGCAGTGGCGGAGATCTGCCGCCAGGGCGGGTTCTCCGACGCGACGTTCTACAAGTGGCGCGCGAAGTTCGGCGGCATAGATTCAACCGACGCACGCCGGCTGCGCGAGCTGGAGTCGGAGAACGCCAAGCTCAAGCACTTGTTGGCCGAGGCGCACCTGGACATGCATGCGCTCAAGAGCGTGCTCGGGGTAAAGCCTTAGCCCCACAGGTCAATCGGCAGGCTGTTCGAGCAACTGGTGAATCAGCACCAGTTGTCCGAGCGCCGGGCCTGCAGGCTTGTGGGGCTGACCCGAGATGCGTACCGCCACCCACCCGCGCCCAGCGCGCAGGAGGAGGCCCTGTCCAAGAAGATCGTGGAGATTGCCCATGCCAGACGGCGGTTTGGCTGCCCACGGGTGCACGACCTGCTGTCTCCGCAGTACCCCGGCGTCCATCGCAAGCGGGTGTACCGGCTGTACTGCGAGGCGAACCTGGCGGTGCGCAAGCGCAAGAAGGTGCGCCGCCTACCCGCCGAGCGCACACCGCTGAACATCGCCACCAAGATCAATGAGGTGTGAAGCATGGATTTCGTCAGCGACAGCCTGGCCAGCGGCCGGCGCCTGAAGTGCCTGACCGTGGCCGATGACGTCAGCCACGAGGCGGTTGAGATCGCGGTGGACTACGGCATCAGCGGGGTGTACGTGAGACGGCTGCTGGACCAGGCGGCGAGGTTCCGGGGCTACCGGGCAGCGGTGCGCACCGACAACGGGCCGGAGTTCGCTAGCCGGGCGTTCATTGCCTGGGCGCAAGGCCACGGCATACGCCACATCCTGATCGAGCCTGGGGCGGCCGATGCAGAACGGCTACATCGAGAGGTTCAATGGCCGGTTCCGCGACGAGTGCCTGAACGAGCACTGGTTCGAAACCCTGCATCAGGCAAGGACCACGATCGCGGCATGGCGGCGTGACTACAACGAGGTGCGCCCGCACGGCAGCATCGGGCGGATACCACCGGCACCTCACCCCTGCAAGCAACGAAATCCAGTAACCTTCAACCTGGACTCCCTACAAATGACTGGTATGGCTATTGGGGGCAGGTTATTCGGGCTGATCTGCTTTTCGCCCACGTCATAGCCATAGTTGTTGAGATCACGGCCGGCGGACGACCAATCCGCTGCCGCAGCGGCGGCGACCCCGCCTGCAGCCAACAGCACGCCCAGTGCAGTACGGCTCAACGAGTCCTTGGATGAAATCATCGCGTTGCTCCCAATTTGGAAAGATTGATCGTGTGGGACTTGGGCCGTCCCAGGACGCGTACAGGCACCGGGCTGGGAAGCCGGCATGCCGAACCATGCCCGACGCCCGCAGCCACGACCCGATGGCCGAATCTCCGTCACACCAAAAATTAATAGAAGTGGTGTACACGCAGTGCTGTCTAGAACTCCCTACATCCATTTGAGGGCGGTGATTGACTGCTCCGCAGTGCAGGTCGTTTCCCACGGGTGCCGACAACCTGGCGCTGTCCGGTATTGCTGCCGCTCAGCCCTGCGATCGGCACTGGGAATCCACTTTTTGCCCGTGCGGCCGGCCTGCTGTGGGGCGGGACAGTCCCCGACGACGCCTTTGTCGGCCAACCTGGCCAGCGCGTGATTGGCAGGGATCGGGCTGGGTTCGGCTGCGAGCGAAGGTGGGTTCTGCAGTTCAAACCCTGTTCGGGACAGGGGGTCAACTGACCCGGTCGCGGCCGCCGAGTACGGCACAAAAAAGGCCCGGCGGATGCCGGGCTTGGGGGGCGGTGGGTGGGCACTTCGCGTGCTGCCAAATCGACCGCGCTGCTGACCTGGGTGCCAGCGTTGGCGCCAACCCGCCGGCCCTGCTTGCAGGCCGGCCGGTCAGCGGAGGGTCAGATCAACGGCCCTTGCTGGCTGCGCAACAACTCGTCCTCCAGCGTGCTTCGGTGCAGCCCGGCATGGTGGATTGGCGTTGCCGATGCATCGGCTGCCGCCGTCCCTGCCGTGGGCGGCGTGGGCGATGCTGGCTGTGCGGCTGGCAACAAGTCGGCCTGCGGTGCAGCCAGTACGTCACCCAGTTGCACCGCGGTTTCGCTTGGTGCCGCCCGCGCCAGCCAGAAGTCGGCCATTTCATGCGTCTGTCCGTCCGCCGTCTTGTAGCCCGATATCAGCGCCACCGCATTGCCGTTGTCCATCCGA
>JBBRNS010000278.1:0-4639 GCA_038230175.1 Burkholderiales bacterium
GACAACCTTAAACTTAGCTTCCAGTGCTCGCTCGAATGCCGTCAGTGTCTCTTGAATTGGAGCTATTAAGATTGGAGCACCAATCTCCTCCAACAACTCATTTTTATGCCGCCATCGCTCATCGCCAATCAAGTCATCCTCAAAACAGCGAAACTCATTACTGTCGCGCACAAATACGTCGCCAGAAGAGAGTGCGTTGCGTAGCAAACGGTAGATCAAAAATTCGTAACGGTCGACGTCGAGTGTTTTGCGCTTATCGCCGTCCTCAATGGATTTCACGTACAAGTGCTTTTTTAGTACCGCAGGGATAACTGCGTCGGGGAACTTTGACGAGTCTGCCTGGCGCAGCGACTTGCTCTGACGCAACAGGTCTTGCATCACAGAGATTGCGGTAACCAGCGGCGCATTCTCCAAGCGCCCTGCAAAATCGATGTCGCAAAAAAGGTGTCGCAAGTTGCGCTTGATGGTTGGCGACAGCTTGGTGAAGTAAGACCATTCGTAGTCCAGCTTGTCAAAGGCCACATTGCGCAGGAAATTGGATACCGAGGGAAAGGCTTCTGGACTCAGCAAACCGAACGCGCGGTCCTTGACCTTGGAAAACGGGCAGTCACTGGCAATTGACTCATCTACAAAAAGACCCAGTACCTCACCAGCCGCCTTCAAATTGCTGTTGGCCTCATCAGAGGCCCGCTGCATAGCCACTTTTGCAGCCAGCTTTGCGTGCTTGTCAAATTGCCCCACTAGGTGGATGAACGCCTCAATCAGGTTGTCGTTGATTTGGCGGAACCGGTGGAAGGCGAAACACAACAGATACAGGCGTGCCGTGGAAATGTCCATGCGACGCAGCTTGTATATCGTGTAGAACTGGACCAGCCCGGCGTAATACTTGATGCTCTCGCTCGACAGTGTGGCGTCCACCAGAAATTTCTGGGCGAAGTCATGCAAGGGGGCCAGTTGCTTGCGCCGACTGACCTCCTGGCGCAATTCCTTGTTGCTGAAATCACTTGCCTCGTGTTTTAGGACGTTGATCAAATGGATTTTGTCGTCCGCATGCAGAAGGGTATTGAGTGATTGCTGCAGATTGGCGGGCAAGGCGGCATCTAGCAATCGGGTAACTCGCCTGCGCTCGTGGATGACTGCCTGGCTCACCAGATCCTGCAAGGACGTATATCCCGGTGCCACGATGCGCTGGTTTGATAGGTGCTCCAGCAGCTCACGCAAAATGAATTTGGGCTGCGTTGACAACATCGCCGCCCGCTGCGCGAAAGCAACCAGCGCATCTTTTTCCTCGACGCCACACAAGGAATAGTCCAACAGTCCAAGAATGATTCGTTGTTGGAGCAGGCGGGTCGGTTTTGACAAATCGCCTACCTCGGCCATCAACCTGCCAGGGAAATAGCGCTTCAGAATATGGTCAATATCGGGGCGGGCATGGTCAAGGCTGACAACAAAGAACTGGGCCTTGGCCTTGAAATAGCCCAGTTGCAGTATGAGGTGGACACCCGCTGTGATGGTGCGTGCGGCATCGATGGCCTCACGCTCTTGGGCGCTCAAATCAAAGTGGCTTTGGCGATCCCCTTCGGTGAAGTGTGGCAGACCATACAGGCTGTCCACCTCTTCGGTGGAGAGAATGGAAAGGCGTTTGGAGGCCTGTATAGGGGTGCTTGCCAAGACTAACGTACTCCAACGACGGGCGCAGCAACGAACTGAGCCCTAATAGACAAAATGGGGATGAATCGAGAGATGCTGCGGAAATGCAGAACTGTGACCGTCTTGCCCGCCAATTCGCGTGCAATTTGTGCAGGGTTTCAGCCAAAAACCCAAATGAATTTATGAAATTAAAGCATTTTATTGCGATAAACCTTATTATCCAAATGCATCTCCAATTTACGTAAACTCTATTTTGTGAAAAATCGCTCACTCCAAGTGATTGCCGTCAACCAGGACGCTCCAGCTGGGTTCCCAAGCCTGGGCGAGCTGGCTGCGCTGCGTGCCTGGTACGAGGGCGTGAGTTCACGCGAAGCGGTTGATCGCTACCTGGGTGCCCAGCGCACCAAGGGGGAGTCCTCTCGCGTCGTGATCCGGAGAATCCGCCAGGCGCTCATTGCCTTTGCCAAAACACGCCACCATGCTGACCTGGTTGAACTTCTGGACCATCCCGATTCTCAAAGGGCTATCCTGTCTCGCAAGGTGTTTCAGGCCATTGACTACCTGCGCGACGCACCCGTGCCAGAACCACTGGTAACCGATGACATCGGCAAGTGGTTTACAGCGCGCACTTGCCAGGCCTTGCAAGCCCACGGTATCAGGACGCTGGCCGACCTCACTGTGCGCGTTCCCAGGCGGCGGATGTGGTGGGCAGGTATCGAAGGATTGGGCTCTACGGGTGCCAAACGTATTGAAGCGTTCTTTGCACAATATCCCCAACTGACCGAGCGGGCACGGGCTTTGATTCCGATGTCCGCCAACGCGGGCATCGTCCCCTGGGAAGTCTTGCGGATTCCTGAGGATGTGGATGGCTCCAATGGCGCGTTTCGTGCCCCGCGCAAGACCTGCTCCCTCAACGCCGACAACGACTACCAGGCAGTACACGCCTGGCTTTCGCTGCACGAAACCCCAGCCACACTGCGGGCGTACCGCAAGGAAGCGGAACGCCTGATTCTTTGGGCGGTTTTGGAGCGCGGTGTGGCCATGTCGTCGCTCACAAAGGAAGATGCGGTGGCGTACCGGGCGTTTTTGCGTCGACCAGCAAGCCGCTGGGTCGGGCCGTCATTGTCGAGAACCTCTCCTGAGTGGAGGCCATTTACCGGGCCACTGGCTCCACGGTCGGTCGCATACGCGCTTTCCGTGCTGGGGGCCATGTACCGATGGCTGATGGAGCAAGGCTATGTTCTGACGAATCCATTTGCTGGAATCAAAGTGCGGGGAGCAACTCGCACCCATGCCATGGAGACCCATCATGTCTTCTCTGAGGGCGAATGGGCGTTGATACGCACCATTGCGGATGGTCTGGAATGGTCTTATGGGTGGACGGCACCGGCAGCCCAGCGGCTGCGCTTCATTCTGGACTTTGCTTACGCAACAGGCCTGCGCATCAGCGAGCTGGTTGGGGTGACACTGCGCTCGGTGCACGTGGACGACCATGACGACCATTGGCTTCGCTTGGTGGGCAAAGGTAGCAAGCCGGGCAAAGTAGCCTTGCCCCCACTGGCCAGGTCTGCCCTGCAGCGGTACCTGGTTCAGCGGGGCCAGCCGACCACACCCAGCATGTGGATTCCGACCACCAAGCTGATTGGAGCCATGGATTTGGAGAACCAGTCAGGCATATCAGCAACCCGGCTTTGGGTCGTAATGAAACGGTTCTTTGAAACGGCCGCCGGTGAAGTGGCAGAAGAAAGCCCAGCGCTTGCCGAAAAGCTACGCCAAGCCACCCCCCACTGGATGCGCCATACCCATGCTACCCATGCGCTGGCCAGAGGGGCCGAACTGACTTCGGTACGGGACAACTTGCGTCATGCGTCGATTGCGACCACCTCGATTTACCTGCACGGGGATGATCTCAAACGGGCCAAGCAGATGGGCAGCGCGTTCCTGGCTAGAGACTGATCAACCTTGCGCACAGGTGACCTAAACGGCAGAGATTCGCTCAGTTCTTTGCAATTTGTCGCTTTTAAACGATAATATGGGCATGTTCGCTGTCCGCCACTACCTTACCGAAGACGAGCGAGATCCCTACCAGGAGTGGTTGAAAAAGCTGCGCGACCCCATCGCAAAGATGCAAGTGGTCAAGCGCGTCAACCGGGTTGAGGGCGGCAACTTTGGCGATCATAAGTTCTGCCGCGAAGGGGTGTGGGAATTGCGGATCGACCAAGGGGCAGGCTACCGCGTTTACTACGCCCTAGCCAACAACGTGGTGGTGTTGCTGTTATGCGGTGGTGACAAGGGTTCCCAAGACGCTGACATCGAACGCGCTATTGGGTATTGGAAAGACTGGCAACGGAGGCCTGACACATGAAAGATCGAAGCCATGACGAAGCAATGGCCGAGCTGTTTCGGGATGACCCGCAGTTCGCAGCCGAGTATCTCAATGAGCTGCTGCAAGACGGTGAGCCAGCGGATCTGCTGGTCGCGTTGCGCCAGATTGCCGAAGCCCACGGAGGTGTGCGTGCCGTGGCCAAGGAAACGGAGCTGAATGCGAACCAGCTCTATCGCACCCTGTCGCCGCAAGGCAACCCGGAATTGCGCAGTCTCTTTGCGGTGCTTAAGGCATTGGGACTTCGACTAGCCATTCAACCCGCCCAGCCGCACGTTGCGGTCTGAAAATTCCGCCGGTTTGTGGTTGTTGCGTATCCCTGTAAAGTTCGCCACTACCGGCTGGCAAGCCAATACCTGCCAGTGGGGGTGTCGGCAAATCTTGCCAAAAACCGCATTGTTTTGCCTGCTGTCAGAGGGGGAATCCCCTCGTTTTACCTTTTCGAGGGGATGGGCTCTTTTAGCCGTGTTGGCACACGCAATCACCAGCAGCTAAAGCGATCAGGCTATCCGCCATCTTTTGACTACTACTATTTTGATAGCGCCTCACGCATATTTCACGGGGGCTATCGGCCCGTTTGTCATATACGCTTCCCGCCAAGCACGC
>JBBRNS010000279.1:0-4636 GCA_038230175.1 Burkholderiales bacterium
CAACGGTGTGGCTGGCTTCACCCTGGACCCTATTTTGGGCGAGTTCATGCTCACGCATCCGCATGTGCAGGTGCCCGCCGAGACCCACGAATTTGCTATCAATGCATCCAACAGCCGGTTTTGGGAGGCGCCTATCAAACGGTATGTGGACGAATGCCTGGCCGGAAAGCCCGGTCCGCGTGGTAAAGACTTTAATATGCGCTGGATCGCGAGCATGGTGGCCGAGGCGCACCGCATTCTGATGCGCGGCGGCATTTTTATGTACCCTCGTGACACCAAAGACGCCACCAAGCCGGGCCGCTTGCGGTTGCTCTACGAGGCTAACCCCATCGGTTTCATCATGGAGCAAGCCGGTGGGCGCGCCAGTACGGGGCGCGAGTCGGTGCTCGGTGTTCAGCCCAGCGCGTTGCACCAGCGTATTGGTCTGATCTTTGGCTCCAAGCATGAGGTGGAGCGCATTGAGCGCTACCATTCAGAGCCATCCGATGACCTGAGCGACAACCCCTTGTTTGGCAAAAGCAGTCTGTTTCGCGACTAATTCGCAAACCGTTCTTGCTATTTTTTTTGTAGCGGCTTGAGCACATTCTGCGAGGGCTAGAGACCGATTTGAACCCTATTTAAGGACGCAGAATGTCTGAACGCCACCCCATCATTGCCATCACCGGCTCCAGCGGCGCGGGCACCTCGTCGGTTACCCAAACGTTCGAAAACATTTTTCGCCGTGAAGGGATTGACGCTGCTGTCATCGAGGGTGACAGCATGCACCGCTTTGACCGCAAGGATATGAAGGTCAAGCTCGCCGAGGCCGAGAAAGCCGGCAACAAAAATTTCAGCCACTTTGGCCCTGAGAACAACCTGTTTCCTGAGCTAGAAGCCTTGTTTCGCGACTACGCCACCACTGGCACCGGCAAGCGCCGCAAGTACCTGCACGACGACAAAGAAGCGGCCCCCTACAAGCAGGACCCCGGCACCTTTACGCCGTGGGAGCCATTGCCAGCGGACACCGAGTTGCTGTTTTATGAAGGCCTGCACGGGGCAGTGATTACGCCGGAAATCAATGTGGCCCAATACCCCGACTTGCTGGTAGGTGTGGTGCCGGTTATCAACCTAGAGTGGGTTCAAAAGCTCTACCGCGACAAATCCAAGCGCGGTTACAGCACCGAGGCGGTGACCGACACCATATTGCGCCGCATGCCGGACTATGTGAACTACATCTGCCCACAGTTCGTGCACACCCACGTCAACTTCCAGCGTGTGCCCATGGTGGACACTTCCAACCCGTTTACCGCACGGGACATTCCCAGCGCCGACGAGAGCATGGTGGTGATTCGGTTTGCCAAGCCCAAGGGCATTGATTTTCAATACTTGCTCAACATGATCAACGACAGCTTCATGAGCCGCGCCAACACCATTGTGGTGCCCGGCGGCAAGATGGAGCTGGCCATGCAACTGATCTTCACGCCTTTTATCTGGCGGATGATGGAGCGGCGCAAACGCGCCATGGTCTCCTTGTAAGCGCTGTGTTCGTAAGGCTGCCGTTGCATTGGCGGTTTCTTGTCGTCTAAAAATCTGTTTTATTACCCCAAAGCTGCTCCCATGAACCTGCCTACCCCTGAATTTGCCCGCCAGATGGCCAACGCCGTCCGTATGCTCGCCGTTGATGCGGTTGAAAAAGCCAAGTCTGGCCACCCCGGTGCCCCCATGGGCATGGCCGATATTGCCGAAGTGCTGTGGAACCGCCACCTGTCCCACAACCCCACCAATCCCCATTGGCCCAACCGCGACCGGTTTGTGCTGTCCAATGGCCATGGCTCCATGCTGATCTATGCACTGTTGCACCTGACGGGTTACGACCTGCCCATGTCTGAGTTGCAGGCGTTTCGCCAGTTGCACAGCAAAACCGCCGGTCACCCTGAAGTGGGTGTGACCCCCGGCGTTGAAACCACCACCGGCCCTTTGGGGCAGGGCATCACCAATGCGGTGGGCATGGCACTGGCCGAGAAGCTACTGGCCGCAGAGTTCAACCGCCCCGATCATGCAGTGGTAGACCACTTCACATTCGCCTTCATGGGCGACGGCTGCCTCATGGAAGGTATCAGCCACGAAGCCTGCTCGCTGGCGGGTACCTTGCGCCTGTCCAAACTGGTGGCGATGTGGGACGACAACGGAATCTCCATTGACGGCCATGTCGAAGGCTGGTTCACCGACGACACGCCTAAGCGCTTTGAAGCGTATGGCTGGAACGTGATTGCTGGCGTGGACGAACATAACCCCGCCGCCGTGGACGCCGCTATCCAAGCTGCCAAAGCACAGGCCAACAAGCCCGATGGCAAACCCACCCTGATTTGCTGCAAAACCGTCATTGGCATGGGCTCGCCCAATAAGGCTGGCACCCACGATGTACACGGTGCCGCCTTGGGTGCTGCCGAGATCGCAGCCACGCGTGCAGCTCTGGGCTGGACGGCGGCCCCATTTGAGATTCCGGCCGAAATTGCCAGTGCATGGAACGCCGTAGAACGCGGCCAGGTGGCCGAGGCCGCATGGCGCAAACGTTTTGACGCCTACCGCAGCCAATTCCCCGCCGAGGCGGCCGAGTTTGAGCGCCGCATGGCCGGAGATTTGCTGCCCGCGTTTGCCGCGCAACTGCCGGAGCGTTTGGCCGCCATTGCAGCCAAGCCCGATGCATTTGCCACCCGCAAGTCCAGCCAAAACGCGCTGGATGCACTGGCACCCTTGTTGCCGGAGTTCTTTGGTGGCAGTGCCGATTTGACGGGCTCTAACCTGACCAACTTCAAAGGCTGCGTCAAAGCGGGCCGTGACACCTGGGGCAACCACCTGAGCTACGGCGTGCGCGAGTTTGGCATGGCCGCCATCATGAACGGCATGGCGCTGCACGGGGGTTTTATCCCCTACGGCGGCACCTTTTTAACCTTCAGCGACTACAGCCGCAACGCCATCCGTATGGCGGCGCTGATGAAGATTCGGGTCATCCACGTATTTACCCACGACAGCATTGGCCTGGGCGAGGACGGCCCCACACACCAAAGTGTGGAGCACGTTCCATCCTTGCGCATCATTCCGGGCCTAGACGTCTGGCGTCCGGCGGATGGTCTAGAAACCGCAGTAGCCTGGGCCAGTGCGGTTGAGCGCAAGGACGGCCCGGCTGCCTTATGCCTGTCGCGTCAGAACTTGCCGCGCTTGACCGATGGCAGCATGGTGGCGAGCATTCGCAAGGGCGGCTATGTGCTGGCCGACATGGACGGTGCCAAAGCCATCATCGTTGCCACCGGCTCCGAGCTAGAACTCGCCAAGCAAGCGCAAGCTACTTTGGCGGCAGAAGGCATTGCCACCCGCGTGGTGTCCATGCCCTGCACCAATGTGTTTGACCGCCAGAGCCAGGCCTACCAAGACGCTGTGTTGCCGATAAGCCTGCCAACCGTGGCGATTGAGGCAGCACACCCCGATTTTTGGCGCAAATACGTAGGCCGCACCGGCGCGGTGGTCGGTATGCCGACCTTTGGCGAGTCGGCCCCGGCAAAAGACCTGTATGCCTACTTTGGTATCACCGCGCAGCGGGTTGTGGAGTCGGTACGTACCTTGGTGGGGGCCGCATGAGCGCCACACACAAAAGTTCCTATGACTTGGTCATGTTTGACTTGGACGGTACCTTGATAGAAACCGCGCCCGAGATCATGGACGCGGCGAACGATACGCTGCGCCATTTTCAGTTGGCCGAAGTGAGCCAACAGCAGGTGAACGATTGGATTGGCCACGGCACCCGCGAGTTGTTGATCTCGGCCTTGGCCTACGTGCAGCAGCGTGGCGTTGAGGCCGTGCGTTCTGATGCGCTCTTACCCGCTTACCTGGCCAAGTTTGATACCTATTACCAGCAACGCTGCGGCACCCGCAGCCACCTGTACCCACAGGTCCGCGAGACACTGGTCGCCCTACACGCCCAGGGCGTCAAACTGGCGGTGGTGACCAACAAGGAGGGGCGCTATACAACGACTGTGCTCAACGCCCACCAGCTTATGCCCTTGTTGCACCGCGTTGTGAGCGGCGACACCATGCCGGCGAAAAAGCCTAATCCGGCTGGCATCCAAAGCTGTATGGACCAATTTGGCGTGGCGCCTGAGCGGGCCTTGTTTGTGGGGGATTCGTCCATCGACGTGGCCACCGCGCGCAATGCGGGCATTACCGTCTGGGCGCTGCCCTATGGCTACAACATGGGCCAACCGATTGAGGCCTGCGCGCCGGATCGGGTGATCGCCGACTGCTCGGCGCTGTTAAGCGCCTAACTGCATAAACGGCAGAGCCGACCAAATGGTCAATTCCTGAGCCGAGCAAAGAGTACACGGCCCGTCGGGTCAAAACCGCTGAGTCCAGTATTTTCCAATTCAGGTATGAGCCTGAAGCGGGCTTGAGTCAGCACCCTTTGCTTCTTGACCTGACCGGGTTAAAACCGGAATTTTAAGGGACTTGGTTTTTGTCTTCTGATTTGCATTCATGCAGGCCCCCGCCAGGCCGCCGGAGGCCCCCCCCCCCCGGCGCGCATGTTTTTACACACTCGTTGTTGTTTTCTCTGCGTTGAATCCGTGCCCACTCTGCGTCGATTCAAGCCTGCAATTTGCGCTTG
>JBBRNS010000280.1:0-4635 GCA_038230175.1 Burkholderiales bacterium
AAAAACCCATGTTGGGGCGCTACCAAGTTGAGAAGGAGCTGGGCAAAGGCGCCATGGGCGTGGTGTACCTGGGTAAAGACCCCAAGATCGGGCGCGTGGTTGCCATCAAGACCATGGCTTTGAGTCAGGAGTTTTCGGGCGACGAGTTGGTAGATGCCCGTGAGCGGTTTTTTCGCGAAGCGGAAACGGCAGGCCGTCTGCAGCATCAAAACATCGTCACCATTTTCGATGCCGGCGAAGAGCACGACTTGGCCTACATCGCGATGGAGTTCCTCAAGGGGAAGGATCTGGCCGACCATTGCAAAGGTGACCAATTGTTGCCGGTGCCCGTCGTCCTCAGTATCGTGGCCCGTGTTGCGGAGGCACTGGCCTATGCACACAAGCAAAATGTGGTGCACCGCGACATCAAGCCAGCCAACATCATGTACGAGCCGCAAAGCGATATCGTCAAAGTCACTGATTTTGGCATCGCGCGCATTACCGATTCGAGCAAAACGAAGACTGGGCTTGTGTTGGGAACGCCAAGCTTCATGTCGCCAGAACAATTGGCTGGTAAAAAAGTGGATGGGCGCTCGGATTTGTATTCGTTGGGCGTGATGCTGTTTCAGATGCTGGCCGGGGTGTTACCATTTCGCGGTGACTCGATGTCCGAGTTGATGTACAAGATTGCCAATGAAGAAGCGCCTGATATCCGTATCATCCGCTCGGAGTTGCCCCAAAATTTAGCCGACGTCGTTGCCTTGTCTCTGAGCAAGAGACCAGAAACGCGTTACCAGACAGGAGACCAGTTTGCCGTGGACTTGCGTAGTGTCATGAGCCAGATGTCCGGTGCCGCGCCGATTGCCACGCCGTCCTCTGTTTCAACCGAAAGAGCGAGTAGTGAGAAAACTGTAGCGTTTGCGGCGACGATGGTGGGAGCACCGGGCGGCGCGAACAAAAAAGTCGATTTCACAGCAACCGTTCCAGCTTCTGCGGTGGATTTTGAAAAAACTGTCGTCCAACGGGTCAACAAGCCCGGGGAAGCGAATTAAGCACCCCATGAATTACCATTTTTGCGCGAAAACGGACCCAGGCAGGGCAAGAGACAACAACGAAGATTCGGTGGTGTACGATGAGCCAACTCTTACCGCGGTCTTGGCGGACGGGATGGGTGGTTACAACGCGGGTGAAATCGCCAGTGGCATGGCCACAGCGTTCATCAAATCAGAGCTAAGCCGTTGGATTACCGAGGCGGGCACCGGGATCAAGGCGAAGGAAGTGCGTCGGGCCATGGAGATATGCGTTGACAATGCCAACCGTTCCATCTTTAACTCGGCCAATTCAAACGCCAACTACGCCGGCATGGGGACCACGCTGGTCGTGGGCGTGTTCAAGGAAGATAAGCTGGTATTGGGGCACATCGGTGACTCCCGGTGCTATCGGCTGCGCGCGGGCTCGCTCGAGCAAATCACAAAAGACCATTCCCTGTTGCAGGAGCAGATGGATGCAGGACTGATCACACCAGAGCAAGCCGCTACATCTTCCATAAAAAATTTGGTGACCCGTGCGCTGGGAGTCGACGAGTCGGTCCTCCTGGAGGTCAATGAACACCAAGTTCAGGTCGGTGATTTGTATCTGATGTGTTCAGACGGCTTGTCAGACATGATCGACGATGATGCGATCGCTAAAATTGTTACTTCTCAATTGCCGCTCGAACAAACGGCAACCCAGCTGATTGCTCAGGCCAATGAAAACGGTGGCCGCGACAATATTTCGGTGCTGCTGGTTGAAGTGCAAGAGGCACCTGAAAAGCGCGGTTTAATCGCGCGGTGGTTGGGGAAGTAAGATGCAACAGCGTTTTCCAGAAACAAATTACACAAAAGGGAGTCGATCATGCCGAAAATGATCGTTTCGATCGATGAGGTCGTGATCAAAGAAGTACAGCTCACCAAGGACAAAACCACCTTGGGTCGCAGACCGTACAACGACATCGTGATTGACAACTTGGCCGTCAGTGGCGAACACGCCATTCTTCAGATGAGTGGTGGTGATGTGGTGTTGGAAGACCTCAACAGTACCAATGGAACCTATCTTAATGGCAAGGCTGTCAAAAAGCAGCAATTGCAAAATGGCGACAGCATCGAGATAGGCAAATACAAAATCAAGTTTGTTGGCGACGCCGAAGCTGATAATTTTGACAAGACCATGGTGGTGAAAGCGAGACCCGCCGCGCCAGCGCCCATGCGGCCGACATCCGCCTCACCGGGTGGCGACTCCATGGGCATGGGAGCCTTCCATGCGTCGATCAAAGTCTTGTCCGGCGCGGCATCGGGACGTGAAGTCCCTTTGACCAAGGTTGTGACCACCATTGGCAAACCTGGTGTGGCCGTTGCGGCCATTACCCGACGCCAACAGGGATTTGTCGTGCACCACGTCGAAGGTGCGGGAAACCCGACTCTGAATGGTTCACCTATCAAGGCAGACCCGGTTGCTTTGAAAAACGGCGACATGATTGAGTTGGCCGGCACCCAAATGCAATTTGTACAAACCTGACGGTTTGTAGTCTTTTGGCGGTGTCCATTGCGCGCCAAATTTCAAGGTGTTGCGCATGAATACGATAGCTAAGCACTGGCAAAGGATTGCGATAACGCTGATCCCGCTTGTCTTGGTATTGCTGCACGCTACTGGCATCATGCAGGTTGGCAGCATGCAGCGATTGGACGATGTCATCTACGACGCCCGCCTGCGGGCAACGATGCCCCAGACGTTGGATGAGCGAATTGTCATCGTCGATATAGATGAAAAGAGCCTCGCCGAAGTTGGACGATTCCCATGGGGTCGCAACAAGCTGGGTCGCTTGGTAGACATATTGTTCAACCAACAGCACATCGCCCTTTTGGGTTTCGATATCGTTTTTGCCGAGCCAGATGACAGCTCTGGCCTAAGCCGACTCAATGAATTGGCGCGGTCTGACTTCAAAGACCAAGTCGGTTTTTCTGAACGATTAAAACAGCTTCAACCTGAGCTGGATTACGACGCCTTGTTTGCCAAGGTACTGGAAAAGCGACCTGTTGTGCTGGGCTATTACTTCACAAGCGATAGTGATGGTCGTACGGTGGGCACTTTGCCGGCGGCCGTCATGTCCAAAAATGATCTCAAAGGTCGAAGTGTTGAGGCGTCTTCGTGGACAGGTTATGGGGCCAATATTGATATTTTGGCTAGGAGTGCTCCCCTGGCGGGCCATTTCAACACCAACCCGGACATTGACGGCGTTGTGCGCGCGTTGCCATTGCTGGCGGAATACAAAGGCCAATATTACGAATCCTTGGCACTTGCGATGTTCAGGCGGCTCGCAGGGTCGCCAAAGGTGATACCTGGCTTTTCAGACGAGCAATGGCTATCGCGCAGCTACCAGGGGTTGGACCGAATTTTGCTGAAAGAAGGCAAGCTGGCGCTTTCTATCCCAGTCGACAAGCACATTTCAACCCTGGTTCCGTATCGAGGTTTGGGCGGGGTGAAGGGCGGATCCTTTCGCTATGTGTCGGCAGCGGACGTCTTGGCAGGGCGGCTTGCAGCTGACAGCCTGAAGGACAAAATCATCCTGGTGGGAACCACGGCACCAGGGCTGTTGGATTTGCGGGTAACTCCGGTAGGTCAGGTGTATCCCGGTGTGGAAGCGCATGCAAACCTGATTTCCGGCTGGCTGGACGATAAAGTTACTTTGAAACCTGACTATGCAATGGGCTACGACGTTTTCGTACTGATCGTTGCGGGTTTGGTCTTGGCCATTGGCCTGCCCTTGTTGTCAGCCCCACGCGCCGTACTCTTGAGCGTCGGTGTATTGGCGACCGTTATCGGCATCAATACTTGGTTGTATATAGGATTTGGTCTGGTGATGCCTCTGGCAGCCGCCTTGATCATGAGTCTGACTGCGTTTGCACTGAATATGAGTTATGGCTATTTTGTCGAGAGCCGATCCAAACGTGAGTTGGCACATCTGTTCGGAACTTACGTGCCCCCGGAGTTGGTGGACGAGATGGTCAAAGACCCTGACAGTTACAGCATGAAAGCCACAAGCCGGGAGCTGACGGTCATGTTCTGCGACATGCGTGGTTTTACCAAAATGTCGGAACACATGGAGCCCACCCAACTGCAAGAACTGCTGACGGGGGTATTCAGCAAGCTGACCACCATCATTCGAACCAACCGCGGGACCATCGACAAGTACATGGGCGACTGCGTCATGGCGTTTTGGGGCGCTCCAGTTGAGACGCCCGAACATGCTCAGCTTGCTGTGAAGTCGTCCATGGAAATGGCCAGCGCCGTGCGCGGCATCAATGCAGACCATAGAGCGCGAGGCTTACCTGAGATCGGTATTGGAATAGGCCTCAACACAGGAACCATGTGCGTTGGCGACATGGGTTCCAATATTCGCCGGGCTTACACCGTGATCGGAGATTCAGTCAATTTGGGTTCCAGGCTGGAGGGTTTGTCGAAAGCGTATGGCGTTGATATTGTGGTCAGCGAAACGACGCGCAAACAGGCGAACGACTTCGCATGGCAAGAACTTGATCGCGTCCGGGTTAAGGGCAAAGAGCAATCGGTAGCCATTTTCTGGCCCATGGCGCCTGCGGCACAGATCAATGACACCACGAG
>JBBRNS010000281.1:0-4604 GCA_038230175.1 Burkholderiales bacterium
ACGTTGTTGGCGCGTTCGTCCACTAACTTGGGATCGATGCCATGGGTTTGAACCGGCACGTCCACCCTTTTGCCAAAATTGGGCTGTTTGGAACGGACGTTCGGGGAAGATTTACCCAGTAATTTGTCGATGAATTTTTTGATCATGGGTTCTCTGGCGTGGCGTGGGCTTGCAAGGGGCAAGCACAGGGCCACAATTGCGTAGTCATTGGCAACGGGGGTTGCGCTCGTAGAAAAAACACGGTTTTCAATGGGCTAAAAGAGGTCAAGTATGCGCCATCCGCGCTCTTGGGCCAATACGCGCAAACGTGCATCCGGGTTGGTGGCAATCGGCACCGTTGCCTTTTCCAAGAGCGGCAGGTCATTCATGGAGTCGGAGTAGAAAGCGGTATGCACCGAATCCCACGACAAACCGTGCGCGGCCAGCCACTGCCCTACCCGCGCCACCTTGCCTTCGCGAAACGACGGCACACCCCGCACAGCACCGGTAAACCAGAAAGAGCCATCGGCAGCCGCGTCGCGCTCCAACTCAACGGCAATCAATTCGGTGACGCCAAACGCTTGCGCAATGGGACGGGTCACAAACTCGTTGGTTGCCGTCACGATGACGACCGTGTCGCCGGCCCTTTGGTGTTGGCGAACCAGCTCTAGCGCCTGCGGTTTGATGGCATTTTGCACTACATCCCTCATAAAATCGGCGTGAGCAGCTATAGAATTTATAGCGCCTTGGTGACAAATCGCACCGGTTGCAAACCGCACATAGGTCGCAATGTCCAGAGTGCCGTCCTGGTACTGCGCATAGAACCGGTCGTTTTGCTGCTTGAACGCCACCGGGTCAACCCAGCCGCGCGCAATTGTGAATTCACCCCATGCATGGTCTGAGTCAATCGGAATTAGCGTGTGGTCCAGGTCAAACAACGCGAGTTTTCGCATGGCCGAAAGCGATGCTGCGCCACTTGCAGAAGGCGCCTGCGGACTCTGAGCCTGAGGGTTCACTATTGATTCTCCAGCATAGATTTGATGAGGGGGATGGTGATCGCGCGCTGGGTTTGCAAGGCATAACCATCCATGAGTTCAAGCAATTGCATCAGACTACCGAGGTCGCGGCTAAAGCGGGTCAACATAAAGTCCATGACTTCATCACTGAGCATCACGCCGCGCTCATCGGCGGCTTTCCGCAACACTGCGCGTCGCTCGGACTCACTGAGCGCTTGCAAACAAAATATATGCCCCCAGCCCAGCCGGGTACGCAAATCGTCGCGCAGTTTAAGGTTGATCGGCGCCAACTCACCGGCAGCCAATACCGGGCGTTGCAGGGTTTGTGCGTTAACGAACCAGTTAAATGCCATCTGATGCTGGGCGCCGGTGTACAGGTGTACATCGTCCATCATTACTGCAGCCCAAGTCTCGTTGTAGTCGGGCGCCTCTAAGGTCAGGGCATCCATCCACCCCACTTGGGCGCCCTGCTCCCGCAGACCCTCGCGTGCGGCTTTGAGCAAGTGGCTCTTGCCACTGGCGCTGCTGCCCCACAGGTACGTGGGAACTGGCGAGCGGTTTGACGCACCCACTGCATTGGACGACTTGGCCCCCACCCACAGTTCCATATGGCGCAGCGCGGCCAGATTGGGCCCCGCAAAGAAATTAGCGAGCGTAGGGCCCGTGGCTAAGCCAATGTCCAATGCGATTTGTTGCATGGTTAACGTTTACCCCTGGTACAGCGCGCTGGCGACATAGCGCGCCTTGATGCGCCGAATGGCCACCAGCAAAACCGCACTCACCGGTAGCGCAATGAGTACGCCAACAAAACCAAAGAGCTGGCCGAAGGCCAACAAAGCAAATATGACGGCTAAGGGATGTAGGCCAATGCGTTCCCCAACCAGGCGGGGCGTCAAGAAAAACCCCTCGACCAGTTGCCCCGATCCAAACACCACCGCGACCATCAACAGCGCATGCCCCATACCGGCCGTGCCCGAGAACTCCAACAAGCCGGCAAAAGTGGCGAGTACCAACCCAATACCAAATCCGACATAAGGGACAAACACCGCAAGCCCGGTAAATATTCCAATGGGCAGTGCCAACTCCAAACCAAAAAGGGTAAGGCCCACGCTGTAATAGGCGGCCAAAATAACCATCACCAGTAACTGTCCACGCAGATATTGCCCCAAGACTGCATCGGCTTCCTGAATAAAGTCTTCGGTGGCGGACCGCATGCGCACCGGGATCAACGCCCGAAGCTGACCGACAAAGCGGCTCCAATCCATCAGCAGATAAAACAAGGCTACAGGTATCAGAATGGCATTACCAATCAACGCAAACGCAACACTGCCACCCAATTTCAAGGAGGCCATTACCGAACCCATGGTGTCGGCGACATTGGCATGGAGGTATTTCATCGCAAAGCCTTTAATGCTATCGCCATCCAAAGACAGGTGGATACCCCACTGCTTAAGCCACGGTGCAACGGCCGCGTTCAGACTGTCCATTACCAAGGGGAATTGCTCGCGCATCAATGGCAGCTCTTTGGCCACGATGGGAACCATCAGCAAGGCAAGCCCCAACAAGGCAACCAGAAACACCAATTCGACGGCGATGACCGACAGAAGCCTTGGAATGCGGCCGCGTGCCAAACCATCCAGCCAATCGACCACGGGGGTCAGCGCGTACGCCAGCACCGACGCTACGACAAACGGCGCCAACACGGCCGCCAACTGCCATAGTGCGCCGGCCAACACGAGCACGATCAGGCTCCAAGCGGCGAAACTTTTTTGGGCAGAGGTAAATTGCATACAGAAACGATGGGGCAAGCCATTAAAATCAAGGCAAATTCTATAGGGCCGGCACACGCTGCTCTAGCCCACCACTGCAAATGAACCCATCCAGCTCCCCTACCCCCCTGTCCTACAAAGATGCCGGCGTTGATATCGACGCTGGCGACGCGCTGGTTGAGCGCATCAAGCCCCTGGCCAAGAAGACCATGCGCGAGGGCGTTCTCGCGGGGATCGGCGGGTTTGGTGCCCTGTTCGAAGTTCCCAAACGCTACAAGGAACCCGTATTGGTCAGTGGCACCGATGGCGTCGGTACCAAGCTGAAGTTGGCATTCGAGTGGAACATGCACGATACCGTTGGCATCGACCTAGTAGCCATGAGTGTCAATGACGTGCTGGTGCAGGGCGCCGAGCCGCTGTTTTTTCTGGACTACTTTGCCTGCGGCAAACTCGACGTGGAAACCGCCGCCGCAGTCATTGGCGGCATTGCCAAGGGTTGCGAACTCTCCGGGTGTGCGCTCATCGGTGGCGAAACCGCAGAAATGCCTGGCATGTACCCAGCGGGTGAATACGACCTGGCGGGCTTTGCAGTCGGGGCCGTCGAAAAATCCAAAATTCTCACCGGTGCCGACGTAAAACCGGGAGACGTGGTGCTGGGCTTGGCCAGCCATGGTGTGCATTCCAACGGCTTTAGCCTGGTGCGCAAGTGCATTGAACGCGCTGGCAGTGAGTTGCCTGAAACGCTGGACGGCAAGCCCTTCAAGCAAGCGGTCATGGAGCCAACCCGGCTGTATGTCAAAAATGTCTTGGCTGCACTGGCGGCGCACCCCATCAAAGCCTTGGCCCACATCACCGGTGGTGGCTTGCTAGAAAATATTCCGCGGGTGCTGCCCGACGGCATGGTAGCCCATCTGCGCAAAGGCAGCTGGCCGCAGACCGAGTTATTTGCCTGGCTACAAAACACAGCGGGCATTGATGACACTGAGATGAACCGCACGTTTAACAACGGCATCGGTATGGTGGTGGTGATTGATGCAGCGCACGCTGGCGCATGCACCCAAACCCTGGCTGCGGCCGGCGAGTCGGTTTATGCCATTGGCGTCATTGCAGAGCGCGGAACCAGTTCTGCTGTTGTTGTTGCCTGATACCAAGCGGCCGTGGCGCTGCGGGGCAACCCGCAGTGGTTGCGGCTAGCTTCGGCGCAAGTCGTCGACCCTGTCCGCAATGGCATTGAGATCGACACGTTCGTCGGCGTGGACCAAATAACACTCTAGGTCAGCCAAAGCCTGCTCGGTGTTACCCAGTTCCGCATGCGCCAGACCACGGTCGCGGTACTCTGACCACGACTCTGGCAATAAGACGATGAGCCGCTCTTGGGTGGCCAGCATGCGCGGCCAGTCTTGCTGAGCGCGGTAGATCTCTTTGAGGTTGTGCAACATTCGGGCAATGATGTCCCGGCTCGGCGCGGTTTGCAAAAACAAGCCCAGTGGTGCCTCGGCGTCATCGACGCGCCCTGTGCGCCGGCGAAATGGCTCCAAGCGCTCTACCAACACCTCGCGGCTGAGCGATTTCCCATCCAACGGATCGATCACTGCTTGCCCCAATGGCAAGTCCACCCGCACCAGGAAGTGGCCTGGAAAGGCTACGCCGCGCACCGACAAACCCAAACCTTGCGCCAACTCCATCCACAACACCGCCAACGCAATCGGAATACCCCGGCGTGTTTGCAGCACGGCGTGAATAAAGCTGTTGTCCGGGTCGTAATAGTCGTTGGCATTGGCACCAAACGCCAGATCGCGGAAGAAAAACTGGTTCAGCAGGCGCAGCTTTTGCAGCGGCA
>JBBRNS010000282.1:0-4603 GCA_038230175.1 Burkholderiales bacterium
ACGCAAGATCATTGTGGACACCTATGGCGGCGCGTGCCCCCACGGTGGTGGCGCATTCTCTGGCAAAGACCCCAGCAAGGTGGACCGCTCGGCGGCCTACGCAACCCGTTACGTCGCCAAAAACGTCGTGGCTGCGGGATTGGCCAAGCAGTGCCAAGTGCAGGTGGCCTACGCCATTGGCGTGGCAAGACCCATGAACGTGACCATCTACACCGAAGGCACCGGCGTGATCCCGGATGAGCAAATCGCCGCCTTGGTGAACGAACACTTCGACCTGCGCCCCAAAGGCATCATCCAAATGCTAGACCTGCTGCGCCCGATCTACGAAAAGACGGCTGCCTACGGCCACTTTGGTCGCGAAGAGCCTGAGTTCACCTGGGAGCGCACCGACAAGGCAGCCATCCTGCGCGCTGCCGCGGGTCTGAAGTAAGCACCTAGAACCCACGCCCATGAAACTGCAGACACAACGCTTCATTGACCGCTGGGCAGGCCAGCTGCTGTGCGCCGGGGTGTCTGCATGGGTGCGCTTCACAGGGCTTTTTCGTGCCCCTGCGCAACTGCAGCCCCACCCTAAAAATATTTTGATAATCTTGCTGTCCGAGATGGGCAGCATCGTGCTCGCCGGGCCCATGTTTGCGCAGTTGCGGCGCAACTATCCTGGTGCTGCCATTCACATACTGCAGCTTAAGAAAAACCAAGAAGTCACGCGGCTGTTGCAGCTCACTCAGTCGGAATTCATGCACAGCCTGGACGACAGCTCGGGTGGTGCGCTGATTGGTGACATCTTCAAAGTGAGCCTCAAGATGCGCCGCTTAGGGCTGGATGCGGTGATTGATTGCGAGTTGTTCTCCCGCGTGAGCGCCCTGCTCTCGTTTTCAACCGGCGCTCCGGTGCGCGTGGGTTTTACCCCGCACACCCAAGAGGGCCTGTACCGCGGCAGCTTCATCAACCACGCCATCCCCTACAACCCCTACCAGCACATCAGCAAACAATTTTTGTCGCTGGTGGACGCACTTAATTCGGCTGGCAGCACGCCGCGCAACAAGGCGGCACCCATTCGCAGCCTTCCCACCGACACCGAATTGGCAGTCAACTTTGCAGCGGGCGAGCTCGATGCTTACCGCGCGAAGGTGCATGCTGACCATGCAGTGACCACCCAGCGCGAGCTGGTGCTGATGTACGCCGGTGGCGGCATCCTGCCCGAGCGCGCATGGCCGGCCGCCCACTATGCGCGGGTCGCCAAAGGCCTGTGTGCAGCCGGTTACGCCGTGGGCCTGATTGGTCTGAAAGACGATGCCCAGCTGGCCAAAGACCTGATCGCACAAATCCGCCACGAAGCCTGCATTGACCTCACCGGTTACACCAAGAGCATCCGCGAGCTGCTGATGCTGATGCACAGCGCGCGCCTGCTGATTACCAACGACGGCGGTCCCGGCCATTTCGCCACCCTGACACCCATCCAGACCATGGTGTTTTTTGGACCGGAGACGGGCAAACTCTACGGACCTTTGGGCACGCGCAACAGGGTGCTTGAATCGGGCATTGCCTGTTCGCCCTGTCTGTCGGCCTACAACCACCGCCTGACCTTTTGCGATGGTGACAACCAGTGCCTCAAACGCATTGCCCCCGACCCGGTGCTGGCCGACGCTTTGGCCTTTTTGAAGGCTGCGCCAATGGCGGTGGCGGCATGAGCGAACGCACGGCGCTGCAGCGCGCCACGCTGTGGGTACTGGGCTTGCTAGAACGCTACCGCTACATCAAATTTGGCATTGTGGGCGCCAGCGGCACGGTCGTGAACCTGGCTGTTTTGCACTATGGGCACGAGTACCTGTTTAGCAGCATTGAAGCGGGTTACAACAAGCCCTACTTCTCGCTGGCGCTGGCCATTACCCTGGCCACCATCAACAACTTCACCTGGAACCGCTTATGGACCTGGTCCGACCGGGTTAAACAGCTGGAATCTGATGCCAGCATTCAACCCGTGGGCCTGCGCGTTTTGGGCTTGGAGTTTGGCCAATACGTCACCGCATCCGCCTTTGGCAGCACGCTGCAATACGTGCTGACGCTGCTGCTGTCGGGCAGCATGGACTACCGCGTGGCAAACGTGGTAGCCATCATTGCTGCCAGCGTGAGCAACTTCTTGGCCAACGACCGCTGGACCTTCAAACGCGCCAAAGACTGATGCAGCTTTACCGCCAATCGTCCCCCTGGCTCTGGCTGGCGCTGGTAGGTCTGTGTGCAGCGGTGTATTTGTTTGGCCTAGGCAGCCCTTATGCGCCCACCAATGGCGACGAAATGGTCTACATCCACATCGCCCGCATCACGGCCGAGAGCGGTCACTGGCTGCCTTTGCAGTCTGAGCTACTGGGCACGCGCAACACCAAGCCGCCGCTGCTGATCTGGCAGGCCATGGTGTCGGGTGGCTGGGGCGATCACTGGTCGCAATGGGCGCTGCGCCTGCCCAGCATTCTGTACACCTTTGCCACCGCTGCGCTGCTGGCATTTTTTGCCCACCGCATGACCGCAGACACCACCACCAAGCTGCGCAACGCCTGCCTGGCGGTGGTGCTGTACTTGTTGTTTTTCTCCACCTTTCGGTACGGGCGCGCCTACCTCACATCCGCACCCGAGACCTTTTGGCTGGCCCTGCCGATGTGGTGGGTACTGTGGCTGCGTGTGCGGGCTAGCGACGGCACTCCCAACGACAAAGCACCCTTGGGATGGATTGCCTACACCCTGATAGGCATTGCCATGGGCCTGGGCTGTGCTTACAAATCCTTCGCGCTGGTGGCGCCCACGGCGGCGGCGGTGTGGTGCGCGGTGCTGCTGAGCGAACCGAGATTGCGCTGGCGCACCACGCTGCATACCACTTTCGGCCTCAGTTGGAGCGCCGCTATTGCTCTGGGCATCTTTGCGCTGTGGTTTGTGTTGGACCCGGACCCTGCCGCGGTATGGCAAGAATTTGTGGTGGCCGAAAACGCCGGCAAGATGTCGGGCGGCCAAGGCTACTGGCACGCCGCCCTGTATGGCGCCTACCCCATGTGGACGCAGTTACTGGCTTACCCGGCCAATGCCGGCTTGCTGGTATTTATCGTGCTGGGCTTGGCTGTGTGGGCACTGCCGCGCGCCTTCCAGCGCCAAACCTACGCCCGCCTAACCCCCGCCGAATGGACGCTGCTGGTGTGGCTGGCGGTGTGGCTGGTGGTTTTCACCATTCCCAGTCAGCGGTCTGAACGGTATGTGATACCGGCCATGCCCGCGCTGGCCATTGCCATGGCACTGGTGTGGGACAAAATTCCGCGCATTGGGTTTTGGATCACGTTGGCCCTGATGGTGCCCGCCTTGGTGATGCTGGGGCGCGTGGCCTGGGTGATGGGTGAATTGCACATCGCAACAAGCTTGCAGGTTGCTATGGTATTGATAGCTGCTTGCGCAAGTTTAGCGGGGGCTGCAGCCGGATTTGGCATCAAAAATTGGTGCCGTGCTGCCACGCTGCTGGTGTGTTTGGCCGTCTACGCCAGCTTTGGCCTGATGGTCGCCCCCTTGAGCGGCCCCGACAGCGGTTACGGCGCGGCCGTGCAGGCGCAGTTACAAGGCAAACGCATCGCGGTGCCCAACGGCTTTACCGGGCAGTACGAGCGCTTTCATTTTGTGCTGCCCGGCAAAACCCTGGTGCCCTATGACGCCGAAGGCCGCAACACGGGTGCCTACCAGCCCGACATGCCCGCCGCCGAACGCCTGCCCTACCTGCTTACCCAGTTTGACGCCGTTGTCTGGCTGCAAGAAAGCCTAGACCAAACCCAACCCAGTTGCCTGCCCCAGTGCCAATGGCTGGGCACCCGTTGGCATGTGAAGAGCCGACACAAGTCGGGCGAAGTCACCTTGGACAACCTGTGGTACCCACAAGAATGGCTGTTTCGCCGTGAATGGCTGGTGGCCAACGCCACCCACTGACTGGCGGCGATTTGCTATATAAAAAATAGCTGCTTGCGCACGTTCTGCGAGGGCTAGAGGCCTATTTAGTTGCAAAAAAAAGGAGCGGTGTCTATGGCACCGCTCCTTTTTTAAAGTGCGCCCTAGCGATTAGTTGTAAGCGTTGTAGCGGTTGGCAAACAGCGCGCTGAGCTTCAAGCCGGTAGAGGGTTCCACCACATCACCCGCATTGCGCGCGCTCATGGCTTGGACCGCCTCGGCGCGCACTTGGGCGCGGGTGCCGATGGATGCAACTTGCTGGGTTGTGTAAGCGGCCGGAAACAAGGCGCTGAGCTTGATGCCAGTTACTGGCTCGACCACGTCGCCAGCGCTGCTGGCGCTTTGGGCCTGTGCCAACTCGGCAGCCACTTGGGCACTGGTTTTGGTGCTGACGTTGCCGTACAGCGCGGGGAACAAGTCACCCAGCTTTTGGCCGGTAGAAGGCTCCACCACATCGGCACCAGCGCGAAAGTTGTCGCGGATTGCAGCGGCGGACGAATCAGCAGCCATGGCCTGGCCGGCAGACAGGGCAGCCAAAGCGATAACGATAGAAGCGGTAGTTGTGTTTTTCATGATGCATTTCCTATTCAATTTAAAGATCCTGCTGGGCGGCGGTATGCCGTCTTGGGCA
>JBBRNS010000283.1:0-4580 GCA_038230175.1 Burkholderiales bacterium
ACCCCAATTCAAGAGCTTTATGAGCCTGGATCAGCGCCTTTTGATATTCGCCTAGATCGAAGTAAAGCAAGCCTGCGTTCTGGTGCGTAAAAGCATTGTCCTTTGCGGCACTGACAATAAATTCGAGTTGTTGAAGGGCTTCCGGTTTGCGGCCATTTCTTGTCAAGAAAGTGGTGTACACCATGCGCGCAATGACGTCGTCCGGTCGGAACTGAATTGCGCGTTGAAACCAGCACTCCACGGTATAGCTCGATCCGCTAGGCTGCGGTGTTTTCTCCTTTTCCCCGAGCAACATCATCGACATCAACGCAGTGGGGTGATTGGGAATAGCGCGCAGGGTGTAGTCGATGTCGCCGCCCGGTCGCCCGCCTGATGAATGACCGCGAATCAATGCTTCGACTTCTGGTGTGAAGTGGAATTTCAAAACGACCAGGATCTTCTCCTTGTCCGTTCGGAAATCATAGGGACCATATTGGTCTTGAGAATAAAGCGTGCCGCAGCCTGAGCCGGCTGGGGCTTGTGCGATGGCAGGCCCAGACCCGCCCATGAAAACGAGCAGCAGACAAGTCCACCAGCGATTAGTCAACATATGTTTACCCGTGAAAATCCGCCATTAATGATTTAGAACTCAACTAGTCAATTTTTCGCCAAAACCAAGTAGTCAGGACGCTGTTTTGAGGTCGCAGGCCCTTGATCTTGCCCCTGTGATCTATACCTTATAACCGAGTCACGAATTGGCTGGCCTTGGTGGATTGGTCAGCCAGTGCTGTCCGCGCCGAAGTAAAACTGAGCCACCGCGCCGCTATGCATTTATTCGAAAATACATAACTGTCTGACGCTTGCCCCGGGAACTCAAAGTTTTTTCGCGCAAACAGAGTGCAGCAGACGCAATGTGGCGCGCTCCGTGCCATACCAAACTTATCCCTGCTGCGTATGATGGGGCGGTGGTGGCGACAAGGCAAGTACGGGCCGCCATGCCGTGCCAAGGCTCAGATGTGCAAACGGTGCTTTGGAGAACAGAGAAAGTTGTAGCGGCCCAAGTGTCAGGAAAGCGCCGCTTGCCAGATACACTGCTCCCAATCGCTCGTGCGTCTGAATCGAACTTACATTGGATAAGGCAATACGGCTGACTGACCAGTGCACCCCTTGCTGCCCGAGGGCGGCATCGACGCCTCGCCACAACCGTCCCAAGGTGCGCCCAATGCGCAAGCGCGGTGCCACATAGACATCGAAGTCCCAGACGCTTTCGTTGCCCGCGGGAAGCGTGTACCTGCATCGCACTTCGTCTTCTTCGTAGGCGTCCCTGGCCAGCCAGACATAGCCGGCAAAAACACCTTTGACCACTGCCACATAGCAGATACAGCCGCGCACAAAGCGTTCGTAGATGACCTTCGGCGGGCGGGGGAAACTTTGAGTTAACTCGTCGCCGATGACAATCTGATGCACCAACGTGTGATGGTCTTCCCTGATGGCTGAAAACGCGTTGGCGCCGATTGGTTGGGCGCAAAAAAGGTAAACACGCAGGCGCGCATGCCCTAAAGTCAATTTGTCTAGTAATCTGTCCAGCCGGTAAAGGAATGTAGCGTACCGACTATGTGCCCAAGAGCTCATTTGCAACTGTGGGGCAACGTTGGCTACAGCTTGCTGTTGCGCCGTCACGGTGCGTGGGTGGCTTCCAGCCATGTGAGTGTCAGTGTTTCAATTTGCCCGCGATGGATTGCGGACGAAAAAGTGTGGTCCATATTGGGCAGGTCACGGCGCTGAACGTTACCAGCACATAGCGCTTTCCGCCAGAAAATATCCGATGCGGTGTACTCAATAAATTCTTTCGCAGTGTAGTCATTACCGCTTAGCAGCAAAAAGATGTGGCCACCAAATTCGCCCCAGGCAGTCGCCATGCGATTTTGAAAAGGTTGATTGTGGTTCGTCGCTACGGAACTAATGGGACGGATCATCAGCCCGATATTGCGCCACGCGCCGGCCAATGCAGCACGCGCCAATTTGCCCTTGAGCAGTTTCACCCAAAATTCTCTTTGCCTCAATCGATCTACGTAGTAGTGCTTCACATGTGCTCGCGCCAGGCTGGCGTCCGAGCGGACCCAGGGGTTCAGCAGGCACAGGCCGGCGACGCGCGGGTCGTTCGTCTCGTGGCAGTACAGCAGCGCTGCCGATGCGCCGTCACACAAGCCCCACAAGACGAAGCGGGAAATGGCGGGGAGCTTGGCTTGCATGGCACCTATTGCCGATTGGACATCTGCGGAAACGGCGCTGAAATCCCTTTGGTTCCCGGAACTGTCGCCCATACCGCGGTAGTCGAAGCGGAGAACCGGGTATCCGGCTGTTGCCAACGCGCGCGCGAGCAGTACGAACTGGCGGTGGCTGCCGGCGCGGTATTGCGGGCCGCCCACGATCACGATCACGCCCAGGGCGCTGGGCTTTTCGGGCGCGGCGAGAATGCCGAACAGCGTTTCCTGTTCGCAGGTGAAACTAAGCGCTTGTTCCGAGTAGCTCACGCGGCAATCGGCTGCTGAAGAGTCGCCATGGCGGCGACGGTGGCCGTAATCAATTCGGGGGCTTCCTCGATCTCGCTGGTCTGCCAGAAAGCGGGCCCGTTCACCATATGGGTCCGTACGTGGTAGCCGGCCCCGATCCACTGCGCGCTGGCCTTGCCGGAACCCGGGCTCAATACCGCGTCATCGCGGGTTGACAGTTCAAACCACTCAACACGCGCCGGCTGTAGCGTCGAGGCAATGCATGGTGGCGGATCGAGACTGGCTTGCGCAAGCCCGTGCGCAAGAGCGGGGGAAAGGATGTAGCCGGCTACCTCGACCGCAAGTCCGCTGGCCAATCGTTCACGCAGCGCCTCGCTTACACCTCTGGCATCGCCGCTCAGCATGTTCCCCGCCGCCTTGAGTCGCAGGAACTGCTGCAACAGCACCTTGCCGGCGACTACCGGCGCCCAAAAGACAAAGTTGCACGGCGCATCGAGCTGCGCCGCGGCCTGAACTGCCAACAGGCTGCCGGCGCGCAGACCCCACAGCCAGAGGGGTGGCCGTGGAAAGTGGGCGGAACGAACACTAGGACGGCTGTGCAGCCATGTGCAAGCGTCCGTGACGTCTGTCAGCCATCCCTCCCATGTGGCGTCACCAAAGTCACCAGTGCTGTCCCCACAACCCAACAGGTCGATTTGCAGCACGTCATATCCAGCGCGAGCCAGCGCTCTCGCCTGTAGGGCAGCCATCCGCCGCGCCTTATTCATCTCCTCGGCCAGCGGGTGGATGAAAACGACATGGCCGCGAGAAAACTCGCCCCCATGGCAGATTGCCGGGTGATAAATGCAAAAACGCTGCCCGTCGCAAGTTGGGAGGAAGAACGGTTCGCTTTTCGGATTCATGATGCCGCTTCGCTCCTGCGCGAAACGTCTATGGGTCCCCAGTGGGCGTTCAGATACGACCGCACCGGGCGCTCAAGAAAATAATAGGAGAGCGCCCCGCATAAGATCGCCAAGACGATACCGAGATTCCGCGGAATGCTGCCTGCATGGACGGCCAAATAGAAAGGCTGCTGCCACAAATATATTGAAAATGATCCGAGCCCTAGCATTCTGAGCGGCATGAATGAAAGCACTTGTTTGATTTTTTCCGGCGCGTTTGGCAAAAGGTTGACAGCAAGGGCAAAAGCGCCAACCCCAAGAGTTGTTCGCACCGGATTTGATACCGACCACCAGTGCAGGAGCATCCCAAAAAGCAATAGTGATGGAGTCAACAAAAAGTGGACACGACCAAACTTGGCTTTGGTAAAGCACACTAGTAAAAATGCGGACATGAATATTCCATAGGCCGAAACTTCGGAGTGAAGCCACTTGCCAAATTCAAGCTCGCGGCCCGCATAGTGGCTCCAATACCAAAAGCCAGTGACCGAAAAGCACACGGTAAGGGAGCCAATGAGCCATTGGGCGTTGCCCCATCGCTTTCTGGATAGTAAGGCTACCAACGACAAGACGAGGTAGCTGTGTTCTTCAACGGACAACGACCAAATATGACCAAATGGCATCACGTTATTGCCGAGTTCGCCAGAGAAATAGTTGTTGACAAAGAAAAGTGCTGCAAATGTCTCCTGCCAATTAATTCCCCGTCCTGTTGCTGCAAAGTACCCGGTAACACACAGGATAAAAAATACATGTGTTGGAATGATCCTGGATATTCGTCGCCGATAGAAAACAGGAATCTTGGTTTCTTTGATGAACAGTAATTGCCCCATCAGATAGCCGGAGAGCACAAAGAATAAATTGACACCAACTGTCCCAAGATTTATCCCGGGCACTGGGAAGAAGTGACCAATGAGGAGAAAGGCAATTGCCAACCCGCGCCAGCCGTCAAGGTAGCCCAAGTGCCTCAGGTTTGCGCTTGCGCTTCGGTCGATCATCGAAATTGCAGGCAGCACTTGGCCGCGAATCGATTATTCATCGCCCAATCGCGAAATACTCGATCCCCTGCGACCGCACGAACTTCGGGTCATACAGATTGCGCCCATCAAATACCAGCGGAGTCTTGAGTTTGCCCTTGATCGCGCCCAGGTCC
>JBBRNS010000284.1:0-4532 GCA_038230175.1 Burkholderiales bacterium
CCAGCGCTGCTGCCAGCTTAGTAGGCTCGGTGCCACCCGCCATCGCCATGTCGGCTTTGCCGCCGCCTTTGCCGCCCACCTGCGCGGCGATAAAGTTGACCAGCTCACCAGCCTTGACCTTGGCCGTGGTGTCGTTGGTCACACCCACCGCAATTTGCACCTTGGCGCCATCGACCACACCCAGCACGATGACGGCAGTTTTGAGCTTGTCTTTGAGCTTGTCCATGGTGTCACGCAAGGTTTTGACATCGGCCCCATCCAACTGGGCCACCAGCAACTTCACGCCGTTGATGTCTTGCGCCTGGCTGAGCATTTCGTCGCCCTGTGCGGAGGCCAGCTTGCCTTTGATGGCAGCCAGCTCTTTCTCCAAATCCCGCACCTGCTCTTGCAGGGTGATGACGCGTGCAGCTACTTCGGATGTGCTTACCTTCAGAGAGCCCGCCACACCGCCCAGGGTGGATTCCATGGCCTGCACATAGTTGAGTGCATTGAGGCCAGTAACCGCCTCAATACGGCGCACGCCGGAGGCCACGCCGCCTTCCGCGGTGATGGAGAACAGGCCAATATCCCCGGTGCGCTGCACGTGCGTGCCGCCGCACAGTTCGCGGCTGGTGCCGATGTCCAGCACCCGCACGGTCTCACCGTATTTCTCGCCAAACAGCATCATGGCGCCGGTGCCTTTGGCCGACTCGATGTCCATCACGCGGGCCTGCGCCGCCACGTTGGCCAAAATCTCAAAGTTGACGCGCGATTCGATCTCACGAATCTGCTCGTCGGTCACCGGGGCGTTGTGCATAAAGTCAAAACGGGTGCGGTCGGCGTTGACCAAGCTGCCCTTTTGCTGCACATGGTCGCCCAGCACTTCGCGCAGGGCCTTGTGCATGAGGTGGGTGGCCGAGTGGTTGCGCACGGTGGCCGCCCGCACCAGTGCATTGACCTGGGCGGTGACAGCATCACCTACCGTAAGACATCCGCTGGTCAGCGTGCCGTGGTGTCCAAACACGTCGGCTTTGATCTTTTGGGTATCACCCACCTTGAACTCGGCCGCATCACAGCGGATAACGCCCTCGTCACCCACCTGCCCGCCGCTCTCAGCATAAAACGGGGTGGTATCCAGCACCACCACGCCGTTTTGACCGGCTATGAGCGTTTTGACCGGTGTACCGTCTGCGTAGAGCGCTAGCACTTTGGTAGCAGCCACCAGCTCGGTGTAGCCCACAAAGTCGTTAGAAGCGCCGGTGTACTCCAGCGCCCGGTCCATCTTGAACTTGCCAGCCGCGCGGCCCTTGGCCTTTTGCTGCGCCATGGCGGCATGGAAACCGGCCTCGTCCACCTCGACGCCGTTTTCGCGGCACACATCGGCCGACAGGTCCAGCGGGAAGCCGTAGGTATCATGCAATTTGAAAGCCACGTCGCCGGGCAAAACCTTGGCCGATGCGCTGCCACCTTCCAAACCCAAGGCCTCGTCCAGAATCTGCATGCCAGTGGCCAGGGTCTCAAAGAAGCGCTCTTCTTCGACACGCAGCACTTCGGTAATGCGCGCCTGCTGCGACGCCATATTGGGGTAGGCATCACCCATCACCGCGACCAAGTCACCCACCAGCTTGTGGAAAAATGGCGTCTTTTGACCCAGCTTGTAGCCATGGCGAATCGCGCGGCGGATGATGCGGCGCTGCACGTAGCCGCGACCTTCGTTGCTCGGTATCACACCATCGCTCACCAAAAACGCCGTGGCGCGGATGTGGTCGGCAATGACGCGCAGGCTCTTGTTGTGCAGGTCGGTGCAATGGGTTTCACGTGCGGCAGCGGCAATCAAACGGTCAAAAATGTCGATTTCGTAGTTGCTGTGCACATGTTGAAGAATGGCTGCAAGACGTTCGAGCCCCATGCCGGTGTCCACGCAGGGTGCGGGCAGCTTGTTCAGGCTGCCGTCCGGCTGCATGTCGAACTGCATGAACACGTGGTTCCAGATCTCAATAAAGCGGTCGCCGTCTTCACCGGGGCTGCCGGGGGGACCGCCGGGGATGTGGTCGCCGTGGTCGTAGAAGATCTCAGAGCAAGGGCCACACGGGCCGGTGTCGGCCATCATCCAGAAGTTGTCGCTTTGGTATTTTTTGGCGCCCTTTTTGTCGCCAATGCGGATTACGCGCTCGGGCGGAAGGCCAATCTCTTTGGTCCAGATGTCGTACGCCTCGTCGTCGTCGATATAGCAGGTGGCCAGCAGCTTGTCGGCGGGCAAACCGTAGACCTGGGTCAACAGCTCCCAACCCCATTTGAGCGAGTCGCGCTTGAAGTAGTCGCCAAAGCTCCAGTTGCCCAGCATCTCGAAAAACGTGTGGTGGCGCGCGGTGTAGCCCACGTTTTCCAGGTCGTTGTGCTTGCCACCGGCACGCAGGCAGGCCTGCACGGATGCGGCGCGCACATAAGAGCGTTTGTCCGCGCCCAAAAACACGTCTTTGAACTGCACCATGCCCGAGTTGGTGAACATCAGCGTGGGGTCGTTGCCCGGCACCAGCGGGCTGCTTGCGACCACCGTGTGGCCTTTGGACGCGAAGAAGTCGAGGAAGGTTTTGCGAATGTCGGCGACACTCATTACAGGCTGGGTCATGGCAAATCGTTCTCTGGCGGGGCTAAACAAGGGGTTGGGCACGACCCACAAGGGTTCGGGCGACAAACCGCGATTATCGCCGGGCACACGTGACCCCGCGCACCCGGAATTACCCCCGATCAAGGCCCCTACCCAGCCCGAGCCGCCGCCGGCTCCCACCCCACACACGAGCCACACATAAACCACACAAGACCTACGCACAATCCACACACTGCGATGGGTTGCCCAGCCCATAGCCACGCACCGCCCCAACAAGCACGCGGGTGACAACCCGTAGCCGCGAAAGCGGATACCCTTGTTGTAAAGGGTAACGCGTCGTTTTGCAGCGCGCCGCCCACCTACCAAGAGGCACGCAACCCCATGGCACAACACCCTTCGCCGCTGGTCCAACTCAATGACCCCGGCCTGCTCAAGACCGATGCGCTGATCAACGGCCAATGGCACACCGGCCCCAGCCAGCCCTGCGGCGGTGCGCCCCGCTTCGCGGTACACGACCCCGCCACCGGCCAAAGACTGGCCGGCGTAGCCAACCTGGGTGCAGCCGACGCCACAGCGGCCATTGCCGCAGCGAATGCGGCCTGGCCCGCGTGGCGCAGTAAAACTGGCAAAGAGCGCAGCATTATTTTGCGCAAATGGTTTGATTTGCTGATGGCCCACCAAGACGACCTGGCCCGCATCATGACCGCCGAGCAGGGCAAGCCCTTGGCCGAGGCCAAAGGCGAGATTGCCTACGGTGCCAGTTTTGTAGAGTGGTTTGCCGAAGAAGCCAAGCGCGTCAATGGCGAAACCCCAACCAGCTTTAGCAGCAACAACCGCGTGATGGTCATCAAGCAGCCCATTGGCGTGTGTGCGGCCATTACGCCGTGGAACTTTCCGCTGGCCATGATCACCCGCAAGGTGGCGCCTGCGCTGGCGGCCGGCTGCCCGGTCATCATCAAACCGGCCGAACTGACCCCCTTGAGTGCGCTGGCCGCGGCCGAGCTGGCGGTGCGCGCGGGCATACCGCCGGGCGTGCTGAACGTGTTGACCGCCGACAGCACCAATTCCATTGCCATTGGCAAGGTGCTGTGCGCCAGCCCGGTGGTGCGCCACATCAGCTTCACTGGCAGCACCGAGGTGGGCCGCATTTTGATGGCGCAAAGCGCACCCACGGTTAAAAAGTTGTCGCTAGAGCTGGGTGGTAACGCACCCTTCATCGTGTTTGACGATGCCGACATTGCCAGCGCGGTCGAAGGCGCATTTGCCAGCAAATACCGCAACGCGGGCCAGACCTGCGTGTGCGTGAACCGCATTTATGTGCAGACCGGCGTCTACGACCAGTTTGTAGAGCAATTCACCGCCAAGGTGCGTTCCGCAAAGGTCGGCAATGGTTTTGATGAGGGCGTCAATCAAGGCCCGTTGATCGAAGAAGCGGCGATTGAAAAGGTGCAGCGCCATGTGCAAGACGCGCTGGACAAAGGCGGGCGCGTGGTGGTGGGCGGCAAGCGCCGCTCATCCTTGGGCTCAGGCCAGTTTTTTGAACCGACCGTGGTGGCCGACGCCACTGCCAACATGCTGTGCGCCACCGAGGAAACCTTTGGCCCCTTCGCGCCCATCTTTAAGTTCACCACCGAGCAAGAGGCGGTGGATGCGGCCAACGCCACCGAATTTGGTCTGGCCAGCTACTTCTACACCCGCGACATTGGCCGCATCTACCGGGTCGGCGAGGCGCTGGAATACGGCATCGTCGGGGTCAACACCGGGCTGATCAGCAGCGAGCAAGTGCCTTTTGGCGGCGTCAAGCAGTCGGGCCTGGGGCGCGAAGGCTCGCACCACGGCATGGACGAGTACCTAGAGCTCAAGTATTTGTGTCTGGGGGATATTTTGAGTAACTACTCAGCTCCCAATGAGTCAGGCCATCGTCCGCTATGAAATAGTGAGCGAC
>JBBRNS010000285.1:0-4515 GCA_038230175.1 Burkholderiales bacterium
CCACGCAAACGCAGCGCGTGGCACCTTGGTGGCAATGGTGGGGATGCGGGCCTCATGCCAGCCAATGCCGGTGTTGAGAATGGTCACGCCGGCTTTCTCCAAGGCCTGGGCCAACTCCATCACCTCTTCGTGGCTAGAGCCGCCTTCCACCAAATCGAGCATGGACAGCCGGAAAATGATGATGAAGTTAGCCCCCACACGGGCCCGGGTGCGGCGCACGATTTCCAGCGGAAAGCGCATGCGGTTTTCGTAGCTGCCGCCCCACATGTCGTCACGGTGGTTGGTATGGGTGGCAATGAATTCGTTGATCAGATAACCCTCCGACCCCATGATCTCTACCCCGTCGTAGCCCGCGCTTTGGGCCAGGGCCGCCGTATTCACATAGTCTTCTACCGTTTGCTCAACCTCTTCGGTGGTCAAAGCATGGGGGCGAAAGGGGTTGATGGGTGCCTTGATGGCACTGGGCGCCACCAGCTCAGGGTGGTAAGCGTAGCGGCCAAAGTGCAAGATTTGCATGGCGATTTTTCCGCCGGCCGCGTGGACTGCTTCGGTAACCACTTTGTGCTTGTCGGCCTCTTCCTGCGTGGTCATGCGGGCACCGCCCGGCATGGGGCGCGCCCGGTCATTGGGCGCAATGCCGCCGGTCACGATCAAGCCCACACCACCTGCAGCGCGTTCGGCATAAAACGCCGCCATGCGGGCAAAGCCGTCTTTGGCCTCTTCCAGCCCGACGTGCATGGAGCCCATCAGCACACGGTTTTTCAAAGTGGTAAAGCCCAGGTCCAGGGGCTTGAGCATGTGGGGATAAGCGGTCATGAGGGCGTCCTATGGATTAAAAATGGGTCGCTACTATGCAACCAGTTGCAATAGTTTAGGGTGGATTGCTTTTTTATGCAACCAGTTGCATAGATGGACGACTGGCTTTAGACTGCCACCCATGTCACTTGCCCACGCAGTACTCACCTCATTGATAGAAAAGTCGTCTTCGGGATTTGAATTGGCAAGGCGTTTTGACAAGTCCATCGGCTACTTTTGGCACGCCACGCACCAACAAATATACCGGGAGCTGGCGCGTATGGAGGCTGCGGGCTGGATCGAATCCAGCGCCGCACCCGACGCCGGAAAGTCCCGCAAACGCGAATACCGTGTGTTGCCGGCCGGTCGGCAGGAATTGGCGCGCTGGGCGATAGAGCCGTCGCAGCCCAGTGACCTGCGTGACGAATTCATGGTGAAGTTGCGCGCCGATGCCGCCTTGGGCGAGATTGATTTACGCGCTGAACTCGCCCGGCGTATCGGCCTGCACCGCGAAAAGCTGGTGCATTACCGCGCCATCGAACAGCGAGACTTTTTGCACGGTACGCCGCTCTCCCGAGAAAGCCGTATCCACCACATGATTTTGAAGAAAGGTATCCTCTACGAGGAAGCGTCCATGGCTTGGGAGGAAGAGATGCGTGCGCTGCTGGCACAGGGGTAAATCACCAGTCCGACGCGTCAAGGTGCAGTAGCCCCAATGCAAAAAGCCGCTTCAAGAGCGGCTTTTTGCGAATTGGATAAATACCCGTTGCTTAGCGGAAGCGACTCTCAGGCACGGTCTTGAGCTCTCCGTGCAGGCCACCGACATAGTTCGCCAGCTCTTTCAACTCGGCATTAGAAAACTGCTTGGCAATACCGCCCATGATGGCATTGCCACGGCCGATAACCCGGTTGCCTTCGGTTTTGTAGGCTTTCAGAGCCACAAACAGGTAGTCACTGTGCTGACCCGCAATTTTGGGGTAAGTCGGGTCGATGGGCGCGCTAAAGCTCTCACCGTGGCAGGCAGTGCACCCGCCCTTGGCCACCAGCTCCATCGCTTTTGCACTGCCATCGGCGGCCTTAGCAGGCGCTGGTGCACCCGCAGCCACGCCGCTGGCGGCGTAATACGCAGCGACATCGGCAATGTCTTGGTCGCTCAAAGAATCCGCAATGCCTTGCATGGTGGGATGTTTGCGCTCACCTTTTTTGTAGGCGTGCAAGGCGGCAACAATGTACTTCTCACCCTGTCCCGAGATCATGGGAACCTTGTGCACCTGGGGGAAACTGGCCTGGTAGCCCACAATGCCATGGCAACCGATGCACATCGCAATTTTTTTCTCCGCAGCTTTGCTATCCCCCTTGATTTCGTCTGCGTGCGCAGGAAAAAGGGTCGCAGACGCGACAAGTACGACAGAGAGGGATAACAGAAATTTATTCATTTTGCGAGGACAATGCAACTATGTTTGATGTAAATCTATTTTGATTATATAGACCAGCACTGCCGTATCTTGCAGCGCCCGCGCCTGACTCGATGTCCCTTCCTTTTTTTGCCTAGCAGGGTCCCCACCATGAAATTCCACGGTACCAAAAACTACGTCGCTACCCAGGACCTGATGTTGTCCGTCAACGCTGCCATCACGCTGCAGCGCCCGCTCTTGGTTAAGGGTGAGCCCGGCACGGGCAAGACCATGCTGGCCGAAGAAGTGGCCGAGGCACTGGACATGCCACTGCTGCAATGGCACATCAAATCTACCACCAAAGCCCAGCAGGGCCTGTATGAGTACGACGCGGTGAGCCGACTGCGCGACTCGCAGTTGAAGGACCTTGACGGCGGTGAGCGGGTCAAGGACATCAATAACTACATCGTCAAGGGTGTGCTGTGGCAAGCCTTTACCGCAGACACCCAAGTGGCCCTGCTGATCGACGAGATCGACAAGGCCGACATCGAGTTTCCCAACGACTTGCTGCGTGAAATCGACCGCATGGAGTTTTACTGCTACGAGACGCGCCAGTTAATCAAAGCCAAGCACCGCCCACTGGTTTTTATTACGTCCAATAACGAAAAGGAACTGCCCGACGCTTTTCTAAGACGCTGCTTCTTCCACTACATCAAGTTCCCGGACGCTGCCACCATGCAAAGCATTGTAGATGTGCACTTCCCAGACCTCAAAAAAGACCTGCTCACCGCCGCGATGAAAACGTTTTACGACGTGCGCAACCTGCCGGGCCTGAAGAAAAAACCCTCCACCAGCGAACTACTGGACTGGCTCAAACTCCTGTTGGCCGAAGACATCCCCGCTTCAGCCCTTCACAGCAAAGACGACAAGATGGCTGTGCCCCCATTGGTGGGCGCGCTACTCAAAAATGAGCAGGACTCCACATTGTTCGAAAAGCTGATGTTCATGCAGCGCCACAACCGCTAATACCGGCCACCGCACACTACGAACCATGGCCTTTGCAGAACCCATCACCCTGTCGGCACACGGCGTCACGCTGGCGCCGCTGGCCTTGGAACACGAGAATGGGTTATGCGCTGCGGCGGCAGATGGTGCGCTGTGGACCATTCGGGTGACATCGGTGCCTGAGCCTGAAAACACCCGTGCCTACATCGAGCAAGCGCTGGCCATGGACCAAGCCGGTAATCGGCTCAGTTTCGTCGTGCAAGAGAGCGCTACTGGCAAGGTGCTGGGCTGCACCAGCTACCACGACATTGTTCCCGATCTCAAACGTGTGGAAATTGGCTGGACTTGGTACGCCAAAAGCGTGCAGCGTAGCCATGTCAACACCACCTGCAAGTTGCTGCTGCTCACCCATGCGTTTGAAACACTGGGCTGCCATGTGGTGGGCTGGCGCACGGACAACTTTAATTTTGCGTCCCAGGCGGCGATCGAGCGGCTGGGTGCAAAAAAGGACGGTGTGATTCGCGGCCACGCGCTGCGCCGTGACGGCACCATCCGCGACACCGTGATGTACAGCATGCGCAGTGGTGAATGGCCCGAGGCCAAAGCCCAGCTGCTGTACCTCTTGAACAAACCGCGCAACGTAGGAAAAGAATGATGTCCCCTACCCCACACATGCGCCTGTTGCTAAAGAATGGGAGTCATGCCACCCTAGTGGTGACTCGCCCGGAGGCGTTCCATGCTGCTTGATTTTTTTTACACCCTGCGCTCGGCCAAGTTGCCGGTTTCTGTCAAAGAATACCTGACCTTGCTGGAGGCACTCCAAAAGGGCGTGGTCGGCCCCAACGCGCCGCAGCCCGACGATGCGTCTGAGCCCAGTGGCTACAAAATCGACGACTTCTATTACCTGAGCCGCGCGGCCCTGGTCAAAGACGAGAAACACTACGACAAGTTTGACCGCGCATTTGGGGCGTACTTCAAGGGGGTGGAAATGGTGACCGATTTCACCAAAGACATCCCGGCAGAGTGGTTGCGCAAAAATCTGGAGAAATACCTCAGCCCCCAGGAGTTAGCCAAGATCGAGAAGATGGGCTGGGACGAGCTGATGGAGACGCTCAAAAAGCGGCTGGAAGAGCAAAAAGAGCGCCACGAAGGCGGCAATAAATGGATCGGTACGGGCGGTACCAGCCTCTTTGGGGCCTTTGGTAAAAACCCACAAGGCATCCGCATAGGCCAATACAAGAGCCGCAACAAGAGCTCCGACAAGCTCTGGGACCAGCCCGCCTACAAAGACAATTACGACAGCCAAGACCTGGGCACGCGC
>JBBRNS010000286.1:0-4502 GCA_038230175.1 Burkholderiales bacterium
ATGATGAACGAGCCCTTGCTGGTCATGAGCGGCACTTCGCCCATGTAGACTTCTTGCTCTTTGACCTCTTTGACCACTTTGTTTTGCGAAGTCGACGATTCGCGGTCATAAATGATCAGTTGCACTTTGGCCCGCACGGCGGATGCAAAAGTCAGTCCACGGGTCTGGCACTCACGCACATCAAATCCAGGTTTCGCCAAGTTGTACTCAAGGTACTTCATCTCGACAAAGCCATTGTGCGAAACAATGGGGAAAGCTGCTTCAAACGCAGCCTGCAGTCCCTCGACGGTCCGCTTTTTAGGTGCGACGTCAGCTTGCAAAAACGCGGTGTACGCGTCTTTTTGCATTTGCAGCAAGTAAGGGATTTCGAGCACGCTGTCGCGGTTACCGAAGTTTTTGCGAATGCGTTTGCGTTCAGTGTATGTATAAGCCATTAGATCTCCGGGCAAAGACTGAGGAATCCTGGGGGTCCTAGGCGACTGTGTTTCTACTTGGTGATTGGCCACTACCAATCATTGGCGGACGGTTGCGCGTTGCACGCAACCCGTACCAAGGCATCTTCTGCAGTCGGGGTCAGAAGACACTAAAAAGCAGTTAAATAACGACTTTTTAGTGTGCACTAACAAAGTACCCACAAGCGGCAAGGGCTGGGAGCCCAAAAAGGAACTCCCAGCCCAAGTGGCAAACCAATTACTTGAGTTCAGCCTTGGCGCCAGCTTCAATCAGCTTCTTCAAAGCAGCGTCAGCGTCAGCCTTGGATGCGCCTTCTTTAACGGCCTTTGGAGCGCCATCGACCATGTCTTTGGCTTCCTTGAGGCCCAGACCGGTGATTTCACGCACGGCTTTAATGACCGACACCTTGTTGGCGCCTGCCTCGAGCAACATTACGTTGAATTCGGTCTTTTCTTCTACCGCAGCAGCAGGACCAGCCGAAGCGGGACCAGCCATTGCAGCAGCGCTCACACCAAACTTCTCTTCGATGGCTTTCACCAGGTCGTTGAGTTCCATGACCGTCATGCTGTCCAGCGCGGTCAAAAATCCGTCTTTATCGAATGCCATTTTTTTTCCTAACAATATTGGTTACTACAGACACAGGGCAATTAAGCCGCTACTGCCTCTGCTTCGGCGGGAGCAGCTTCCGCTGCGCCAGCGCCACGCTGCTCCGCCAAAGCGGCCAGCACACGGGCTGTACGCGAAATGGGGGATTGCATCAAGCCCAGCAACTGCGCCAACAACACTTCTTTGGAAGGGATGCTTGCGAGTTGTTTAACGCCGTTCACGTCCAAAACTTTTCCACCATACGCACCAGCGCGGATCACCAACTTGTCGTTGGTTTTCGCGAACTCGGCCACCACTTTAGCGGCGGCCACTGCGTCTTCAGAAAAGCTATAGATCAAAGGACCAGTCATCTGGTCGGCGACAACTTCAAATGAGCTTCCAGCAACAGCACGGCGGGCCAGGGTGTTTTTCAACACACTCAGGCTAACACCGTTGCTGCGTGCTGCGACGCGCAATTTAGTCATGTCGGCGACCGTGATGCCACGGTACTCCGCGATCACGAGCGTTTGAGCTTTAGCGGCGAGGCTGGTCACATCAGATATGACCGCTTCCTTCTCACTGCGATTAAGACTCAAGGTCTACTCCTTAAAATGCGTCTTCGGGAATTCACCCTTGCGACGCTCCACATTGCAGCGACCAACTGTTTAGGAAACATGTTCCGTATGCAGCGGGATCGCCATCTGCGTTGGCTGCATTTCGGGATAAACCCGAGATGACTGGATTAAGTACATTCGTGTAAAACACACTCAGTACACCAACGGTCTTGGATGACCTGCTGCTCGCCTAGACTTGCAACAGCCCACCACATCGGACACCTTTTTCAAGGCATCCAGATTTTTCACCTGACAATTAGGCGGTAATCGAGGGGATATCCACCCGAACGCCAACACCCATGGTCGACGACACGGCGACCTTGCGCAAGTACACACCTTTGCTGGTCGCAGGCTTGGCTTTCACCAGGGCTTCGACCAAAGTAGCCAAGTTGCCCTGCAACTGGGCCGACTCAAACGAACGGCGACCAATGGTGGAATGCACAATACCGGCCTTGTCGACACGGAACTGCACCTGACCGGCCTTGGCGTTTTTAACCGCAGTTGCGACATCTGGCGTGACCGTACCCACCTTGGGGTTAGGCATCAAGCCGCGTGGTCCGAGGATCTGACCCAGGGTACCAACGATACGCATGGCATCTGGCGCAGCGATCACAACGTCGAACGGCATGTCTCCGGCCTTGACCATCGCGGCCAAGTCTTCCATACCAACGATGTCAGCACCAGCGGCCTTGGCTTCTTCAGCTTTGGCGCCCTGTGCAAACACCGCAACGCGTGTAGTCTTGCCGGTGCCGTTTGGCAGCACAACGGCGCCGCGAACAACCTGGTCAGACTTCTTGGCGTCAATTCCGAGTTGCACAGCAACGTCGATGGACTCGTCAAACTTGGCCGTGGCAAAGGTCTTGACCAGTCCCAGCGCGTCACCCAAGGAGTGCAGTTTGTTGCCGTCGATTTTGCCGACTTGCGCTTTTTGTTTCTTAGTTAGCTTGGACATTTACACGCCCTCCACAGTCACGCCCATAGACCGGGCAGAGCCAGCAATGGTACGAACGGCGCCTTCGAGGTCGGCAGCGTTCATGTCTTTCATCTTGGTCTTGGCGATTTCCTCGAGCTGAGCACGGGTAATCTTGCCAACCTTGTCCAAATGCGGACGGGCAGAACCCTTGTCCAACTTGATGGCCTTCTTGATCAAGACAGTCGCAGGCGGCGTCTTGATAATAAACGTGAAGCTCTTGTCAGCGTAAGCGGTAATCACGACCGGCAAAGGCAGACCTGGCTCAACACCTTGGGTCTGCGCATTAAATGCCTTGCAGAACTCCATGATGTTCAAACCGCGCTGACCCAATGCTGGGCCAATTGGGGGGGATGGGTTAGCCTTACCAGCTGGTACTTGCAGCTTGACAAAACCGACGATTTTTTTCGCCATGATTGCTCCTTACGGGTGATAGCGCCTTGGCCTGCCAAATTGCAGACCGCAGCTTCCCGGGGTTAACGACTCTTCAAAACGTTTCGCGCCGAGTCGGGTAGCGCGAAACCAAAACAATAAAAACGGACGCTTAGGTTTTCTCGATTTGTGAGAATTCGAGTTCAACCGGGGTGGAGCGACCAAAAATGGTGACTGCAACACGCACTTTGCTCTTCTCGTAATTCACATCCTCGACAGAGCCATTGAAATCGGTAAACGGACCCTCTTTGACCCGCACAAACTCGCCCACCACAAATTCGATTTTGTGGCGCGGCTTCTCGGTACCCTCTTGCATCTGGTTGACGATCTTCATCACCTCAGCTTCCGAGATGGGGGCCGGGCGGTTTTTAGCGCCTCCCACAAATCCGGTGACCTTGTTGGTATGCTTGACCAAATGCCATGTATCGTCGTCCATGACCATCTCGACCAAAACATAGCCAGGAAAAAACTTGCGCTCAGTGGTGCGTTTCTGGCCGTTTTTGACCTCAACTACTTCCTCCATAGGAACCAAGATGCGACCAAATTTGTTTTCCATGCCAGAGCGTGTAATGCGCTCAAGGATATTGCGCTCAACCGCTTTCTCCATACCGGAATAGGCATGCACCACATACCAACGCAAATCAGGGTTAGCGTTGGTCGAAACAGGCATCTGAGAGGAAGGGGTCTCTACAACATCAGTCATTATTTTTTCCACCCCAAGATCAAGTCATAAAAAAGCCACTCAAGCGTCTTGTCGGTCAACCACAAGAACAGAGCCATGATCAGCACAAATCCAAACACGTAGGCCGTGATCTGAATCGCTTCTTTTCGCGCCGGCCAGACCACCTTGCGCACTTCGCGCCAAGCGTCACGGCCAAACGCCACAAGCTCTTTGCCGCTCTCGGACACCAAGAACACGCCCGCTGCAGCCGCCAAACTGAGCAGCAACACCAACCACTGCACCATAGACCCCTGTGGCTTGAGCAGGTAGTAGGCAACCAGCCCCACAACCACCAGGGCGCAGGCGGCAGCCAGCTTGGCTTTGTCAGCCCCGGTACTGACAGTTTGAACTTGTGAGGTAGCCATATTTTCGGTTTTCGCGTTTCTAAAGTGATTTGAATTCAGGAAGCCCAAGACACTCAAGCCCGCTAGGTTGTAGCAGGCTTGTGTACCACCATTTTTTCACCCTGGTGGCAGGGGCAGTAGGAATCGAACCTACAACCTTCGGTTTTGGAGACCGACGCTCTGCCAATTGAGCTATACCCCTACAAATCCTTTACGCAATGATCTTAGCAACCACACCCGCACCAACGGTACGACCGCCTTCGCGGATCGCAAACCGCAGACCTTCTTCCATGGCGATCGGGTTGATCAGCTTCACAGTGATCGACACGTTGTCACCCGGCATGACCATCTCTTTGCCTTCTGGCAACTCGATCGCACCGGTC
>JBBRNS010000287.1:0-4487 GCA_038230175.1 Burkholderiales bacterium
CGCTGACCGCAGTGGTGGTGTCCATGTTGGATGTTCCTCACGATGGTTGCAAAGTCACGCCTCGGGATTGAGGGCGTGAAGGTGCAGAATAGTTCGTGGGGTGACTGCTGGGAATTGCTCCGCGTAGCGGCTTCGTCCAACTTGCCGTTCCAACGGACGCGCTCAGGTGCCGCGCACCGCTGAACTGTACGTTAGGCCTCGCAATCACCAATGCCACGCTACGTCGCCCTTCTCAGGGGAGTGAGTCCACTGAATGCGAAGATGCCCGAGCTCAAGGCATCCTTCGAATCGGCGGGTTTCTCAAACGTCCGCACCGTTCTATCGAGCGGAAACGTGGTCTTTGATTCCGATCAGACAAACCATGCTGTAATTGAAGCTATGGCTGAGGCAGCAATGAAAAGTCTGCTGGGACGAGCCTTCTACACAATCGTCCGCAGTATCCCGGAACTCAAGGCCCTGCTCGAAGCAGATCCGTACTCGTGCCACGGAATTCCAGCCGATGCAAAGCGAGTAGTCAGCTTCTTTCGCCAAACTCCGAATCCAAAGGTTCTTCTGCCGCTGGCACAGGACCTAGCCTCAGTTTTCCTCGTTCAAGGACGAGAGGCGTTTACTGCCTACCGACCCATTGAAAAAGGCCCCGTGTTCATGATTCTCATCGAAAAAGCCTTCGGGAAGAACGTGACAACACGCACGCTAGACACTGTGACCAAGTGTGCCAATGCGTAGGCGAGCGTCGGCGTCCGCTTAACTTTACGTTGAACCACATGGAAACAGTCTCGAACCATACACACCAATTCGCGCCACAAAGTTGGCCGTTTGATGCGCCAACTAACGCGGTGGCGTTCACGAATCAGAGAGTGCTTCGTGAAGACCATCCAGTGCTTTTGGTAAGCCACGATCATGATGGTGACTGGCAATTTTTGTGTGGCAATGAAGATCCAGGCGAGTGCCTGATCGTTTGTCTTGGGTGTGCGTTTGAGCGCGATAGAACCGTCGGGTTGGTCGCAGATCTTCCTGTCGGTTGGCGGGCGTGGCGTGATTCAGTGAAGGATCGCTGGCACAGAGAGCCGCGAGAGGCTGACCCCGATGCGGTTTAACAAGTTGCTCGGCTCGGACACGCAGCCGCAGGTTGACGCTTCGCTGCCCGGGCTGCGCGCCGGGCAGCTCCAACGTAAATCGACACGCTGAAATACCCTCCCACCGCTAGCATTTTCTCGTTGCGTACTGATCGTTCACAATGAACACCACCCCATTTATTGATTCCCTTTCGGCCCCATCCACGGCGCTTTGGCTGGTACGCCATGCGCAGCCACTGACCGCCAGTGGCCTGTGCTACGGTGCCAGCGACATTGCGGCTGACGCGCAAGCCACCCAGGTCGCGGCTGACGCATTGGCCGCAGCCGTGCCAATGGGTATCCAAGTCATCCATTCACCGCTACAAAGATGTGAGCAGCTTGCGCACGTTTTACAAGGGCTGCGGCCCGATTTGACCTATAAAACAGATGTGCGCTTGGCTGAGATGAACTTCGGCCAGTGGGAGGGCCAGCGTTGGGACGCCATCGCCCGCACCGAACTGGACGCCTGGGCCGCAGACTTTGCAAGCTGGCGCTGCGGCGGCGCAGAAATGGTGTCCGAGGTGATGCACCGCGTGGGCGCCGCGTGGGATGAAACCCAGGCTTCGGGGCGACCGACGCTCTGGATTACCCATGCCGGCGTCATCCGCGCCGCAACGCTCATCGCCAGTGGGCAACGTCGTGTTGACACAGCCGCGCAGTGGCCGCTGAAAGCGCCCGGCTTTGGCCAGTGGTGCGTTTTGCCGGCGTTTGAAGCCCCCACACGCTGAGGCAATCAGGGGGCGGCAATGCGCCGGATTGTTGGCAAAACAACTTTTCTTGAACAGCACTCTTGAAAAACCCGGTATGGGACTAAAATACAAACCTTGGGGCTGCACTGGTTTCGACGTGGATTCGGACGCGCAGCAGGGCATGTCGAGGTTCTGTCACCTCGTAAAACAGCAGAAAAAACCTAACTGCAAACGACGAACGTTTCGCACTCGCTGCTTAATTGCACGTGAGCCTCACAACAGTAAGCCGATAGGCTGGGCAAGGGTAGTCAGATCGCAAGGTCAGGCTGTCCAGGCTGTGGGGTAATTTCATTCGGCTGGGCCCGCCTTGGGTGACTTAGGGCGGGTCGAGACAATAGGTTACTGGCGTTTTGCATAGCGTGCCACTGCGCGATGCAAAAGGCGAGACTCAAATCAGACGGCTACACATGTAGAACTGCTCGAAGAAGGTTTGCGGACGCGGGTTCAAATCCCGCCAGCTCCACCATATATGGAAATCCCAACCCTCATCGGTTGGGATTTTTTTTGTCTATTTTTTTTGGTAAGGCGGCGCAATTTCGTGCGATTGTTTGCCGCCCTTGCCCTATAAAACCTGCCTCCCATGAATATTACGGTGAACGAAGAACTGCTTGCTTACATCGATCCACTCACTGCGGACGAGCATGACGCACTGGAGCGCAGCCTTTTAGCGGAAGGCTGCCGCGATGCGTTGGTGCTGTGGGGTGATGTGCTGGTGGATGGGCACAACCGGTACGGCATTTGCAGCAAACACGGCATCGCGTTCACTACGGTGCAGAACACCCAGTTCAAGTCGATGGACGACGTGCACCTGTGGATGATCGAGCAGCACCTAGGGCGGCGCAGCCTCTCCGATTTCCAGCGCGGTGTTTTGGCTTTGCGTAAAAAAGGGATCTTGGCCGAGCGCGCGACACCACCGGTCAATGCGGCGTCCACCAACGCTGAGTCAACACCAGAGCCGTTGGCGCCAGAACCCAAGTTCTCCCGTGAGTCGATAGCCAAAGAAGCGCGCATCAGCAGCAACACCATCAGCCAGATTGAAAAAATTCAAAAATCGGCAACGCCAGAACTGGTCGCGGCGGTCAAAGCGGGCACGATCTCAATCAACGCGGCAGCAACCGTGGCGTCCCTGCCAGTTGAAGAACAGGTGGCTGCTGCGGCCGGCGGCAAGAAAGAGCTGCGTCTGGCTGCCCGCCAGGTGCGCGAGGCGAAGGCGGTGGAGCGGACAGAACCCGAATCGCCCGAAGGTGTTATTGCCAGGCTCAAGCAGGTGATCTCGGAGCTCAAGGCAGAAAACGCGACCTTAAAGGGGCAATTGGCGGCCCTTAAATCTTGAGTTTGCGGGACGCAGGCACGTGAATGCGGTTTGCCTATTTCAGCGCATTGTGTACTGCGTTTTGGGCTGATCGTGAATGTTGTTTCAGAGACAGCGGCGGGCCCAAAGGGGACGAACGACTATCAAATTGCGCTACCCGCAAGCGGTCATCAATCCCCATAGTTTCTGGGTCGGGTATGCTGCGAAAGCGGGTGTCCAGATTGACATAGCAAACTCACACAATCAGACGACACCGGCCATCCGAAAAATCGCCCATTACCGGCCGGTCGTGCTTAGAATCAAAAAGAGATGGCGCCACTTAAGAGGCTTGGTCCAAAGAGCCAGCACAAGTTGGAGAAACAATGCAGGTAAAAGCTCATTTGCCCCCAGATGCGGCCGCAGTTAGGTCTGCCATCGCTGACCCTGAACGTATTGATGCGGTGCGAAGAACCTGCCTTCTGGATACGCCGCCCGACGAAAGCTTCGACCGGCTAACACGTTTAGCCGCCAAACTGATCGGGGCTCCGGCGACATTCTTATCCTTGCTCGATCAGAGCCGCGATTTTTACAAAAGCTCATTTGGCTTTGGCGAACCCCTCAAAACCACGCGGCAACTGGAAGGCACCACTTTTTGCCACTACGCACTGGTTTCAGACGGACCTTTGGTGCTCGACGACGTCACGCAGTTGCCGGTATTTCGTGACGTCCCCACCGTGCAATCCTTGGGTGTGCGCGCCTATGCGGGTATTCCGTTGGTCACAGAGGCTGGCCAGGTCCTTGGCAGTTTTTGCGCCATCGATTTCAAACCCAGAAGTTGGACTGAGAGCGACATCGAAGTCCTGTCGGAACTGGCCCATTCTGCGATGCGGGAAATAGAACTTCGCAAGGCCGTACAAGATTCGTCGTCTGCAAATCAACGTTTGGATGAACAGATTGTTGCGCTGAACAGGTCAGAAGCGCGATACCACGCAGTGATGGACGCCATGATATCGGGCGTTGTGTTGCAGCGCGCAAATGGTGAAATCATTTCGTGCAACACCAGTGCCGAGAACCTGCTGGGACTGAGTTTCGAGCAGTTAATCGGCAAAAAGTCCATCGATCCTTCCTGGCGCTGTGTTCACGAAGACCTGACGCCTTGGCCAGGCGACACGCATCCGGCGATGGTTGCGCTGAGCAGCGGCAAGCCGGTGCGCGATGCGGTCATGGGGGTGTACAAGCCCGACGGCAATATCACTTGGATCACGGCGTGGTTCAAGCCTGGGTAACAGTTTAGCCTGATCCAGCGCCACTGTTTGTACCCGTCAACGACTC
>JBBRNS010000288.1:0-4480 GCA_038230175.1 Burkholderiales bacterium
CAAGGGGTGGCCCACGTCACCCTCGGTGACCGTGCCCTTACATTGGGCGCCGGAGAACACTGCGACATTGCCCTGGGACAAATCCACCGCTTGGCAAACCGGGGCGAACACATGCTAGAGGTTGTTGAAATCCAGTTTGGTAACGAACTGCGTGAAGACGACATCGTGCGCCTGCAAGACGACTACGGCCGACAGTAATATCGCACCACCCCTACCACCAACGGCGCCCGCGCCACACACGCCATGAACCCAAGCAACCTACCCCTCGTCCAACTTCCGCGTGGCGCAGCGCCCGTGGCGTGTGTTGACATTGGCGGCACCAAGGTAGCCGTGAGCGTGGCCGACGAAAACGGCGTACGCGGGAAGATTGCCGAACCCACGGCCAAAGAAGGCAATAACGATGCGCTGGCATTGCAAATCATGCGCATGGTGGGGCAAAGCAGCGCGCTGGCCGGCATACGCGCCGCCGACATTGCGGCGGTGGGTGTGGCGTCTTGCGGACCATTCGTGATGCAGGACGGGTTGATCGAGCTGGCCGCACCCAATATCTGCGGTGGCCTAGCCGGTACAGCGCGCGGCCTGCCCAACGACTGGCACACCGCGCTGCTAGAAGCCCCGCTGCGCCAAGCCTTCACCACTGTGCGGGTGGAAAACGACGGTATTGGCGCGCTCGAAGCCGAGCGGCGCTGGGGCGCCCTGCAGGGCGTGGACAACTGCGCCTATGTCACCTGGAGCACCGGAATCGGCCTGGGTCTGTGCGTGGACGGGCACATTCTGCGCGGTAAAAACGGCAATGCCGGCCACGCCGGCCACACCTTTGTGAGCGATAACACCGACGCCCTGTGCGGCTGCGGCAACATGGGTGACGTGGAGGGTTTAATCGCCGGCAATGCCATTGCACGGCGTTTCTCCGGCCAGGGCTACGCGGACGCCGCTACACTTTTTATAGCTGCTCGCGCAGGTGATACGAGGGCTCAGGCCATTATTGATGACTTGTGCAGAGTCATGGGCCGCACCATTTACAACCTGACCGTCACCCTGGACCTGCAGCGCGTCAGCCTGGGTGGCAGCGTGTTCTGGCACCACCGCGATATGCTGCTGCCGCGTTTGCGCACCCACATTACCGGCAAACTGCCTGCACTGACTGACGGGCTGGAGCTAGTGCCCGCAGGACTTGGAGACCAGGTGGGCGACTACGCCGCGTTGGCGCTGGTGGTGGCGTAACACAACTATCGCGTCAGCCGCGTTTTTACACTTCGTTACCCGGGCTTGGCCGCCAAGACAAGGCTTTGGCTTGCAAAAACGGGGGGTGGCAACGACAATTGACACTCCCTGTCGTTCAGATTTTCCTGCTCGGCGCCGACTTTGCCACATGCCCCACGCAGCGGACATGGCACCGTTTTCTTAGGAATAGCTATGCGCACTGCCATCTCGTCGTCGACCACTATCCGCACTGGGTTGGGCATTTTTGCGGTGGGCTTAGGCATGCTCAGTGGGTGCGGCGGTGGCGATCCAGTAACCGTACAAACGACAACGACCACTGCTACGGTAGCGACCTATGTGACTTCGTCAGGGTCGGCATCGCCCGCGTTTTCCGCCAACAACAATTTGCGATATTTAATTATTGGACCTGGAAAAGACATCCTGGGCGCATATAGCAATGCGGCACTTAACGATCAGTTTGGCAGTGGTACTGCTGCCAATATTGGCTTTGGGCCGAGTGGCGAAGTGATTCGTTTGGGGGCTAACACGCTGGCGGATGTATCGACTACGAACAAATACGCAGTTCAAAAAATTGAAGGAGATGCAACGTTTGCACAGGGTCGATGGAGCAAAGGCGTCGTAACCAATGCGGGAGGGACAGTGACCCTATCGGGAACCGACAACCAAGCCTTTCACTATTTGGCATTCAACGCGCTGACCGCATTCCCGGCAGCGGGCAGTACGAAAACCTGCACCAGTTTGAAAGAAACGGGAGCAAGCTACGTGGGAGACACACGAATAGGCGAAACTACGACCGTAGGTGTTGCCGGACTCGGCGGCGCGGTATCAATAGTTTTTGATGGATCTGGCAATGCAGATGTTCCCATCAATGTCGTTGCTGCCAGTCAATATCCCAGCCAAAGTTTCAATACGGTATTCCAAGAGTCTTTCCGCTTCACTTTGGCGAACTCGGCTCCGGTTAGCGCTATCTTCCAAACATCGCGTCTGTTTTCAAATCCAAACGTTGGCAATATGGTCGTTATGGGTGCGGGTGACGCTGCGGGCCTCGGTGCCGTCATTCTTTTGGGCGTTGCGTACCGGGTCCAATTGGACAGCGGATTCAACTACCAAGGCATCATCAGCCTGCGCTGCAGCTAGCCCTGTGTACCCATCCATAGGGAAACCCCCTATGGCTTTCTCTAATAATTAATGAAAAATTAATAGATCTAGATCCGCATGGTGCGGGTCCGGGTTTATTGACGCTTGCGACTGGCTCTTTGGCCCAGCGAAGACTTAACTATTGGAGACGCGATGTTGAAACTTTCGAAACTCGCCACAGCCGTGGCATTGGTAGTAGCGGGTAACGCGGCGCTTGCCGGCGAGGTGGAAGTGCTGCACTGGTGGACGTCTGGGGGCGAAGCCAAGTCGGTGGGCGAGCTCAAGAAGATCATGCAGGCCAAGGGCGACACCTGGAAAGATTTTGCGGTAGCCGGTGGCGGGGGCGACAACGCCATGACCGTGCTCAAAAGCCGCGTGGTCGCGGGCAACCCACCGGCAGCCGCCCAGATCAAGGGTCCAGCGATTCAAGAGTGGGCATCGGAAGGCGTTTTGGCCAATCTAGACCCCATCGCTAAGGCCGAAAAATGGGATAGCCTGTTGCCTAAAGTCGTGGCCGATGTCATGAAGTACAAAGGGAACTATGTCGCCGTACCCGTGAATGTACACCGCGTCAACTGGATGTGGGCCAACGCCGACGTGTTGAAGAAAGCCGGCATTGCCAGCGCCCCCAAAACATGGGACGAGTTTTTTGTTGACGCGGACAAGGTCAAAAAAGCGGGCCTCGTTGCCGTAGCCCATGGTGGCCAAAACTGGCAAGACTTCACTACATTTGAGTCAGTGGTGCTGGGTGTTGGCGGCGCAAAGTTCTACCAAGACGCGATGGTCAAGTTAGACCCCAAAGCGCTGACCAGCCCCACCATGGTGAAGTCGCTAGAGACGTTCCGCCGTATCAAAGGTTATACCGATGCTGCATCCCCAGGCCGCGACTGGAACCTGACCACCGCCATGTTGATTCAGGGTAAGGCTGCGTTCCAGTTCATGGGTGACTGGGCTAAAGGCGAGTTTTCTGCTGCGGGCAAGGTACCAGGAAAAGACTATATTTGCGCTGCTGCTCCTGGCACTGCCAATGCCTACACCTTCAACATTGACTCATTTGCGATGTTCAAGCTGAAAGACCCTGCTTCGCAAAAAGCCCAGGCCGATCTGGCTGCCGCCATCATGAGCCCCGAATTTCAAGAAGTGTTCAACCTGAACAAGGGCTCTATACCGGTACGTTTGGGCATGGACATGGCCAAGTTTGACGACTGCGCCAAATTGTCCAGCAAGGACTTTGTGGCCACTGCCAAAAACGGTGGCTTGGTGCCATCGATCGCCCACCAGATGGCAGTGAACCCTGCTGCGCAAGGTGCGATTCAAGATGCGGTCAGCCAGTTCTGGAACGACGACAAGATCTCGGTGGCTGACGGCGTGAAAAACATCGCCAAGGCTGCGGCGACCAAGTAGACCTGTATCGGTTGGATGCGGGCACCATGGTGTTCGCCCGCAGAAGGTTTGGGGTACGTACCTTCGTTCGTGTCCCCCGCCCGCTTTGCGGGCTCCTCCTTGACCTCACTGCGGCACGCACCCCAACCCTACTGCTGGATTTCGATGATTGCGTGCGCGGGGTACCCACAAAGCCGCTTGGAAAAGGTGGACTGGGTGTTTCGCGGAGTGAGGTCAAGGAGGAGCCCGCAAAGCGGGCGGGGGACACGAACGCAGTGGAATACCCAGTCTGCCTTTTCTTGACGTGACCCAGGACCGCAACCATAGCCGGAGCGCACAACGTATGAAAACCTTTGAAAACCTGCTCCCCAAACTGGTGATTGCACCCGCGTTTTTGCTCGGGTTCACCTTCATCTATGGCTTCATGATCTGGAACGGCGTGTTGTCGGTGACCAACTCCCGCATGCTGCCCAATTACGACGAGTTCGTCGGACTAGAGCAATACGTACGCCTCTGGGACATGGACCGCTGGTATGTGGCCCTGAAGAACTTGGGCATTTTTAGCGTGCTGTATGTGGGTGGTTCCATGGCCGTGGGCGTGGTGCTGGCCATCTTCTTGGATCAAAAGGTACGCGCAGAGGGTGTGCTGCGCACAATCTATCTGTACCCCATGGCCCTGTCGTTCATCGTGACCGGCACCGCCTGGAAATGGATTTTGAACCCCAGCCTGGGGCTA
>JBBRNS010000289.1:0-4476 GCA_038230175.1 Burkholderiales bacterium
AACATTCCGTGTTGTATGTGGAAGACAACCCAGAGAACCTGCAATTGGTCGAAGAACTCTTGGCGCGCCGGCCAGAACTGCAACTGCTGAGCGCCCGAGACGCCCCCAGCGGCATCGCTTTGGCGCGCAGCCAGCAGCCGTCGATCATTTTGATGGACATCCACCTGCCGGGCATGAGCGGCTTGGCGGCGCTCAAGATGCTGCGTGAAGACCCCACCACGCAGCACATCCCTGTGGTGGCGGTCAGCGCCAATGCCATGGCCACAGAAATTGAAAGCGGCCTGGAGGCGGGTTTCTTTCGCTACATCACCAAGCCCATCAAAATCGACGCGTTTATGGACGTGTTGGATGCGGCGTTGGAATTTTCGCATTCGAGCTGGCCGCCTCTTTAGGCGGAGCTATTGAATGAATAACTTTCCAATCGTGTGTGTGGGTGGCTCCGCCGGTGGGCTGGACGCCTATATCCGCTTGTTGAAAAACTTGCCACCGGACATGGGCGTGGCGATTGTGATCGTCAACCACATCACCATCATGCCAACCCAGTTGCATGAGGTGCTGCCGCCATTCACCACCATGCCGGTCGAGCTGATCACCGAGAATTTGCTCATTGTGCCCAACCGCGTATACATCATCCCGGCCAACCGCGACTTGCATGTGGACGGTGAAGTGTTCCATTTGAAGCCTATCTCGAAACCGCGTGGCTGGCCCGATGTGATTACCGTCTTTCTGCGTTCATTGACCGAGTTTTGGGACGGCAAACTGATTGCGGTGATTGTGTCGGGCTATGACGGTGATGGCGCTGCCGCACTGTGCGGCATCAAAGACGTAGGCGGCATCACCATTGCGCAGCAGCCCAGTACCGCAACCCAACCCGACATGCCCCAGAGCGCCATCGCCAGTGGTTGCATTGACTTTGTGCTGTCGCCCGAAGACATCGCCAAAGAGATCATGCGGATTGCGGGCAATCGCTGACCTAGGCGCCGCTTAGAAGCTTTCCTGCACCGGTCCGGTCATCTTCTCGGGCCGCACCCATTCGTCAAACTGCGCCGCACTGACAAAACCCAGCGCCAGCGCAGCGTCACGCAAGGTGGCGCCACTGGCATGGGCATGTTTGGCAATCTGGGCGGCACGGTCATAACCAATGTGGGGCGCGAGCGCCGTGACCAGCATCAAAGAGCGGGCCAGCAGGTCTGCAATACGGGGGCGATCGGGTTCTAGGCCTTGCAGGCAATAGGCATCCAAACTGGCCATGGCGTCGGCCAGCAGGCGCACACTTTGCAAAAAGTTGTGCGCGATCAGCGGTTTGAACACATTGAGTTCGAAATTGCCCATCGCGCCACCGATGCCGATGGCCACGTCGTTGCCCATCACCTGACAGCACACCATGGTCACGGCCTCGCACTGCGTGGGGTTGACTTTGCCCGGCATGATTGAACTGCCGGGCTCGTTTTCGGGAATGTGCAGTTCACCCAGGCCGCAGCGCGGGCCACTGGCCAGCCACCGGATGTCGTTGGCAATTTTCATCAGCGCCACGGCCAGCGTCTTGAGCGCGCCATGTGCTTGCACCAATGGATCATGGCAAGCCAGCGCCGCAAAGCGGTTGTCAGCACACTGGAACGGCAGGCCGGTTTCCTGGGCGAGATGGCTGGCCACACGCAACCCAAATTCTGGGTGGGTATTGAGCCCAGTGCCCACGGCAGTGCCGCCAACGGCGAGTGCCAGCAATGCGGGCAGGCTGGCGGTGATGGCGTGGTCGGCATGGTGCAGCTGGGCGACCCAACCGGAGATTTCTTGCCCCAGTGTGAGGGGTGTGGCGTCTTGCAGGTGGGTGCGCCCGATCTTGACGATCCCTGAAAAATCTGCAGCCTTCTGCGCCAAAGTGGCCTGCATCGCCCGCAAGGCCGGTAGCAAATGGTTGTGCAAGGCGCTAACGGCGGCAACATGCATGGCGGTCGGAAAAATGTCGTTGGACGACTGCCCCAGGTTGACATGGTCGTTTGGGTGCACCAGGCGTGCAGCGCCCCGCGTGCCCCCCAGCGCCTCTGAGGCCAGGCTGGCCAGCACCTCATTCATATTCATATTGGTTTGGGTGCCCGATCCGGTTTGCCAAACCGCCAAGGGAAACGCATCCCAGTGCGCACCGGTAAGCACCGCGTCGGCTGCCCGGCAAATGGCGTTGGCGGTGGCCCCATCCAGCAAGCCCAGCGCGCTATTCACCGTGGCGCCGACCCGTTTGATTTGGGCCAAGGCTATGAGTAACTCCACCGGCATACGTTCGGTAGAAATGTGAAAGTGGGTCAGAGAGCGCTGGGTCTGTGCGCCCCACAGCGCCGCGTGGTCCACGGCAATGGAACCCATCGAGTCCGATTCAAGGCGGTTTGGCATGGGAATCCTTTGTCGTAGGGCGCTTACGGCGATGCACTGACGCGCCAGATTATGTTACCCACATCATCGGCCACCAAGAGCGCGCCGCGTTTGTCGAGCGCTACGCCAACCGGGCGCCCATAGGCGGTTTTGGCATCGCTCAAAAAGCCGGTTAACACATCGATGGGCTCGCCAGAGGGCTTGCCGTTTTGGAAGGGTACGAAGACCACTTTGTACCCACTGTGGGGTCGCCGGTTCCATGAGCCGTGTTGCCCGATGAACATGCCATTGGCAAACGCGGGTGGCAGGGTGTTGCCAGTCGCCGCCGCAAGCCCGAGCGAGGCAGTATGCGGGCCCAAGGCATAGTCTGGCACCCGTGCTTTAGCCACCAGGTCGGGCCGCGTTGGCTGCACCCGGGTGTCGACATGCTGGCCAAAGTAGCTGTAAGGCCAGCCGTAAAAATCGCCCTCGTGCACCGAGGTCAGGTAGTCGGGCACCAGGTCGCTGCCCAGTTCGTCGCGTTCATTGACCACCGTCCACAACACACCCGTGGCGGGTTCCCATGCCATGCCATTGGGGTTGCGCAGGCCGGACGCGAAGATGCGGTGTGCACTGGTGGCGATATTCACTTCCCAAATGGCTGCGCGCTCAAACTCTGCCTGCATGCCGCGCTCGGCCACATTGCTGTTGGAGCCCACCGTCACATAAAGCGTTTGTCCATCTGGGCTGGCGATGATGTTTTTGGTCCAGTGGTGGTTAATCGGGCCTGCTGGCAAATCGAGTACCTTCACCCCAGGGGACTCAATAGTTGTGTCGCCATCCGCGTAATCAAAGCGCAGCACGGCATCGGTGTTGGCCACAAATAGATGCTTGCCCACCAGGGCCATGCCAAAGGGTGAGTTGAGCCCTTGCAGCAGCACGGTGTGCAGGTCGGCCACACCGTCGCCATCGGTGTCGCGTAAAAGCGCAATGCGGTTGGCGCTGGGCACACCGGCACCGGCCCAGCCCATCACCAACCCCATCGCCCAGCCTTTGATGCCTTTGGCGTCTTCGGGCCGGGCAGGGCCGTTGCTTTCGGCAACCAGCACATCCCCGTTGGGTAGCAGGTAGACCCAGCGCGGGTGGCTCAGACCACTGGCAAAGGCCTGCACCCGCATCCCCGGGGCGGCCAGGGGTGTTGTGCCAGCAGGCCAGCCTTTGGCCGGTGCAATGTTCACCGTCGGGATTACGCTGGTTTGGGGGGCATCCAGGGTGGGATTTGGCCCAAAACCGGCTGATACCGGGTGGCGAGCGGCCTCGGTGCAGGCCGGTAAGGCGGGTAGGGCCAGCACCATGGCCAGGAGCCAAGCATGGGTGGGCTGGAGCGCTCGCGTGGGTTTGGTGGTGTTTGTCATCAATGCCTTAATTGCCCAGCGGAATGCCGAGGAAGCCGAGAGTGGCCGGCGCTAGCCAGCCTTTAGGCATTGGCTGGGAAATGCTGCATCAGGTCTGACATGTCGTCGGCGTGGTCTTCTTCTGCCGCCAAGATGGTCTCCAGCATGCGCCGCGTGGTGGGGTCTTGGTCGCTCAGGTAGGCAATAAATTCGCGGTAGCTATCAATGGCGATGCGCTCTGCCACCAGGTTTTCTTTGACCATGTCGGCCAGGGTATTGCCAGCGACATATTCGGCATGGCTGCGCCCGACCAGACTGGCCGGGGAGAAGTCGGGCTCTCCGCCCAACTGCACAATGCGCGCGGCCAGCAGGTCGGCATGGCCTTGCTCTTCGATTGAGTGAGTCAGAAATTCAGATGCAATGGCCTGCGAGTGGATGCCGCGCGCCATGAAGTGGTGGCGCCGGTAGCGCAGCACGCAGACGATTTCCGTCGCCAGGGCGTCGTTCAACAATCGGACCACAGTTTGGGTATCGGCTTGGTAGCCGGCGGTGACGGCACCTTGCTCTAGGTTCTTGCGGGCCCGCTCGCGCAGTGCGGCAACCGTTGTCAGTTTGGATAGGGTGGTCATGGAAGCCTTTAAAAATTCGAAGTGGAGATGTGCAGAGCATCCGCGCTTGGGTGCATATCTTCAGTACGGTAGCGCACCAAACCTGTCAAAAACGCTTATTTGTGCGCTGG
>JBBRNS010000290.1:0-4453 GCA_038230175.1 Burkholderiales bacterium
CATCAGACGCCAACTCTGGTGGGGCCACCAGATTCCAGCGTGGTACGACGAAGAAGGCAATGTCATAGTAGCCCGCAACGAGGCCGAAGCCCAGTCCAAAGCCCCCGGCAAAAAACTACGTCGTGACGAAGACGTGCTAGACACCTGGTACTCCTCCGCCCTGGTCCCCTTCAGCACCATGGGCTGGCCCACCACACCAGCCCAAGAGGGCGGGGTCGGTGGATCCGGCGACTTGGCAAGCGCAGCGCCTCTGAGCCGGTCCGCCGACCCCGCCCTCTTGGGCGACGCGAACACCAGCGCAAACGCAAACGACTTAAGCGACTACAACCTCTACCTCCCCAGCAGCGTCCTTGTTACAGGCTACGACATCATCTTCTTCTGGGTCGCCCGGATGATCATGATGACCACCCACTTCACCGGAAAAGTACCCTTCAAACACGTCTACATCCACGGCCTAGTGAAAGACTCGCAAGGCAAAAAGATGAGCAAGAGCGAGGGCAACGTGCTCGACCCCGTCGACCTGATCGACGGCATCGCCCTCCCCGAGCTATTGGTCAAACGCTCCGAAGGCCTGCGCAAACCCGAAACAGCACCCCAGGTGCGCAAAAACACCGAAAAAGAATTTCCCGAAGGCATCCCCGCATTTGGTGCGGACGCCCTGCGCTTTACCTTTGCCTCTTTGGCCAGCTTGGGCCGCAGCATCAACTTCGACAGCAAACGCTGCGAGGGCTACCGCAACTTCTGCAACAAACTGTGGAACGCCACCCGCTTTGTGCTGATGAACTGCGAAGGCCAAGACTGCGGCGTGGACGAACAGGCCAGCGCCGCCTGTGCCACAGGTGGTTACCTGGAATTCAGTGCCGCTGACCGCTGGATCGTGTCGATGCTGCAAAAAGCCGAGGCTGACGTGGCCAAAGGCTTTGAAGAATACCGCCTGGACAACGTGGCCAGCACCATCTACGACTTTGCCTGGAACGAGTTCTGCGACTGGTACCTAGAAATTGCCAAAGTGCAAATCCAGACCGGCACACCGGCGCAGCAACGCGCCACCCGTCGCACCCTGATCCGCACACTAGAAACCCTGCTGCGCCTGGCGCACCCCATCACCCCCTTCATCACCGAAGAGCTGTGGCAAAAAGTAGCACCCGTGGCGGGGCGCTTGCCTGCGGCTACCGACACACCGGGTGGCGCTGGCGCATCCATCAGCATCGCCGCGTACCCCTTAAGCCAGCCCGAGCGCATTGACGAAGCGGCAATAGCCCATGTGGTCAAGCTCAAACAGTTGGTGGACGCTTGCCGCAATTTGCGCGGGGAGATGAGCGTATCGCCTTCGACTCGCCTGCCCCTGTTTGTGGTCGCCCAATCCGCCCCAGAGAAAGCCTTCTTGCAAACCGCAGCCCCCGTGTTGCAGGCCCTGGCCAAGCTCAATGAAGTACGCTTGTTTGACGACGAGGCGGCGTGGGCTGCAGCCGCACAAGCGGCACCGGTGGCCGTAGTGGGCGATGCCCGCATCTGCCTATACATGGAAGTAGATGTTGCCGCCGAAAAAGTACGCCTGGGCAAAGAAGTGGCCCGTTTGGAAGAGCAGATCACACGCGCCAACATCAAGCTCGGCAACGAAGCCTTTGTGGCCAAGGCGCCGGCCGCCGTTTTGGAGCAGGAGCGCAAACGCGTAGCCGACTTCACCGACACGTTGGCAAAAATGCGCGAGCAGCTGGCCCGACTCTGACATCAGCCCAAACAGCCAGCTAGGCGCCTTAACTTGCGCCCTCTGGCATTCTGGTTAATGCGCGCCGCCAGCGTCGGCGGAGCTTCCCACCGCTGCTGGGCGGCTGGTGAGCCAGATCAGTCCGATGAGGCCCAGGAATATCCAGGCCGAGCCCAGAAAAATGTCGTCGGCAGCCCGGGTAAAAGCCTGTTGGTTAATCAGCTGGTTGATTTGCACCAGCGCCTGCTGGGCGCTGAGCCCGGCTGATTGCAAGCCCTCCCAGGTTGATGCAAAAACACCCTGCCCTGCCACCATCGATTCGGTCATGTGCGCGTGGTGCATGGCAGCGCGGTCTTCCCACAACGTCGTGGCGATCGAGGTACCCATAGCACCTGCCGTGATACGCACAAAATTGCTCAAGCCCGCCGCCGCCGGGATGCGGTCAGGCGACAACCCAGCAAGGGTGATAGAGGTCAATGGGATAAAGAAGAAAGCCATGGCCGCACCTTGAATCAAGGTGGGTATAAGGATGTGCACAAAATCGGTCTGGGTCGAAAAATGCGACCGCATCCACAGCACCAAAGCAAACACCACAAAGGCACCAGTGGCCATGCGACGTGGGTCCCAGGTGCCCACCTTTTTGCCAACCAACGGGGTCAACAAAATAGCGAACAACCCCACCGGCGCCAGCGCCATACCCGCTGATGTGGCGGTGTAGCCCATCCATTGTTGTAACCACAGCGGCAACAATACGACGTTGCCAAAAAACAAGCCATAGGCCACCGACAGCGACAGGGCACCAAAAGCGAAGTTGCGACCCTTGAACAATCGCAGGTCGACCACCGGGTGCTTGTCGGTCCACTCCCAGACCACAAATACTAAAAACGCCACCACTGCAACCACGGCAAGCGCCACAATTTCTGTGGAGGCAAACCAGTCCATTTCTTTGCCCTTGTCCAGCATCAGTTGCAATGACCCAACCCACAGCACGAGCAGCGCCAACCCGACACTGTCGATGGGCAGCTTTCGGGTCGCAGTCTCGCGTGGCCGGTAGATGCCCCAGGTGACGGCAGCGGCCAACAGACCCACCGGAATATTGTAAGCGCCAATTCCCACCCCTTCATTGGAACGCACACGACAAACTGACCGGTGCCAAGCGTATCGGTTGAGAAGTACTGGCAACACCCGATCCAGGCATTGCCGGCAATCTCCCTGTCAAACCTTACTGCCAGTTGGCCGCAATCACTGGGTTCAATGTAGTCTGGTAGGCCGCGCTCAAAGTGGTCTGCCCAGCAACCGGTGGTGCAAAGGCCGCCATCGCTTGCACCAGGTTTTGCACTTTGGAGTCTAGCAACATATGCCCATCGGCCACCTTGAACTGCTCCACATGGTATTGGTTGCCCAGGTACCAGTTTGTGATGGTCAACTTGTCGGTCGTGCCAATGATGCTGACCTCCAGGTTGTTGGACACCTTGCGGAACCACAGCTGGTCATCGGTAATGCCGGCACCAAACTGCGCCACGTCAGTGTTACCCACGGTGGCGTCGTTCTCGGTAACGGTGTCTGCGCCATAGCCACGGCCCATTTTGTAGGTGTCGTTGCCCGTGCCGCCGATTAGCTTGTCGGCGCCTGCTCCACCGTCTAAGGTGTCGTTGCCAGCACCACCGGTTAGTGTGTTGGCGCCTGTGTTGCCAATTAAGACATTGTCCAAGCTGTTGCCGGTGCCGCTGATGGCACCGGTGCCGGTAAGGGTTAGGTTCTCGACATCGGCACCCAGGGTGTAGGTAATAGATGCCCGCACTGTGTCCACGCCTTCGCCTGGTTTTTCTACCACCAGATCTCCGGTTTGGGCCACTACATAGGTGTCGTCGCCCGTGCCGCCCACCATGGTGTCGACACCACCAGCGCCGTCCAGCCAGTCATTGCCCGCACCACCGGTGAGCACATTGGCAGCAGAATTGCCAATCAAGACGTTGTCCAGACTGTTGCCAGTGCCGTTAACCGCTGCACTGCCGGTGAGTGTGAGGTTTTCTACGTTGTTACCCAGGGTGTAGGTCAGGGCCGTTTTCACGGTATCTGTGCCCTCGCCCGCTAACTCTGTGACCTGGTCGCCCGCGTTGTCGACCACATAGGTGTCGTTGCCCGTGCCACCAATCATGGTGTCGGCTCCGGCTCCACCGTTTAAGGTGTCGTTACCTGCACCACCGGTCAGCGTGTTGGCACCGCTGTTGCCGGTCAGCACGTTGTCGAGTGCATTGCCAGTGGCATTGATGGCGGCACTGCCGGTGAGGGTCAGGTTCTCTAGGTTGTTGCCCAGGGTCCAGCTTATGGAGCTGTTGACCTTGTCTGTGCCTTCATTGGCGTTCTCGATAATGACGTCGCCCACGTTGTCGACTGTGTAGGTGTCATTGCCCAAGCCGCCAGCCATGGTGTCAGCTCCTGCGCCACCGTTTAAGGTGTTGTTGGCGCTGTTGCCAGTTAGCACGTTGTTTAAGGTGTTGCCGGTGCCATTGATGGCAGCAGTGCCAGTCAATATGAGGTCTTCAACGTTAGAACCCAGCGTGTAGGTGATGGATGAGCGAACGGTATCGCGGCCTTGGCCAGCCAATTCGGTTACCACGTCGCCCGCGTCGTCTACTAAATACAGGTCGTCTCCTAGGCCACCCACCATGGTGTCGGCACCAGTGCCGCCATCTAGGGTGTCATTGCCTGCACCGCCATTGAGAGTGTCATTACCGGCTAGGC
>JBBRNS010000291.1:0-4442 GCA_038230175.1 Burkholderiales bacterium
CGGCAAGACCAAGCCGTCACTTGCGTTGGTCAAACTGTTCAAGCTGCTGGATCGTCATCCCGACTTACTAACCGAGGTTCGAACCACCTGAGTTTTTGCCAGCCGAGTAGCTGAAGTCAAAACCTGCATCATAAGCAATAATCTACCATTATCACTTGTCAGTTTCTTTAAAATTCAGCTTTTATTTTTAGTAAAAGTAGTATGTAATACACCATTACATACTATAGTACGAAATAAAGGTGGGTCCATGGCCAGAGCCGGTATTTACAAGTCCGAAGTGGTGCGTGCGCGCAGCAAGCTGATGGCCGACGGGGAGTACCCGTCAATTGATGCAATTCGTGTTGAGCTGGGGAACACCGGCTCCAAGGCCACCATCCACCGGTACCTGAAAGAAATCGAGGAAGAAGAAGGTGGTGCCGCTGGAACCAGGGTGGCAGTTAGCGAGGCCATACAAGACTTGGTGGAGCGCTTGGCCATCAGGCTTAATGAAGAGGCCGAAGGTCGGGTAGCAGCACTTCAAACCCAGCATGCCGCGCAATTGACCCAACACCAAGACGCCGCAGCGGTAGTCAAAACTGAGGCCCAGTCAACGCGACTGCAGCTAGAGCAGACCCAACGCACATTGGCCGAAGAAAAGGCCACTCACGCCAAAACCAGTGAGAGTCTGCGCGCCAAGACGCTTGAATCCACACAACTCGCTCAGCAAGTGGTTGACCTGCAAGAGCGAATTGCGGCCGAGGAGCGCCACCGGCAGTCTCTGGAAGAAAAGCACCAGCACGCCCGCGAGGCCCTAGAGCACTTTAGGCAATCAGCTAAAGAGCAGCGCGAGCAAGAGCACCGCAAACAGGAGCAGCAGGTGCAATATCTGCAGGCGGAATTGAGAACCGTCAACGAGGCGCTGACCGCCAAGCAGCTCGAAGCGGTGAAAGCGAACCAAGAAGGCAGTCGATTACTGGGGGATCTGTCGCGTGCCCAGTCAGACCTTTACCAGGCCCAGGAAGAAATTCGAAAACTACGCCCATTAACAGAGTCACTTGCGTTCGCACAGCGACGCATAGAGGAATTGGGGAAAATACTGGTCGAACAAGAAGCGTCCAGCCGCCATTTGGTCGAGTCAAACGAGAAGATGAAAGTCCGGCATGACGAGCTGCTGGAGGGGCGTCAAAAATTGGAGTTGGAGTTGGCCGCATCCAAGGCCGCTGCATCGGCGCAGGAGCAAATTGTAGGCAGCATGCTTCAACGCCTCAGTGCAACGTTGCCAGAAGCGAATCCGACTCTATTGATGCAACCTGAAATCATTATTTCTACAGAAAAAAAGATCACAAAAAGTTCAATCGAAACAAAGACTTAGGTCAGTTTTGGCTGTTTTTTACATGAATCCCTGCCGACCCTCGTAGAGTGCACCAATGGCAGTGGCGCTCTCCACCGCACCCAAACCCATCTGCAGCAAGGCCATAGCGGCGGGCGGCAGGGGTTGGTTGAAGCCAAACAAGCGCAACTCTCCTGGTCCACGACGCAGCCAGAACAGGAACAGCATCAATCCCGCAGCGATCAGCCCGGAAATGGCGAGCGGTATCGCGGGGTGCGCACTGGCCATTGCGTGGGCCAATTGGGCGAAGGCCAGCATCGCAAGAAACCCCAACACCAGGGCCAGCCAAGACAGAGAGACCAGCCGCGCAACTTCGGCCAGCGAAAGCCCGTAGCGTTGGTAAATACGCACGCGCAAAAAGCTTCCCGTAAACGCGTGAAAACCCAAGGTGTTAGAGACCGCATTGGCGGTGCCTCCGGCCAGCAACGCAAGGGCAGGTGGCACGCGCCCAGGCGCCACGCGGTGCGCACCCATCACGTCATACAGGGCAAGGCAAGCGAAGCTCAGTGCGGTCAACGCAAGGGCCGAGCAAAAATGCCACGCCGTCTGGGCGTAAAGGGCATCGCCAACGTCTGCGAGTGAAATATTGGCGAACTGGCGACCCAGTTGCCATACGGTGAAGGCCGAGATGCCAACAAGAAAAACAGTCGTCAGTAGCGTCCGCCAGACACCTTGCGGGCGACCTGGTCGGCGGATCGTGGCGGTAACACCCATCTTTCATCACTTCCTGAGTAACGGAAACCCGATTTTGTGTGTTGTACCACCCGCGTGTCGGTGCATTGGCGCACAACGGCGCTGCGATGAGATAGGCGTCAACAGGTCACTATGACTGGTATCAAGCAATTCTATGAATGGCTGCAACCGGTCGATCTCGGGTTTTCAAAACTAAATTTTCTCATTTCATGCTGATTGGCCACACGTCGCTTCAGTCAAGCGGTCGAAATGCGAACGGTCTTGAGACGCCTATCCCATCGCGCAAATGCGCATACTGCGCATCACCAGAAGGCTTGATGCCGCGTCGCTCTATCCTGGTTGCTTGCTGTCCCAGTGTCCTGTCATAGCACAGGCGCTTGACCGGGTCAGACAGGATTGAATACGCAGCGTTGATTTCTGCTGACCGTTCACTGGAAGTATCGTTTCCAGAATTCTTGTCGGGATGAAGCGATTGAACCAGCGAACGATAAGCCGCTCGCAACACGTTGGGGGTAACGAACTGACTTACTTCCAGCATGTCATACAACGTGCGTTCAAACTTCATGTTGACTCCCCGCGCTTCATGCATGCGCGATTACATTTGATGGCGCAGTGTCGGGTGTTCGTCGGTGCCACACCTCAGGTTACTTTTTGTGCTTTGCAAGCCAACGATCAAAATCCGCTATTTCCTTCTTCTGCGAGGCAATTATTTTTTTGGCCATACCCCGCATGACTGGATCTTTCCCATTGTCCAATTCGGCCTGCGCCATATCCAGCGCGCCCTGATGGTGCACGCGCATCATCATCGCAAAGTCGTGATCCACGTTGTCGGACATTTGCATGGCGCCCATTTTCTCCTGCATGCTATCCATGGATTTGCGCATATCCATTGAGGACTGTCCGCCCGATGGAGCAGCACTCGATTCCATGTTTGACATCGGAGTGGATTGCGCATAAACCCCGACAGATGCCCCCAGCACGATGGTGGCTAGGGCAGTGGAAAATTTGCTGCGTGTGAATATAGATGACATGTTGCGTTCCTATTCTTGAAGTTGGTGAGCCCCCTCATGGCTGTCGATGTTGGGACTAGTTGCAGTTGATCGTAAACACCGCGTACGAACCGTTCGGCAGCGCACACATCCTTCAATCTCGTGCAATCACCGGTGAATGACGCTGATGCGGACGCTATTCCCGAGGGCGACGCCGGCAAAGGAAGTTGTGGGTTCCAGCTATGTTCGTTGACGTACAGACCACGATACTCGCGAGTGCTCGAATGCATACAAAACCTCGCGCTTTATTACTCTCAGCGAGAGTGGGCGGCGAGCTGGAGTTAAAAATGTATATCGGCCTAGGAACTGTGGTAGTTTTCATCGTCCTGTACCTAATCTTTTTTCGCTAAAACGGTTGTGCCTGAATAGCATTGTCGGGTTAAGAAAAGGCACCGTGAGGGTGCGGTCCGCTCCTGCCTTGGAAAGAAGGAATCCATGAGATATCTGCAGATTCACAGGCCGCGGCTGCTGTCAGCCAGTCTGCTGGCTTTATGTGTTACCGGCGTATGGGCCGCCGCAGAGCGACCTAATGACGATGGTGAGCTGATTCCACCCGCTGAATCAGATGCTGTTGCCTTGGCGGTGCGTTCGATTCAGGGCAATGTGAATGCGGAGTTCGACAAAACGGGCCACGCCTTTCGCGATGCGCATCGGAAGGCACATGGGTGTGTAAACGCAACCTTCACCGTGTTGGACAACCTGCCACCAAACGTAGCTCAAGGTTTGTTTGCCAAGCCGCAACGCTATAGTGCGGTAATTCGTTACTCGAATGGCTCTGGCCAAAGCCGGGATGATCACTCCAACGATGCGCGGGGCATGGCGCTCAAGGTGTTGGGCGTCCCGGGCCTCAAAATATTGGCGGATGAAGTCAACGCGCACACGCAAGACTTTGTGATGACCAACCATCCGATTTTCTTTATCCGCGATGCACCTGACTACGCGCAGTTCCAGCAAGCGCTAGATGCAGGCGGCCTGCGTAAGGTTGCCTGGTTCGCAGGGCATCTCTTTCACGAAACACCCATCATTCTTGCGTTTACCAATCACAAGGTCACTAACCCCTTAAATGTCCAATACTGGAGCACAACACCTTCAAAACTGGGTACGGGACAGATGAAATTCTCGGCAAAACCGTGTCAAGGTGGCAACTTTCTGTCCCCATCTGATACCGTCAATCTCCTGTCAGAAAATCTACAAAGCCAGTTGACATCTGGGTCCGCTTGTTTCGACGTAAGCGCGCGGCCAACACACCTTGACGGTGCAAACGCTATGTGATCAGTGGTTGCCAGCGGTGCGGCAGCAGCTCTTCAATCTGGCCGTTCTTGTGCGTTGGC
>JBBRNS010000292.1:0-4434 GCA_038230175.1 Burkholderiales bacterium
AGACCTTGCGCATGTATTGCTCGACACCCTGCCACAAGGTCCAACCCTTAGGGTGCCAGAACACCAAACCTGGTGCGTGCTCATCGATGTGAAATAGATCCAGTTCGCGGCCCAGTTTACGGTGGTCACGCTTCTCCGCCTCTTCGAGCATCGTCAAATGCTGTTGCAGCTCGTCTTTCGTGGCCCAAGCGGTGCCGTAGATCCTTTGCAACATTTCGTTCTTGTGGTCGCCACGCCAGTAGGCGCCAGCGAGCTTCATCAATTTGAAGTGTTTAAGCTTTCCCGTGCTGGGCACGTGGGGGCCACGGCACAGGTCTTCGAATTTGCCCTCGCGGTACAAGGAAACGTCTTGGTCAGCGGGGATGCTTTCGATGATCTCGGCCTTGTAGTGTTCGCCCAGGCTCTTGAAATAAGCCACTGCTTCATCGCGCGGCAACACGCGTCGGGTTACGGGCTCATCCAACGCGGCCAGCGCACCCATCTTCTTTTCTATGGCGACCAAATCATCCGGCGTAAAAGGGCGCTTGTAAGAGAAGTCGTAAAAGAAACCATGTTCAATAACCGGTCCAATGGTTACTTGCGCGTCTGGAAACAATTCCTTGACCGCATACGCCAACAAGTGCGCAGTGGAGTGGCGAATGACTTCTAGGCCGTCGGCATCTTTGGCCGTGATGATGGCCAATGCGCTGTCAGCATTCATCAGGTAACTCGTATCCACCACCGCGCCATTCACTTTGCCAGCCAAAGCCGCTTTGGCCAGACCGGCACCAATGGAAGCCGCCACTTCGGCCACCGTTACAGGGCCAGGAAATTCGCGTTTGGAACCGTCAGGAAGCGTTATGTGAATCATGTGCTGCAAAATAAAAATAAAAAAGCGCGGACTAGCCGCGCTTTAAAAGAGTAAGCCGGGAAAGCGCAATTTTACGCTGTACCGGCAGACTCCAAAGATCAGTGAAACTGCTCTTCTTCGGTAGAACCGGTCAGGGCCTTCACGGATGAAGTACCACCTTGAATCACGGTGGTCACGTCGTCGAAGTAGCCCACACCCACTTCTTGCTGGTGCGACACGAAGGTGTAACCCTTGTCACGTGCAGCGAATTCTGGCTCTTGAACCATTTCAGTGTAGTGCTTCATGCCTTCGCCTTGGGCGTAAGCGTGGGCAAACTGGAACGTGTTGAACCAGTTGATGTGAATACCAGCCAAGGTGATGAACTGGAACTTGTAGCCCAACGCGGACAGGTCTTCCTGGAAGGATGCGATCTGCTTGTCGTTGAGGTTCTTCTTCCAGTTGAAGGAAGGCGAGCAGTTGTACGACAACAGCTTGCCTGGGCAAGCGCCCAACACAGCTTGCGAAAATTCGCGGGCAAAGCCAATGTCTGGCACGCCTGTTTCGCACCACACCAAGTCAGCGTAAGGAGCGTAGGCCACGCCACGGCTGATGGATTGCTCCAGGCCGTTTTTGACGCGGTAGAAGCCTTCTTGTGTACGCTCGCCGGTGATGAAAGGCTTGTCGTTGGCATCGTAGTCGCTGGTGATCAGGTTAGCGGCTTCGGCATCGGTACGGGCCAAGATCAGGGTGGACACACCCATGGTATCTGCAGCAAAACGCGCAGAGATCAGCTTCTCAACGGCTTCACGGGTAGGAACCAGAACCTTGCCGCCCATGTGGCCGCATTTCTTTACCGCAGCCAATTGGTCTTCAAAGTGCACGCCAGCTGCGCCAGCTGAAATCATGTTCTTCATCAGTTCGAACGCGTTCAACACGCCGCCGAAACCGGCTTCTGCGTCGGCCACGATAGGCAAGAAGAAGTCGATGAATTCTTTGGAAGTTGGATCAATACCGCGACCCCATTGGATTTCGTCCGCACGCTTGAACGTGTTGTTGATCCGACGCACCATGGTGGGCACCGAGTCATAGGCATACAGAGACTGGTCAGGGTACATGGTCTCGGAGGTGTTGCCGTCAGCGGCGACTTGCCAGCCCGACAGGTACACGGCTTCCAGACCAGCCTTGGCTTGCTGCATGGCTTGGCCAGCAGATATAGCGCCGAAAGCGTTGACATAGCCTTTTTTGGAGCTGCCATTCACTTTGTCCCACAAGATCTCAGCACCGCGTTTTGCCAGCGTGTGATCGATATTGACACTGCCGCGCAGGCGAACGACGTCAGCAGCGGAATAGCCGCGCTTGACACCTTTCCAGCGGGGGTTGGTTGCCCAATCTTTTTCGAGGGCAGCAATTTGTTGTTCGCGGGTTTGAGTCGTCATGTAAACACTCCGTAGTTAAATAAAACAAGGCATGAAACGGCTGCCATCCCTTGATGGCGGACGCGGTATTCTAGTCGCGCTTCGCATCCGTTTTTCGTCTTATGTCTTATATAAGACATAAATATTTGTGCTGCATTGTAACAACAGGAAATTTTCCTGCAATGCCCATCACCGCTTGGCGACTAAAAAAGATTAGGGCGCGCCCTTATCGGTTGCTGCGCCTTTTACCAAGGCCCCCACGGTATGTCGCGGATACATCGGCCTGCCGACGCCGTTCCGAACGCGCCATCATGATGCTGGCGACGAGAACGCCGACGCTGACCACCGCCACGGTCAAGGTCGCAACCGTATTGACACTGGGATTGAGACCCAAACGGGCACGACTAAAAATCGCAATGGGCATGGTGGTGGAACCCGGCCCGGACAGGAACGACGACAGCACCACGTCATCGAGTGACAAAGTAAAGGTTAACAACCAGGCCGCACCGATGGCCTGGGAAATCAGCGGCAGAGTTACCAGAAAAAACACCTGCAAAGGCCGACAACCCAAGTCTTGTGCCGCTTCTTCCAACTTGGGGCTTAACTCTTGGAGCCGCGACTGCACCACGACCGTGGCATAGGCCATGCCCAATAGGGTGTGCCCGAGCCAAATTGCAAACATGCCCCGCTCAGGGAATCCAAAGATGCGCTCCACCGAGACCAGCATCAACAACAGCGACAAGCCAATGATCACGTCCGGCATCACCAGGGGCGAGTGCACCATGCCCGCAAACAAGGTGCGACCCGGAAAGCGCTTGAACCGGTGCATGGACAGGGCTGCCAAGGCCCCCAAAATCACCGAAGACGTCGCTGTCATAAAGGCAATCTTCAGCGACAAAACAAACCCGTTGATCAATTCGGTATCGTTTGTAAGCTCTCGGTACCAGCGCAATGACCATCCGCCCCAGCGGGTCACCATGCTGGTGTCGTTAAAACTCAGTATTACCAAGGTCAGGATGGGCAAGTAAAGAAACAAAAATACGGCACTAATCCACGCCAGCGACAGCGCACGCTCAGACCGGGTCCTCATGTCCGCCCTCCTTCGGCATTTTCAGCTTGGTGCTTGTTGAAAAAGGCCAGAGGAACAATCACCAGCATCACCATGACCACGGCCACGGTAGCGGCCATGGGCCAATCGTTATTGCTGAAAAATTCGTCCCACAACACCCGCCCAATCATCAGCGTGCGTGGGCCGCCCAAAAGCTCTGGGATCACATACTCACCCACACAGGGGATGAAGACCAGCATCGACCCGGCCACGATGCCGCTTTTGGAAAGAGGCACGGTGATGCGCCAAAACGCTTGCCACGGCGTCGCGCCCAGATCCTGGGCTGCCTCCAGCAGGCGCAAATCCATCTTTACTAAATTGGCATACAGCGGCAAGATCATGAACGGAACATAGGTATAGACCATTCCCAATAGCAGGGAAAATGGCGTGTTAATCATCTTGATGGGCTCGGTAATCAGCCCCATTGCTAAGGCCACGGCGTTGACGACGCCCGCATCGGCCAGCAGCATCTTCCACGCATAAACACGCAGCAAAAACGAGGTCCAAAACGGCAGCATCACCAGCATCAAGAGCGCCGGGCGCCGCTGCGCAGGGCTGCGTGCCAAAAAATAGGCAAACGGGTAGGCAATCATCAGACAGATACCGGTGGTAATCGCCGCGAAGCCCAGTGAACTCAGGTAGGTGTCAATGTAGAGCGAGTCCTGCGCCATGGCAAGGTAGTTGCCCAACTTGAGTCGAATGGACAGAACGCCATCGCTCCAAATGGCAATGTCCCGAAAAAAGACCTCCTCCATTTCGGACACGCTGATCTTGATCACCACCAGAAAAGGAAGTAAAAACACGACGATCAAGAAGGCCATGGGAATGCCAACCAATACGGTGCGGCCCCACATGTCGGACAAGCGGACCAGCAACGGCAAGCGGTGTGGGGTATCGGTAGTCATACTTGGCCTTAGCGCGTCAGCACCACTACATCACTGCCGCACCACCAAACCGTCACAGCATCGCCCCAAGTCAGGTGCGCCGCATCGTGCCGCGCGGCATTGGTCTGGGTGACCTTGACAACCATGTCGTTGGCCAGCTTAACGTGGTAGGTAGTCAAAATGCCCAAATAGGCCAGG
>JBBRNS010000293.1:0-4427 GCA_038230175.1 Burkholderiales bacterium
GATTGCCTGAAAATCGACCAGACCTTCGTCGGCGACATCGGCCACAACGACGAAGGCTTTTGCCTGGTGAGCCCCATCATCGGCATCGGCAAGTGCCTGAAACAACATGTGATTGCGCAAGGCATCGAAACGCGGGAGCAATTGGATTACCTGCGCCAGAGCGAGTGCGCGGCGGGGCAAGGCTATTACCTGCATGAGCCGGCATCGGCCGCGAACTTCGGCGCCTTTCTACAGGCGAAATCGTCGGCCGGTTTATCCGAAATTGTCCATTAGGGCGGGAGTGAGTGGCCATTCCTATTAGCGCAAACCGATCTGTTCTTTGCTTCTATCGCAGAGGTTTTTGGCGACCGGTCGACTGGGGTCGTCTCGTCGGGTTATGACGGGTACGGCACTGCAGGTTGCAAACACAACAAGGAAAAAGGCGGCATCACTTTTGCGCAGGATCAATCGGCAGAGGTCGATGACATGCCCGGCAGTGCTCAGGCGTCAAGCGATGTTGATTTTGATTTTGATCCGACTTCCAGCACCGCCCGGATTTGCCTGTTAGATGGGCATGCGGTTGACTTAGAATAATTTTGGAACAAATTATGGAAGCCATCTTTTCAGATATCACTTAAGCATGCCCGAGTTCAAAAAGAATCCCGCTGCTGATCCGGACGCCGATTGCTGGATTCCCCAATGGCCCGCCCCCGCCAGCGTGCGGGCACTGTGCACCACCCGCGCGGGCGGCGTGTCCCAAGGCCCTTACGCCAGCATGAACTTGGGTAACCACGTGGCGGATGACCCGCAATCCGTGGCGCACAACCGTGTCCGCTTGGCAGCAAGCATGGCGGCCCGGCCGGTATTTTTGAACCAGGTGCACGGGACGCACATGCTCGATCTGGACGGCACAAGCGTCGATGGGCAGGATGCTGACGGCGCCTTTACCAGCCAGTTAGGTCTCGCCTGCACTGTGATGGTGGCCGATTGCCTGCCCGTGCTGCTGTGCGACACCCACGGTACGGCGGTGGCTGCGGTACATGCGGGGTGGCGCGGCTTAGCCGGTGACGGCGGGCAGGGCGTCTTAGAGGTAATTTATAAGCGTTTTAGTGCTCTAGCCCTCGTGGAACCTGCGCAAGCAGCTACTGATTTGATAGCGTGGCTGGGGCCGTGTATCGGGCCCCAGGCGTTTGAGGTGGGCCCGGAGGTGCGCGCTGCCTTTGTGGACCATGCCGCCCAGGCAGCCGATTGTTTTACGCCCTTGCCGGGGGGTAAGTGGCTGGCAGACTTGCCGGGACTGGCCCGCCAGCGTTTGCTAGCCCTGGGCGTGAGCCGCATCTATGGCAACGACAGCACGGTGCCGTGGTGCACCGTGGCCAACCCGTCACGGTTCTTCTCGTACCGGCGCGACGGGGTCAGTGGGCGCATGGCTGCTTGTATCTGGCTGGCGTGAGGCCTTTTCGTCCATTTCGGCCGCTTCACGCTGTTTGATGGCGCGTTTGCGCCCCGGTGCACCCATGAAATACAGCACCAAAGACACCGGCAACAACCCGTAGAACACAAAGGTGATAACCGCACCCAAGATGCTGCCGTTGGAGTTGGTGGCCTCGGCCACGCTCATCATGATGGCGACATACAGCCAGCCAATGGGGATCATGTACATGGTTTGATCAACTTTTGCTTCATTTTGCCTAGGCTGTAAGGGTAGCGCAGGCCGCAGCCTGAGATACTAGGGGCTATTAGAAGCCCTACGCAAAAGGTACCGGTGTGACCCACAACGCGCTCGATTTATGGACCCAGGCGGCCCAGCAGATGCAGCAAACCATGCTGGAAGGTTGGACCAAGGCCCTGCAGACCCTGCAAAACCCCGATCTGGGTGGTATGGGTGCTGCCGGGGCACTGCCCAGTGGGCCCATGCCTGAGATTCGGTTTTCTTCGGAGAAGCTCAAGGCCGTGCAGGCGCAATACGTGCAAGAAATCTACGCATTGTTCAGTCAGGGCGGCGCAGTGCCTGATGCTGCGGGTGACCGGCGTTTTACCGACGGCGCCTGGGGCAGCAACCCCTTGGCGGGCTTTTCGGCTGCGGTGTACCTGCTTAACACCCGCACCATGATGGGCTTGGCCGACGCGGTCGAGTCGGACGCCAAGACCAAGAGCCGCATTCGTTTTGCCATTGAGCAATGGATGGCGGCCGCTGCCCCCAGTAATTTTTTGGCCTTTAACGCCGAGGCGCAAAAGAAGGCCATTGATACGCAGGGTGAGAGCATCGCCAAGGGCATGCAAAATCTGATGCACGATCTGCACCAAGGCCATGTGTCTATGACGGATGAGAGCCTGTTTGAGGTGGGTAAAAATGTGGCGACCACCGAAGGGGCGGTGGTGTTTCAAAACGAACTTTTTCAGCTGATTGAATACAAGCCCTTGACCGAACAGGTCTTTGAAAAGCCATTTTTGATGGTGCCGCCGTGTATCAACAAGTACTACATCTTGGACCTGCAACCCGCCAACTCTCTGGCCCGTTATGCCGTGTCGCAGGGGCACCGCACCTTCATGGTCAGCTGGCGCAACCCGGATGCAAGCCTTTCCAAGGCCACGTGGGACGACTACATCGAGAAGGCGGTCATCCAGGCCATCACCGCCACCCAGGCCATCACCGGCGCGCCCACCATCAATGCGCTGGGTTTTTGTGTGGGCGGCACCATGCTGGGCACCGCACTGGCGGTGCTGGCGGCACGGGCCGCTGAAGAAGGGGCAGGTAAACCCCTGCCGGTGGCCAGTGCCACGCTGCTAACCACCTTTTTGGATTTTTCGGACACCGGCATTCTGGATGTGTTTATTGACGAAGCCTTCGTCCAGTACCGCGAGAAAGAGCTCGGTAAAGGCGGGCTGATGAAGGGTGGCGATTTGTCCTCCACCTTCAGCTTTTTGCGCCCCAATGACCTGGTGTGGAACTACGTGGTGGGCAACTACCTCAAGGGTGAAACGCCTCCGCCGTTTGATTTGCTGTACTGGAACTCGGACAGTACCAACCTACCCGGCCCCTATTACGCTTGGTACCTGCGCAACACCTACTTAGAGAACAACCTGGTCAAGCCGGGCAAAGCCACGGTGTGTGGGCAAAAGATTGACCTGGGGTTGGTGGACATACCGGTGTACGTCTACGGCTCGCGCGAGGACCATATCGTGCCGATTGGTGGGGCTTATGCATCCACCCAAGCGCTGCCGGGTAAAAAACGTTTTGTAATGGGGGCTTCGGGCCACATTGCGGGGGTGATCAACCCACCGGCTAAAAACAAGCGCAGCCATTGGATTCGCGCCGACGGCAAGCTGCCCAAGGCCTTTGACACCTGGCTCAAAAGCGCGGATGAACACCCGGGCAGTTGGTGGACCGATTGGTCCGACTGGCTCAAGGGCCATGCGGGTGCAACCATCCCCGCGCCCCAACACTATGGCAAGGGTAAGGGGGTGTATAAACCCCGCGAACCGGCGCCTGGCAGCTACGTCAAAGTACGCGCCTGAATAATTTTTTGAATCGTTGAAAGTGAGAGAGACCATGCAAGACATCGTGATTGTTTCCGCCGCCCGCACCGCCGTGGGCAAGTTTGGTGGCGCCCTGGCCAAAACCCCCGCCACCGATTTGGGCGCCGCCGTCATCAAGGCCTTGCTGGCACGCACCGGCCTGGGGCCTGACCAGATTGGTGAGGTCATCCTGGGCCAGGTGTTGGCCGCGGGTGTGGGGCAAAACCCCGCCCGCCAGTCGCTGATCAAAAGCGGCCTGACCCAAGAGACACCAGCCCTGACCATCAATGCGGTGTGTGGCTCAGGCCTCAAAGCCGTCATGCTGGCCGCGCAGGCGGTGGCCTGGGGTGACAGCGACATCGTGATTGCCGGCGGCCAAGAAAACATGAGTGCCAGTCCGCATGTGTTGCTGGGTTCGCGCGACGGTCAGCGCATGGGCGACTGGAAGATGGTTGATTCGATGATTGTGGACGGCCTGTGGGACGTCTACAACCAGTACCACATGGGCATCACTGCTGAGAACGTGGCCAAGGCCCATGGCGTTAGCCGCGACATGCAAGATGCACTGGCTCTGGCCAGCCAACAAAAAGCCGCGGCGGCGCAAGACGCAGGCAAGTTTGTCGATGAAATCGTGCCCATCACACTGCCCCAGAAAAAGGGCGACCCGGTGGTGTTTGCGGCGGACGAATTCATCAACCGCAAGTCCAATGCCGCAGCTTTGGCCGGTTTGCGCCCCGCCTTTGACAAAGCCGGTAGCGTCACGGCCGGCAACGCGTCGGGCATCAATGACGGTGCGGCTGCGGTCATGGTCATGACGGCGCAAAAGGCTGCGGCGCTGGGGCTCACCCCCATGGGGCGGATTGCCAGCTTTGCCACCAGCGGGCTGGACCCCGCCATGATGGGTATGGGTCCGGTATCGGCCTCACAAA
>JBBRNS010000294.1:0-4419 GCA_038230175.1 Burkholderiales bacterium
CCAATGACCAGCATGCGCTCGCCCATGGCGCCGCTGGCCAGCACGGTTCCCGTGGGGTCTATTACCGTGCTAAAGCCGTTGGTGGTGACGCGGAACTGCGGCAGCCGTGTCTCGATACTGCGAAACGCGGCCGACGCCAAGTGCAACCGCGCACCCTGCTCGTAGTCGGTAAACCAGGAGTCATTGGACAGGGTCAGAATCGCCTGCGCACCCAAGCGCGCGCCGCTGATGGCCAGGCCAGAATCGACATCGTCCAGGCAAATCATGGGCAGTACGGGTATCTCGCGCCCATCGGCCAGGCGCAGCGGAAACACCCGCGCGCCGTTGCCGGGTAGCCAGGTGCCAGTCCAAGGCAACCAGCGCTTGAGCGTGGGCCCGTCCAGCCAGCGCGGTACGTATTCGGTCAGCGGGAAAAGGCGCGTCTTGCGGTAAAGGCCCAGCAGCCCGGCGGTGGGTTCCACAAAGGCTGCCGCGTTGTATTCACCCACGCCGTCAAGGTCGTAGGTGCCAAACACAAAGGGCACGCCAGCGGCGTTGACGATGCCTTGAATCTCGCGGTCCAGCTCCGCGCCGGCGTCGCTCTTGGGGTGGCCAAAGGTGGTGGGGTAGGCGGTTTCTGACCACATCACCGCATCGACATGCTGGCGCTCGACGGCGTCGTAACTCATGGCGTAGTGCAGGTCCAGAATCTCGCGCACTGCGGCATAGCTGCCTTTTGCTTGCCGTTGCTTTTCGTAATTCACCATGTTGGACTGCACCATGCCGATGCGCAGTGGCTTGCCCGCTGGCGCCGGTGTGGCCGACAGCACCGCAAGCCCATACGCGGCCATAGCCAGCGGCACCAGTGCAGCGCCCACCAATGGGGGCATGGCTGCACGCAGGCCGCTTGACCGGCGGGCCACGGCCTGTGCGACGCCTTCATTGCACAAGATGAGTAAAAACGTAAGCCCTGCCGCGCCGCCCAGGTCAGCCCCCTGGCGTAGTAGGCGCGATGGATACAGGCTGTGGCCTAAGGTGTCGCCCAGCAGTTTAGGAAACAACCATTCGGTAGCCACCCAAGCCGAAGCACCGGCCAGGGCGCACACCAGTGCACCATGTTTGCGGCTGGCCGCATGGCGTACCAATGCGAAGGTCAAAAACTGGGGCTGAAACAATGGGGCGCCTAGGAGCAGCACGGCCAGACCGGTTGCCGAACCCACTTGGGTGTAATTGCCAATGGCAACGCCAAACCAGGAAGCCGTGGCAGCGGTGAACGCGACCGCCATCAGGTAGGCGCTGCAAAAAGTGCCAGCGAATGTGCGTTGGGCGGCGAGCGATCTTAGCCAGGGTATCAGGGCCATAAAGGCCAATACCCAAGCCCAATTGCTGCGGACATACAGTAGTGCAAACAAGGCCGCACTGGCACCAACGCCCATCAACATGCTGCTGGGGCGCAAAAAAGAGGCTGGAGATTTCAGAGCTGGGATCTTTCGGGGTCGAGCGGCGCCGGGATCACGATGCGCCGGATGGGTAATCCGGGCGGGGCGAGTTCTGGCGGCACGATGCGGTCTTGGGGCATCGCAACCGGTTTCCCGGCGGCATCCAACATTTGGAAGTCGGGGGCAAACATCAGAATGGCCTCCACCTTTTGGCCGTCATCGGTTGACTGGTGGTGGCTGACATAGCCTTTGGGAAGCACAAAATTTTCCGGCACTGCAAGCCCGACCAAATTGGGGCGGGTGCCGGGTGGGTTAAAGGCGGCTAAGCCGGTATATACACCGGCTTCATGCAGCCGTTTGATGACTTCGTTCATGGTGGGGTTGGCGCCGCGGGGTACGTAACTGGAAAGGTCTGGCGTGGGGTCATTGTCGACCTCACGGGCCCGTTGCTGGGCCGCTTGTGCTTCGGTTTCTTTTGGCAAGGCGCTGTTTGCAACGACGCTGCGGGCAGCTTCAGGGTCGATCAATGAAAGACCAAAGTGTTTGGCAGCGGAACTATCCGCTTGCGAGGCAACAGCGCCTTCGGCCACTGGCGTGGGCGAAGGTGCAGAGAGTACGGCGTAGGCAATGCCAATGACAACAATGCCGAGCAAGACAAACAGGTAGCCCATGGAAGGGCGCCACGTAGGACCTCCCGCCCCTGCATGGGGAGGCGCAGAACCATCGCGGTGTGGCGAATGCATGGGGCTACCTTAACCCTGGAGATCAGGGTGCCGTTGGGTTGGAAGTCGATACCGCCCAGCCCATGCGCTCGTGGCCATACTGGTTCCAGATCGGGTTTTTGCCGCCGGTGATGGTGGCGTAGCGCGGTGCGCCAATGCCGGTGCTGCCGCCGAACAGGCCGCCTTTGACCGTGCCGCCGGTGTACGTTGGGTGGGTGTCATCGGACTGGATGTAGTCATAGCTGCTGCTGGCCGAAACGAAGTGGGTGTTGGCGTCGCGCAGGGTGGACTTGAGCGTCGAAGTGATGCGTGTCAGGTAGCTCGACTCGCTTTCGCCCGGCACGTATTGCAGCGCCACAGAGTCGACTTGGCCATCGCCGTTGGTGTCGTAATCAGCACCCATGTACTGCGCAAAATTATCGGTGCACTTGAAGCCTTTTTGCTGCGCGTAGGCACACATCCAGTAGTTCATCGTTGCCAGCTTGGGCAAGAAAGTATCGCGCAGGTTAACGGTTGCACCCGTGGTGGCGTCCTTGCAGGCGCTTTGCACGTTGTCGGCGGCATAGCCTGGGTAGTGCAGGTTCGAGACGATTTTGGCTTTGACACCGGCATAGGCGTTGGCATTGATGTAGTCCATCGCCGCAGCCACGTAGGTTTTGCAGTTGTTCACGCCGGTGTTCATGCCAGAGTAATCACAGGTGCCGGTTTGCTTCTTGAAGGCGGTGCGGGCTTGCAGGCCGTCGTTGCCGCACATTTCAAACTCGACCACGCGGGTGTTGCTGGCCTGCATGTACGAGCGCTCAGACACAATTTTGTTGTTGTACACATCGGATGCCACTGCGCCTGATTTGGTGCGACGCACGCTTTCGATGTCGGCATTCCACATGGCGGACAGGTACTCGGCCGCCACAGTGGGTGCAGCGTATTTAGCGGCACTGGTGACGGAGCCGGTGTAGCCAGCGAAAATTGAGTCACCATAAGCGACTGTGCGGTATTTGGTAGAGGTTCCCGCTTTATCAACTGTCCAAGATACGTTTTGGTTGAGGGTGCTGGCTGTTGCGCTGGAGCCGAGTGCCATCAGGACGAGGGCGGGCAAGAGAGTGCGCATTTTTGTGCCAACGGTGGCGGCGTTGTTGAGTCGTTTCATAGCTGTCTCCAAGTAGTAGTAAAAATAGTTATTCAGTTGAAAGGCCGAAGGATCGTAGGCCCCGCCCCGCTTTTGTGCATCAGGGAAAACGCGTCCTCTGAGCGTAAACACTGAGTCAGGGGTATGACGCAATTTTTTTTTGGTAATAGTGTGGCGGTAGTGCCGCGCCCGATCCCATCTCATCTCCGTTCCCACGAAAAGCGGGCGCCACGCGTGGCGTCCCGCGCCCTTATGGGGCGCTAAAAACCATCACCGTGGCGAATTGCCGGACTGCCTTAACCCTGTTGGTTAGGGTTAGCGTTAGGGTGCGGTTGGGTTCGAAGTGGATACGGCCCAGCCCATGCGCTCGTGGCCATACTGGTTCCAGATCGGGTTTTTGCCGCCGGTGATGGTGGCGTAGCGTGGTGCACCTGTGCCGGTGCTGCCGCCCCACAATCCACCTTTGACCGTGCCGCCGCTGTAAGTTGGGTGGGTGTCGTCAGACTGGAGGTAGTCGTAGCTGCTGCTGGCCGACACGAAGTGGGTGTTGGCGTCGCGCAGGGTGGACTTCAGTGTGCTCGTGATCCGCGTCACGTAGCTGGATTCGCTTTCACCGGGCACGTATTGCAGGGCCACGGAGTCGACTTGGCCGTCGCCATTGGTGTCGTAATCGGCACCCATGTACTGCGCAAAATTATCGGTGCACTTGAATCCTTTTTGCTGCGCGTAGGCGCACATCCAGTAGTTCATGGTGGCCAGCTTGGGCAAGAATGTGTCACGCATGTTGACGGTCGCGCCTGTGGTGGCGTCCTTGCAAGCGCTTTGCACGTTGTCGGCGTTGTAGCCAGGGTAGTGCAGGTTCGAGACGATCTTGGCTTTGACACCGGCGTAGGCGTTGGCATTGATGTAGTCCATCGCCGCAGCTACGTAGGTTTTGCAGTTGCTAACGCCGGTGTTCATACCGGCGTAGTTGCAGGTGCCGGTTTGTTTCTTGAAGGCGGTGCGGGCCTGCAGGCCGTCGTTGCCGCACATTTCAAACTCGACCACGCGGGTGTTGCTGGCCTGCATGTACGAGCGCTCAGACACAATTTTGTTGTTGTAGACGTCCGATGCGATGGCACCGGATTTAGTACGGCGAACGCTTTCGATGTCG
>JBBRNS010000295.1:0-4391 GCA_038230175.1 Burkholderiales bacterium
CAATTCTTGAGGAGGGATTGGTCCGCCAGTGTTACCCGAAAACCCGCGCTTTTGAACCACGCCAGTTCAGCCCAGGGTAAATTTCGTATTTCTGAACCAAGGCGAGTCACCCACCAAAGTCAATGCATGGATGCGAGCGCGCAACCTAAGCCTAGAGAATGTTCTGCTGGATGAGGCTCGCACCGCGGGCGCCACATTCAAACAAAGCGCGCTGCCCATGACACTGTTCTTCGACGCCGACGGGCGGCTTGTCAGCACGAGGATTGGCGAGCTATCGCAAGCCACACTGACTGAAAGATTGGCTGCCACTGGGCCTTGAGCACCCATTGGGTACTCGGGAATCCCTGGCCGGCCACTACGGCCGAACGGGACGATCTTGCATCTGCTACAGAACTGATCCGACGCGCCCCAAAGGCCGTACTGACCTGTGGTTCAGTTCCATGTGCCCCATTAGCCTTTCTTTGCCCAGGCACTGCACCAGCCTTTGGCCGCCACTTGCTTGCCTGTGAACAGGGGACAGCCACCCGCTGCGTCTGTCGCCTTACCCTGAAACAGCGCGCAACTACTACAAGCCTGACCAGCAGCGTATTTGGGGTATTTGGTCTTGTCAGTTTTTGCGCCATCGGCTTTATAGCCAAGCGCTGCGGCCTGGGCGTCAGACTCGACGACAGCGGGTTGCGCGCGCGCAGAAAGGGCGCCAGTCAGCGCGCTCGCCCCAACGACGGAATGAATCACGAAAGTTCTGCGGTTAGATGTCATCATGGTGTTACTTCTATCAACTTTGCCAACATAGGCGCTTACAGTCTAATCCTGTCGCTTAACACCTGTCCTGGACTCAAGTTTTGTCACGCAGACTCACGGAAGCACAGTCGACTCTTACAAAATGGGGCTGAGATCAGCCGAAATGGCGCGCGGCAATCATCAGCTGGGTGGCTTGTGGGTAGGAATGGCCGCATGGCGTCTGGTACGCCAGCTTCCGCCGTATCACCGGCGGCGCAGGATGACCCACTTGGCCAGCCCTGCCAGCGCCCATAGCAAAGCCAGCGGGATGATTAGGGTTTGCAGCAAGAAGATAACGATGAGCTTGATGATGTGCTCCACAGCCTTCTCTGCGGCTTGCTTGAGTTGCTCAAAGCGCGCCTTGAAGTCGCCATTGGGCGTGACCCAGCCCTTCATCCGGTCAAGCCAGCCGGGTTGCTCGGCCGCTGGGGGCGGCGACGGGGTCAAGCTGCTTACCTGACCGGTGGCGGTGTCAATGACCTGCTGGCTGGCGGCGTAGTCCGAAGCCAGGAACTGCTGCCACAACAGGTCGGTTCCCAGAGTAACCACCGGTACAGCAAAGCGCAGCATCAGGGCCACCACCAATATGCCGGAAAGCCAAGGCGGCGCGCGCTGGCGTCGCAGCTGCAACACCACCCAGCCGATGGCAGACAGGGTCAGCAGCACAGAGACCACCCAATAGCCGCCCATGCTGATCAGAATTTTCTGAACACCCAAGGCCACGCTGGCCATCAGCATCAGGTCGGAGAATTTCTCGACCAGATCGTTCACCGGGTCCAGCAGCTGGCCGGGCGCCAGTGTCACACCCACGCCCAGCGGCTGCAGGGACATCTCGGTGCCCTGCGCCACCGAGATAACGGCATTCAGCGCACGCGCTGTGGCAAAACTGACCAGGGCGCGCTTCAGGCCGGCATCAACTTGCTGAGTGGCGGGCGCATCCAGCGGCGCAAGCCACGCGCCCAGTAGTACGGCTATCAATGACAACACGAGCAAGATTTGGCGGGCAATCGGCATGGTGGGCGTTCTCGCGCGGGTTAACTCAGTCGGGGCGCAGCAACTTGACGCTAAGCCATTGCCGTGGTCCAGTCAACCGGCCTAACAACAATCCTGCGCGAAATGTACATTCCAATCAGACTTGGTCTGACGTTCGCATTGCGCGTCACTTTCGTACAGGTGGCTCTCCAATGCCCAGGGGTCAGGCGTCACCTACTTTAGGCTTTACCCAGCACATCGGCCTCGTCGCGCTGCAGCAGCGCTTTCAGCAGCTGCGGCTCAAAGTGGCGACGCACCGTGATGGCGTAAAAGCTTTCAAACAAGTGTGGGACCACCGCGTATTCTTGTAGCGCCCCGCTCAGCAGCTCGTCACGCACCACCACCGCTGGCAGCAGCGCGACCGCGTCGGTATCCCGCGCCAAAAGGCGCATCATGGCCATGTCGTCGACCTCGGCCAGCACGCGGCAGCGCAGTCCGGCCTGCTCGCACATCAGATCGAAGCCGGCTCGTATCTCGTTGTCGCGACCGGGCAGCAACAGCGGCACCTCGGCCAGCTCCTGCGGATAACGAAAGGCCTTACCGCTCGGGCGCGGTCGGCCAACCAGGCTGACCGGCTGGCGTGCGACACGCCGACAACGCCATGGATGGCTAACGTCGGCTTGTACCGGGCTATTACTCAGCACCACATCCACCGTGTGCACCGACAGGCGCGCCAGTAGCTCTGGCAAAGAACCCGAGTGCAGCACCAGTTCAACGTCTGTGCGTTTCAGTAGCGGCAGGACAAAATTCTCCTGAAAGTTGCGCGACAGTGTGGCCACGGCGCCGATGCGCAGCACCTGGCGCTCAAGGCGTTGGCCGTCGCGCAGTGTAGCCACCAGCTCGTTGCCGGCGGCAAAGATGGTGTCGGCATAAGCCAACGCCATCCTGCCCGCCTCAGTCAACTCCAGTGCGCGACCCTTGCGCGTGAAAAGCGGCTGCCCGAGCTGGTCTTCGAGCTGCTTGATCTGCGCCGACAGTGCCGATTGAGACACGTTCAGTTGGGCTGCGGCCCGTGTGAGATGCCCTTCACGGGCCACGGCCCAAAAGTAATGGAGATGGTGAAAGTTGAGTCGGGCCATAGGCTAATTCATCTTTAAAACAGAACAATATGTAGATATTAATGAATTTTACATATGCGAAGTGTCTCGGTACAGTTGCGCTCAATCCCATTCACCGAGGTCTCCACAATGCAAACCCCGTTCTCCGATCTGCCTGTTGGGCACGCAACCCTGCTGGCTGCAGTGCCCCTGCTCTATTTGCTGGCAACAGTCGGGTCCTGGGTTGCGACGGGTGCCGTTGAATCACGCTGGCGCTTGGCACGACTGTGCGCGGCCGCAGCGGTGGGTGCGTCGGTAATGTCGTTTGCCTGGCTGCTGGCCAGTGGTGCTGGCGTTGCACGCGGACCGGCACTCTGGTCGTTGGGCGAGCTCGGCGTACTGCACTTTAGCCTTCGCAGCGATGCGCTCGGCGCGGTGATGTTGTTGCTGGTGAGCTTTATCGGCTGGGTCATTGTTGGCTACTCGCAGCCTTATATGAGCGGCGAACGCGGCCAACTGCGCTACATCCGGGGCCTGATGTTGACGCTGGCCTCGGTGTCGTTGCTGGTGCAGAGCAACAATCTCGTGGTGCTCACACTGGCCTGGATCGCCACCAGCCTGGCGCTGCATGGCCTGCTGACCTTTTTCAATACACGTCCGCAGGCATTGGTTGCCGCACACAAGAAGTTCATCGCCAGCCGGGTGGCTGACCTGTGTCTGATCACAGGCATCGTGCTGATCGGCCAGCAGCTCGGCACGCTGGAGATCGACCAGGCCATCGCCATGGCGAAGGCGCTGCCCGCAATGACCGGCCCGCTGCAAGTGGCGGCCTTGTTACTGGCTACCAGCGCGCTGTTGAAGTGCGCGCAACTGCCGGTGCACGGCTGGCTGATTCAGGTGATGGAAGCGCCGACCCCAGTGTCCGCGTTGCTGCACGCGGGCGTCGTCAACCTGGGTGGTTTTTTGCTCATCCGTATGGGCAGCCTGGTTGGTGACGTGCCAGCGGCACAAGCTCTTCTGGTGGTGGTAGGCAGCGTCACCGCGGTGGTCGCGGCGCTGGTGATGATGACGCGTATCAGCATCAAGGTCTCGCTGGCCTGGTCGACTTGCGCGCAGATGGGTTTCATGATGATGCAGTGCGGCTTGGGTCTGTACGACCTGGCGCTGTTGCATCTGGTGGCGCACTCGCTGTACAAGGCCTATGCTTTCCTAGGCGCCGGTAGTGCAGTCGAACAGAATCGGTTGCAGCAAATGACACCGCCTGCACCACAACTTTCAGTGGGCCAATGGTTGCTGGGCGCGCTGATCGGCATGGTGTTGGTGGCTGCTGCGGCGCTGGCGTGGGGCTTTAACCCAGTCCAAGCCCCGGCCCTGTGGGCCGTCGGCGGCATCTTGTCTTTGGCGCTGGCACCGCTGGTTGCGCGGCGTTTGCCCGGCGCTGGTGGATGGTGGCGGTTGGTCGGGCTTGCAAGTGCCTTTGCGATCGCCTTGGCTTACTTCGGCCTACACACCATTTTTGGCCACTGGCTGGGGAGCGAACAC
>JBBRNS010000296.1:0-4370 GCA_038230175.1 Burkholderiales bacterium
GCTTGACTAGCTCCAAGACAACCGGCAACTGGCAGGTCCGTTCCGTGGATGGTGCTGGCACCATCACTTGGGACAACACGGCTCTCACTCCAGTGGTTTCCGGTACCGGCAAGTTCCCAACATTGGCTAGCTACATGGATGGCACATGGGACATGCAAGGTTGGGCCTCTTTCAACGTGCCAGCACGTACTACCGGCAACAAAGCAGCTTTCCTGAATACCTTTGCCAACAAAGCACAAGACCCCGCTGTCTTGGCTAGCATCTCTTCGTTGAAAAACGTGGCAGCTGCTATCCCTGGTGGTGCGTACTCAGGTGCCCAAGTGTTGCGTTCCGCTTACGTGAACGGCAACCAGTGTGCTCCTTTGAACCGAAATTTCTAATCGGTTAGCACCCTTTGCCCTGCGGTAGAGGGTTGTTTTTGAGTGGCGACACGCAGTTTTCTGCGTGTCGCCAGTTGCATTTGTATGTATTGCGCTTTTGGCGTTGGTTTGTTGTTGGATGTGTGATGACAAGTAAGAAACTATTGACTGTCGGGCTGATCAGCCTCATTGCCATGCTGGGCTGCGTTAGCACCCTGCATGCACAAGACGTGCAATCCTTTGACATATTCGAATACCGGGTGGAAGGCACTACGCTCTTGCCCCGCGCGGTGGTAGAGCGTGCGGTGTACCCGCACCTGGGCGAGAAGAAGACCCTCACGGACGTTGAGTCCGCGCGCGGGGCGTTAGAAAAAGCCTACCACGAAGCAGGCTACCTCACCGTGCTGGTGAGCATTCCGCAGCAAAAGGTCGATAGCGGCGTCGTCGCACTGGCTGTAACCGAAGCCCCGGTTGACCGGCTGCGCGTGGTGGAGTCGCGCTACTTCAGTTTGAACCAGATCAAGGCCGGTGTGCCAGAACTGGCCGAGGGCAATGTGCCCAATTTTCCGCAGATGCAAGAAGAGTTGGCAGCCCTGAACCGCAGCCCCGACCGCCGTGTAACGCCCGTGCTGCGCCCTGGCAAAACGCCGGGCACGGTAGAGGTGGACCTGAAGGTGGCAGACACGCTGCCCTTACACGGCAGTGTCGAGGTAAACAACCGCTATAGCCAAGACACCACACCCACCCATGTAGCAGCAAGCCTGCGGTGGGACAACTTGTGGGGAGCGCAGCACAGTTTGGGTGTTACTGTTCAAACTGTGCCTGAAAAGCCAGAAGAAAGCCGCGTGTTTTCTGCCAACTACACCTGGCCCTTGGCCAGTGGAGATTTTCTGGCCTTTTACGGGGTGAAGTCGGATTCAGACGTGGCCGCAGTAGGCACGCTAAACGTAGTCGGCAAGGGCGCCATTTATGGTGCACGCTACATCAAGCCGCTGGGCGGTCGTGATGATTTATTCCAAACGATCACGCTGGGTGTGGACCACAAAAACTTCACCCAAGCGGTCAACTTGATTGGCAGCGGCGGTTTTAACACCCCCATCACCTACATGCCGTTCACCATGGGGTGGGACGCTAACTGGTTAGGTAAGGCGCGCTCTACCAAGCTGGGTGTGGCCTTCAATTTTCACCTGCGCGGCATTGTGGGTGATGAGCAGCAGTTTGCCGACAAGCGTTTTAAAGGCCGTTCGGGTTATGGCTATTTGCGCGGCAATGCGTCGCACAGCGAAACCTTAGAAGGTGGGTGGGGCCTAAGCGCTCGGTCCACCTGGCAAATATCGCCGCAGCCACTGATCTCTAACGAGCAATTCACCATCGGTGGTGTGGATACCGTGCGGGGTTATCTAGAGTCCGCTGCGGCGGGCGACTCGGGCGTCGCCCTCAGCCTAGAGGCGACAACCCCCAGTTTTGCCAAACGCATTAGCGACTCACTCGACGAGCTGCGCCTGGTGGCTTTTGTGGACGCGGGCGCGGTAGAGGTGCAGGCGCCCCTGACCGCTATTGATCAATACAGCCTGTCTGGTGCGGGGGTGGGAATGCGCCTGAAGGCGTGGCGCGGCCTGGCGGCCGGGTTGGACTATGCAGTGGCAACCAAAGAGCTGGGCGCCACCAAGCAGGGCGACGGTCGTGTCTATTTTAAATTGGGCTACGAGTGGTAGCGAGATTGGAGAAATCAAATGAATCGCAATTGTTTTAAGCTGGTATTCAACTCTGCTTCTGGCACCATGGTGCCAATGGCCGAGTCGGCACGTGGCCGGGGCAAAGCGGCCAGCGGTTCAGGCATGGTCGGCATGTTGCTGGCCAGCGTTTTGATGGCCAACCCCGGGCATGCAGAAATGCCAGTAGCAAGCACGGGTGGGGCTATCCCCAACTTTGTTACAGCAGGCCAAGGCAGCTACCTTGTCAACGGCAACCAAGCCTACATTAGCCAAGTAGGCAACTCGGCGATTTTTAACTGGCAAAGTTTTAACGTCAGTGCCGGCAACAACGTTCAATTTCGCCAGGTCGACAATTTGGTGAACAACAATCTGGTAAACGGTGCCAGCTTTACCTCGCTCAATCGCATTTGGGACATCAACCCCAGCGTCATAGCCGGTAGCTTGTCGCAGGCACCGGGCCAGAAAGCCAATGTGATCATGGTCAACACCAACGGCATGGCTTTCTTGGGTGGCTCGCAGGTGAACCTAAACAGCTTCACGGCCAGCAGTTTGAACATTGCAGATAGCTTTGTGTTGAACACTTTGTTGGGTGACAACACGAAGCCGCAGTTTGAGGGCACGGGCGGTTTTATCAAGGTTTTTGAGGGCGCCCGCATTACCGCTGGTAGCCAGGGCCGGGTTATGTTGATTGCGCCAACCGTTGTTAACAGCGGCAAGATAGAAGCGCCAGATGGGCAAATCATCCTCGCGGCAGGCGAAAAGGTGTTTCTCCGTGTTGCGGACGACGACACACTCAATTTGCGGGGGCTGTTGGTCGAAGTGGATAGCCCCGCTGGTTTGGCCGACTACACCACCGCCAACACCAACGTCAAAAGCGGTGTTTTAGACGGTAAGGCGGTAGCACTTACCAATACAGCACACGATAAATTGGGCCACGCCACCAACCTGGGCGAGTTGTCTACGCCGCGCGGCAATGTGACCATGGTGGGTTATGCGGTTAACCAAAACGGCATTGCGCGAGCCACGACATCGGTGGTGGCCAACGGCTCGGTCTATTTGATGGCCAAAGACACTTCGGCCCTATCAGGGAGTAGCCGTGACTCGACACGTGGTGGGCGTGTCATATTGGGTGCCAATAGTGTTACAGAAGTGCTCCCCGAAGCGTGGGATAAAACCACCACCAGCGTGGACGGTGCTACCGGCGTAGGCATGGCGAAGGCGTCTGAGGTGCGGGTGCTGGGGCAAACGGTATTCATGTCGGGGTCGGCCAGCATCAACGCAGCGGCCGGCAAGGTGGACTTGATTGCGTTGGACAACCCCAGCCTTCGCAAGACGACGTTTGAAGCTGCCAGCACGCCCCCATCGGCCACTGCCGGTGTGTATTTAGAAAGCGGTGCCCACATTAGCGTAGCGGGGCTGAGGGATGTCGAGGTTTCAGCATCGCGCAACACCATGGCAGTCGAACTGCGGGGCGATGAGCTAAAGGATTCCCCTATTAACCGGCAGGGTGCGCTGCGGGGTGAGACGGTGTATGTGGACGTGAACCGCGCGCTGGCAAAAGCCAACGCAGGCCAGTCCACCCTGATTGCCAAAGACAGTTTAGAGAGCTACCTGGCCAGGCAAGAACGTACGGTGGCAGAGCGGTCCACCGCGGCAGGCACTGTCAATATTCATTCCGAGGGGCAAACCGTTTTGGCCTCTGGCTCGGTGGTTGACCTGTCGGGCGGCAGCGTGGTGTACACGCCGGGTACGGTTAAGACGACCCTGCTGGTCGCCAATGGCAAGGCGGTGGACATATCGGATGCCAACGCAGACACCCGCTACACCGGCATCGCCACCAAATTTGTGGTGGACTATGCCAAGTGGAACAAAAAAGATGTGATTGACCTGGGGCAGAGCTTTCGGTTTGACCCGGGTTACACCGAAGGCCAGAACGCCGGTAATTTCAATATTGTGAGTGCAGGCCCTGCCTTTGTGCAAGCCGATATTCAGGGGCGCACCGTCTCCGGCACACTGCAAAGTGCGGGCGGTGTCCAGCCCAGGGGAGCCACCTTTACGGTAGGTACCAACGAAGTGGTCGATAGTGGTGGTCTAAAGGACTACAAGCTGAACCAAAAGGTGGTGTTAGAGCGCATCGCCAAAAGCCTACCTTCGGGCTACCAAATGGGCGATGCCTTGGCGGACGACTTGAAAGACACCCTCACGCTGGATTCTGCGTTGCTAGGCAAAGACAAGGTCGCTAACCTAAACGTGTTTACTAACCAAGCAGCCGAGGTGCGTTCTGCCATGCGCGCCC
>JBBRNS010000297.1:0-4348 GCA_038230175.1 Burkholderiales bacterium
ACGACATGTACAAGATGTTTCCCCGGCTTAAGGAGCGCGAACACACCGAGGCTGGCGTGCTGTCCGGAGGCGAGCAGCAGATGTTGACGCTATGCCGTACGCTGATGGGTGACCCCGACCTCATCATCATCGACGAACCCACCGAAGGCCTAGCACCCAAAATAGTTGAATTGGTGGCCGAGTACCTGCAAGAGTTGCGTAAGCGTGGTATATCGGTGCTGCTGATCGAGCAAAAACTCACCATCGCCATGAAAATTTCAGACCGCTGTATGGTCATGGGCCACGGCGCCATTGTGTTTCAAGGCACCCCAGACCAATTGCGCAGCGACAGCGACATCCGCAAGGAGTGGCTGGAGGTTTGACCCAGTTTGTCCCTGCGGCGACAATCCTCGTCCGATCGGACCATAAACACCCTACAATTCAAAAAAAGAACGATCGTTCTATTTTTGTTGATTCATCTTTCACTTTAGAGGAATGCACGCATGACCGCCCAATACCAAGTCCATGGTGACGTCGCCGTAATTACACTGAACAACCCGCCGGTTAACGGTTTGGGTTTGTCAACCCGCCAAGGTATTGCCGACGGCATGGCCAAGGCCAATGCAGACGCAACCGTCAAAGCCATTGTTATTACCGGTGCAGGCAAAGCCTTTTCGGGCGGTGCCGACATCAAGGAATTTGGTTCACCCTTAGCCTCGCAAGAGCCTAATCTCAATAGCGTCATCGCGGTGCTCGAGAATTCGGCAAAACCCGTCGTTGGTGCTATTCACACCGTGGTCATGGGCGGTGGTCTGGAGTTGGCCCTGGGTTGCCACTACCGTATTGCATCCCCAGGAACCAGTGTGGCCTTGCCTGAAGTCAAGCTTGGTTTGATCCCTGGTGGCGGCGGCACGCAGCGCCTTCCCCGCGTGCTGGGCGTTGAGCCTGCACTGAACATGATCGTCAGCGGCGAGCCCATCAAGGCCGAAATGCTAGCCATGTTGCCTGGCCAAAAGCTGTTTGACAAGATATCGGCCTCCACAGAGAGCTTGGCCGAAGAGGCGTTGGCATTGGCCCGTTCGGTGGCCGATGTGCGTCCCTTACCTCTGGTGCGCGACCTCAAGTGCAAGCACCCGCTAGGCGATGCGTACTTCGGATTTGCCCGCAACATGGTCAAGGGTATGGCCAAAAATTTCCCTGCTCCCGCCAAGTGTGTGGACGCGGTGGAAGCCGCCACCAAAAACAAGTTTGACGCCGGTATGGCGGTTGAGCGCGACATCTTCACAAATTTGATGATGACCGCCGAGAGCCGCAGCCTGCGCCACCTGTTCTTAGGCGAGCGTGCTGCGTCAAAAATTCCAGATGTGCCTGCGGACACGGTGCAGCGCACTATTAACTCTGTAGCAATCATTGGCGCTGGCACCATGGGTGGCGGCATTGCCATGAATTTCTTGAACGCGGGCATCCCGGTCAAGATGCTGGAAATGAAGCAAGACGCGCTGGACCGCGGTATTGCCACCATCCGCAAAAACTACGAGTCCCAGGTCACCAAGAAGAAGCTCAAGCAAGACAAGTACGAGCAGCGCATGGCGCTGTTGAGCACCACCCTGAGCTACGACGAAATCGGTGACGCTGACATGGTGATCGAAGCCGTGTTTGAAGAAATTGGCGTCAAAAAAGCCGTGTTCACCGAGCTGGACCGCGTCATGAAGCCGGGTGCCATTTTGGCGTCCAACACCTCCACACTGGATGTGAATGCCATTGCCGAATTCACCAAGCGTCCGCAAGACGTGGTGGGTCTGCATTTCTTTAGCCCCGCTAACGTGATGAAATTGTTGGAAGTGGTGCGCGGTGCCAAGACCGGCAAAGACGTCATGGCAACGGTCATGTCGGTGGCCAAGAAAATCCGTAAGACTGCGGTGGTGTCTGGCGTGTGCGACGGCTTTATCGGCAACCGCATGATTGAGCAATATGGCCGCCAAGGTGGCTTCTTGCTGGACGAAGGCTGCACACCGGAGCAAGTGGACAAAGCCATGGAGAAATTCGGCATGGCCATGGGCCCATTCCGCATGGGTGACTTGGCGGGTAACGACATTGGCTGGGCTATCCGCAAACGCCGCTATTCGGAAAAGCCTGACATGAAATACAGCAAAACGGCTGACCTCTTGTGCGAGCTGGGCCGTTTTGGCCAGAAGACGGGTGCTGGCTGGTACGACTATGTTGCAGGCAAACGCGACGCGATACCCAATGCCGACGTGGTCAAGATGATCGAAGAACACCGCAAGTCACTGGGCATCACACCGCGCAAGATCTCTGACGAAGAAATCGTGCAGCGCTTGGTGTTCTCTCTGGTCAACGAAGCGGCCCATATTTTGGAAGAGGGCATTGCCAACAAGGCCAGCGACATCGACATCGTCTATATCTTTGGTTATGGTTTCCCTCCCCACCGCGGTGGCCCGATGAACTACGCTGACGAAGTGGGCCTGTTCAACGTGGTGCAAGCCATGGGCCGATTTGCCAAAAACCCGCTGGACGACGCGAAGTTCTGGACGCCAGCACCCTTGCTGGCCAAGTTGGCTGCTGAAGGCAAGACCTTTAACTAAGCGCCCCGCTAAACCAAACGATCAAGGAAACATCATGACTTCAGCAGTAATCGTATCGACCGCACGCACGCCCCTGACCAAGAGCTGGAAGGGCGCTCTCAATATGACCCATGGCGCCACCCTGGGCGGACACGTGGTAGAGCACGCCATCCAACGCGCCGGCATCGAAGCCGGTGAGGTAGACGACGTGATCATGGGCTGCGGCACCCCCGAAGGTGCGACCGGCGTCAACATCGCCCGCCAAGCTGCTTTGCGTGCGGGCTGCCCGGTCACCGTTTCGGGAATGACCATTAACCGCTTTTGCTCGTCGGGTTTGCAAACCATTGCCACTGCGGCGCAGCGCATCATTGCCAATGAGGGCGATATCTATGTGGCGGGTGGTGTGGAATCTATCTCGTGCACGGCGCAAGAGATGAACCAGCACATGTTGCAAGACCCTTGGCTGGCCAAGAACAAGCCCGAGGTGTACTGGGCCATGCTGCAAACGGCTGAGAACGTCGCCAAACGCTACAACATCGGCCGCGAAGCCATGGACGAATACGGTGCCATGAGCCAGCAAAAAGCCTCTGCGGCGCTGGAGCAAGGTCTGTTCAAAGACGAGATCGCCCCGATCACCGTCACCATGGGTGTGGCCGACAAGGTCATGGGCCTGATGACCAAGCAGGTCACTGTGAGCGACGATGAAGGCATCCGCGCTGGCACCACCTATGACGGGATCAAAGGCCTGCGCTCTGCTTTGCCCGGTGGCCTGATTTCGGCCGGTAACGCTAGCCAACTGTCCGACGGCAGCGGCGCTATGGTCGTGATGAACGAGAAGCTGGCCGAGCAAAAAGGTCTCAAACCCTTGGGCCGGTTCTTGGGCTTTGCGGTTGCCGGTTGCGAGCCTGACGAAATGGGCATCGGCCCGGTCTTCGCCATCCCCAAGGTCTTGAAGCGCCTGGGACTGACCATCAACGACATCGACCTGTGGGAACTGAACGAAGCCTTTGCCGTGCAGGTGATCTACTGCCGCGACAAGCTGGGCATTCCGGCCGACCGATTGAACGTCAACGGCGGCGCCATTGCAGTCGGTCACCCCTTCGGCATGAGCGGCCAGCGTTTGACAGGTCACGCCCTGATCGAAGGCAAACGCCGTGGTGCCAAGCGCGTGTGCGTGACCATGTGTATTGGTGGCGGCATGGGCGCTGCGGGCGTGTTTGAAGTGCTGTAATTTTCCGGCGGGCCAAGTGCCCGCTGATTGCTACTAATTTGGTAGCTGGCCGCGCATATTCCATAAGGGCTGCGCGGCTTTTTAATGGCTGAAAGATTACTTTGGCGGGTAGGAAGCGGCCCGTTGCCCACCTTCAACGATAGGCATGGTGGTCATTCGTCTTTTATCCGAACTGGGAATATTTCATGGAAGCTCTCCTCGTCTCTACTGGGGTTGTCGCACTGGCCGAAATCGGCGACAAGACCCAACTGCTCGCATTTATCCTCGCCGCACGGTTCAAAAAACCGTTGCCCATCATTGCAGGCATTCTGTGCGCGACCATCATTAACCATGGTCTCGCCGGAGCGCTCGGTGCGTGGATAACCTCCATGGTCACCCCAGAAGTGATGCGGTGGGTACTCGGTGCATCCTTCATCCGAGATAATCCATTAGACTTTTTTCACTGCAGGCGTGAGCTTCACCGGCTCCCCTGCATTGGCCCACAAGCCCTCAAACCACGGTCTTCGTTTGCGTGACACAGCCAGGCGAAATGCCGGTCGTGTGCAGTTAGTCGCAT
>JBBRNS010000298.1:0-4344 GCA_038230175.1 Burkholderiales bacterium
CATCCAGTTCCCCAAAGGCATGGACGCCAACGAGTACGCGCGCAAGGTGACACCAGCGGCCAAGAGCTTGGGTTTGCTGATCCGCAAGGCGGTGTGGCTCGGGAAAGGGGAGGCACCACAAGCGGTGCGGGGTCAGCCATCAGCGCAAGCACCTGGCCAACAGGTGGAAGGCGTAGAGGACGCTCCTGCGCAAGAGTCACAAGCAAAATCAGCCGATAGCCCGCGTATTTATTGCGCAAGCAGCTATCAAAATAATAGTGATGCACCGGTGCCAGCGGTGCCGCCAGCGGTGCCGCCATCCTCTTCTTTAGCCGCTGGCGATGCGCAGCCCAGCGAGCAAGCCATCGAGCAACCCATTGAGCAAATTGGCGAAGACGAAATCGTGCTGCACTTCGCAGAGCGGCGTTACCGCATCCGGGGCCTGGCCAAAAACCTCTCGCACGAGACCCTCAAAATCAATGTGCTGGTCAGCCGCCCGGTGGGTGGCGATGTTCCCCAGCAAGCCGGCGATCAGGACTCCCAGCAGGTGTATTACGTCGATACCTTCGACCTGTACGCGGCCCGCGCCCGAGCCGCCTACATCGTGCACGCCGCGCGCGAGTTGGCTGTGCGCGAGGAAGTCATCAAACACGACCTGGGCCGCGTGCTGTTGAAGCTGGAGGCCTTGCAGGCCCAGCGCATGGCGGCGGCGCTCAGCGTGGAGCCAGCGGTGCCGGTGATGAGCGACGCCCAGCAGGCGCAGGCCCTGGCCTGGCTCAAGGCCCCCGAGCTGCTGGGGCGCATCCTGGCCGACTTCGACGCGGTGGGCCTGGTGGGCGAGGCCAGCAACAAACTCATGGGCTACCTGGCAGCGGTCAGCAGGAAGCTCTCCGCCCCGCTGGCCGTGGTGGTGCAGTCCAGCTCCGCCGCCGGTAAAAGCAGCCTGATGGACGCCGTGCTGGCCTTCATGCCCGAAGAAGAACGCATCCAGTACAGCGCCATGACCGGGCAGAGCCTGTTCTACATGGGCCAGACCCAGCTCAAGCACAAGATACTGGCCATCGCCGAAGAAGAGGGAGCCGCGCGTGCCAGCTACGCCCTCAAACTCTTGCAGTCCGAGGGCGAACTCACCATTGCCTCTACCGGCAAAGACCCAGTCAGTGGCAACCTCATCACCCAGCAATACCGGGTCGAAGGCCCGGTGATGATCTTTCTGACCACCACCGCCATCGAGATCGACGAAGAGTTGCTAAACCGCTGCATCGTGCTCTCGGTGGACGAAGGCCGCAGCCAGACCGAGGCCATCCATGCCCGCCAGCGTGCCAAACGCACCTTGGCCGGTCTGCGCGCCAAACAAGACAAGGCCCAGGTGCTGACCCTGCACCGCAACGCCCAGCGCCTCTTACGCCCCTTAGCCGTGGTCAACCCCTACGCCGACCAACTCACCTTCCTCAGTGACAAAACCCGCACCCGGCGCGACCATGAAAAATACCTCACCCTGATCGACACCATCGCGTTACTGCACCAGCACCAACGAACGGTAAAGACCTTGGCCACGGGAGGCGCCAGCACCGACTACATCGAGGTTCAGGCCAGCGACATTGCCCACGCCAACACCCTGGCCCATGCGGTGCTGGGTGTCAGCCTGGACGAGCTGCCCCCGGTCACGCGCCGGGTGCTGGGCGAGGTGGTGCGCCTGGTGGGGGGGCGCATGCAGGCGCAGCAGTTGCCGCGCACAGATATCCGCTTTAGCCGCCGGGATGTGCGGGAAGCCAGCGGCATGAGCGACACCCAGTTGCGCGTGCACCTGGAGCGATTGGTGCAGCTCGAATACCTGCTGACCCACCGGGGCACGCGCGGGCAGAGCTTTGAGTATGAATTGCTGTATGACGGTGATGGCCAGGCCACGGCGCACCTGTCGGGCCTGCTGGAAGTTGCCCCCGAATCTGCCACCCCATCTGCACCTACAAAGCCGAGTTCGCGGGGTGAGTCACCCAAGAACGCGGGGCCAACGCGGGTGCAAAACGGCCCCAACGCGGGTAGTTCGCCAAGCATCAAAACCGCTGCTAGCCCGCATGGAATAAAGGTTTCGCCGCCAAAGCGCATCAACGGTGACAAAACACACGCCCTGCACATGCCAGAACAAACCCCGGCGTACCTGCACACGCCACCCTTGGACAACCCTCCCGCCAACCCCTGCGCCGTTTGAGATCCCACCACCATGCCCAGCCCTATTACTCTCGTTATGGCCCCCACCATCCCACCCCTGCACACCCGTAACCAGAAACTAAGCTACCGCCGCCCCGGCAAGCCCGCAGGCGCGGTGCATGTGGCAGGCAACCCCGAGACGCTGGGCGGCTTCCGTGGTTATGTGCTGGACATGCTGGCGTGGATGGCCGCGTGCGCCTTCTCGCCCCACACCATCAAAGGCCGGCGCATCGAGCTGGGCTACTTCGTGGACTGGTGCGAAGAGCGCAGCATCCAGCGCCCCGATGAAGTCACCCGCGCTTTGCTGGAGCGCTACCGCCAGCACGTCTTCAACTACCGGCGCAAGGACAGCACAAAGTCCAGCACCGCAAAGTCCAGCACCGGCAAGGGTGATGCAGGCCTGGCGCTGTCATTCCAAAGCCAGAGCCACCGACTGGTGGCCGTGCGCGTGTTCTTCCAGTGGATGGCACGCCAGCACCACCTGCTGTACAACCCGGCGTCTGAGCTGGAACTGCCAAGAGCGCAAAAGCGCTTGCCCCGCAACATCCTCAGCGTGGCCGAGATCGAGCAGGTCTTGAACGCCATCGACACGCAAGAGGCCCACAACCCCGAGCCCACCGGCCTGGGCCTGCGTGACCGCGCCATGCTGGAGACCCTGTACACCACCGGCATGCGCCGGGGCGAGCTGGTGGCGCTGCACAGCGACGATATCGACCTGCAGCGCGGCACCGTGCACATCCGCCAGGGCAAGGGGGCCAAAGACCGCGTGGTGCCGATTGGAGCGCGCGCCTGCCGCTGGATCGAGAAGTATCAGCAAGCCATTCGCCCCCTGTACCTGGAAGCCTCGGGCGAGCCCGACAGCGGCGCGCTGTTCCTGGCCCGCCACGGCCAGGCCATGCAGGGCAAACAGCTCTCCGTCATCGTCAAGAAGACCATAGAAGCGGCCCAGCTGGAGCGCTTCAAGGACACCCACCCCAATGCCGCCTGCCACCTGTTTCGCCACGCCTGCGCTACCCACATGCTCGAAGCAGGCGCGGACATTCGCTACATCCAAGCGCTGCTGGGACATTCCAAGCTGACCACCACTGAGGTCTATACGCAGGTGAGCATCTTGCAATTGAAGGCGGTGCATGAGAGGACGCACCCGGCCAGGCTGGAGGCTACGCAAGAGGTGATTGAGCGGCGCAGGGAGGGTGCTGATGATGAAACATGCCGCTAGCCCTCGTGGAATGTGCATAAGGAGCTATCAAAATGGGAGTGATTGGGGATGGCTGATTGCTTTAGCCGCTTGCCGTGTGAGCAGTCAAAGCCAGGCGCGTGCCGCGCAGAGCATGGATTGCAGGCCGTGGCCGGCATCGAGCCGTCCCCAGCCTGGCAGGGCGGCGGGGTAAGTTGGCCCGAGGGCCAACTCAACATAACGGGCTGTTGGACAAAGTAGCCGCAGTCACTGCGCTAAAGCTCGTTTGTGCGGCTACCGCTGCGGCCGCAGGCCTTGCGCCCTTCGGGTTTACCCAACCCCCGTTATGTCTTGCGCCCACTTGGCCCCTGCGCGTGTGGCACGTCGCTCACTGCGTGTAGCAACAAGCCACACGCCCGCAGTCAGTTGGTCGGTGCGGTCACGGCTGGTGCCGTCACCGCAGAGAGTTCTGGTCAGGCGCGTTGCCGCGCAGTGTGTGGTGTTGGCCCCCGCCCACCCTGTGGGCCTGGCGCTTAAAGCGCACAGGCCGCGCCGGTGGGTGGCCCGTCCGCCCCCCGAGGTGGCTCCCTCCACCCCGGCGCTGGGGGTCTGTGTGCTTGCTGGTGGCGTTGCTTGCGTCGGCGTGTGTAGGTCACGGCTCGCTTGCGCATCGCCGCGCAACCCACAACCCCATCCCTCCTTGGTGGCGAGGGTGCAGCAGCGGTGTCAGGCAGTAAAGGCCGCTGCGCGCCGCGCAAGCGCGGTGGCCCGTGGCCAGCCTTGACAGCCTGGCCCCGCCGCCGCCCATGTCGCTTATGCGCCGGTGGGGTACCCCTGCACGCGCGGCGTGCCGGGCCTCACGGGTGGCACCTCGGTACGTGCCCTCTGTTCATCAACCCTTGAAAGGCAAAACCATGCAACGCACTCCCGTCATCACCGTGATCCTGTCCACCCAGCAGGCCTGGGCCTATGCCCAGTTC
>JBBRNS010000299.1:0-4338 GCA_038230175.1 Burkholderiales bacterium
ACGTCACCACCCACCATTTGAAGGTCAATCACCGAGCCATTGCGCACGTAGGTGCGCCCACGAGGCAGGCGATTGGCGTAGTCGCTGTATTGCTCCAAGTTGTCGCACCAGGCCTTGCCCCAGAAGGTCTTGGCAATCGCCCCCCTATAGGGCGCAATGGGCGACAACTTGGCGCCACCCTTGAGTGCTTTGGCAGCCGCCTTCTGCGCTTTTGCCCGGCGCTCTGCGAGCGACACATAGGGTGCATATCCAAAATAGCCCATGCCAATTCCTTCCAATCCGGTGAAGACCGTAAGACCGCCAGCGCCTTCCAAAGGCTTGCTTCTAGCGGTGTACACGGTTAATTATCAAATATCCTGCGCTGCATGAATGTCGAGTTTGACCAGGCTCAAAAGGTCGTGGTCGCTCATCTCCGTCAATAGCAACTCGGCACCCTCTTGCAACACCTCCTTGACCAGTTGCTGTTTGGACTCAATCAACTGGTCGATGCGGTCTTCCACCGTGCCCCGACAAATGAATTTGTGTACCAGCACGTTTTTCTTTTGCCCGATGCGATACGCCCGGTCCGTGGCCTGGTTTTCAACGGCGGGATTCCACCAGCGGTCAAAATGCACCACGTGTGAGGCGGCGGTCAGGTTGAGACCGGCGCCCCCTGCTTTGAGCGACAACACGAAGAAAGGGGTTTGCTCGTCTTCCTGAAAGCGTTTCACCAGCTCGCGCCGCTTGGCCACGGGCGTGCCGCCATGCAACACCAAGCCTTCACGGCCAAAGATGCCGCCCAAAAATGCGGCCAACGGTGCCGTCGTTTCACGAAACTGGGTGAACACCAGCATTTTTTCTTGCTTGGCGGCAATCACTTCGACCAACTCGCGCAAACGTGCGAACTTGCCACTGTCAAGCGGACTCCAGGCGCCATCACCCAGCCATTGGGATGGGTGGTTGCAGATTTGCTTGAAACGCATCAAATACGCCAAGACCACCCCTTTGCGCGCCATACCGTCGGCATTCTCCAGTGCCGCTTGCAGCTCTTGCACTGCACGTTGGTAGAGCGCGGCCTGGGTCGCACTGAGATGGCACCAGGCTTTGAGCTCGGTCTTGTCGGGCAAGTCCGTAATCACCCGCTTGTCGGTCTTGAGGCGGCGCAAGATATAGGGCTGCACCAGGGATCGCAGTGGGCCAAAGTGCTGCTGCTCCGCCATGCGTTTGGTGAAGTCGGCAAACACTTTGCCCGTGCCCAGCAGGCCCGGATGGGTGAAGTCAAAGATTGACCATAAATCAGACAAGCGGTTCTCCACGGGCGTGCCGGTGAGCGCGATGCGCGACTGTGCCTTGAGTCGTTTGACCTGTTGGGTCTGCTTGGATCCGGGATTCTTGATAGCCTGCGCCTCGTCCAACACCGCCAGACGCCACTGCAGTTCGGCCAAAATGGGTAAGCGCATCAGGGTGCCGTAGCTGGTGATCACCAGATCCACCCCATTTAAGGTATCCGCGCCGAGCGTACGCAGCTTGGCAGCGGGCATGCTGGACGGATGGGCAACCAGCAAACGCAAGGACGGGGCAAAGCGCTCGGCCTCTGCGGCCCAATTGGCCAAAAGCGAAGCAGGCGCCACCAATAGGCTAGGATTACCGGGACTACTGAGGCCCGTCTGCTCACGTTTGAGTACCAACAAGAGCGACAGCACTTGGATGGTCTTGCCCAGTCCCATGTCATCGGCCAGGCAAGCGCCCAATCCAAGTTGGGTCAGCAGGTAAAGCCAACGCACACCGGCCTTTTGGTAAGGACGCAACTCCGCCTTGAGATCGTCGGCTGGGTCGACGTTTGCCAAACCCTCGGGTTGACGAAGGCCCTGCAGGGTGTCGGCCAGCCATCCACCGGCACTGACTTCTGACCAGTCTGCATCGACCGGTTCTGCGTTGTCACCGAGTGATGCGTTGGACAGCAGGCGTACTGCCTCACCAAATGGCAATCCGCCTCCTTTGGCCGCTTGCTCTATGGCTTGGAAGCGTGCCATCAGTCGCTCCAGCGCTTTGCGGTCGACCTCCACCCAGCGCCCGCGAATCAGCTGCAGTCCGTCCACCTGAACCAAGAGGGCTTTGATCTCTTGGGTGCTCAAGGGTTCGCCGTCCAGGGTGAGTTCCATGCTGAAATCGAGCAGTGCATCCATGCCCAGTGTGGACGGCGGCTTGGCACCTACGCTGGCCTGAACCTTCGCTCGAATGGGGCGCCCTGCAGCCCAAGTACCGGGTGTGCGCAGTACGATACCGGCAGCCTCTATCTTGGGCACGTCTTGCAAAAAGGTCCACGCCTGTGCCGGGCTCCAGCGCAGCGGATGGTAGATCGCACCGCTATCGACCATGTCGTGCAGCCAGCTGCATTGGGTGGCCGCGCGTTGCACGGGCAATAGCAGTGATAACAGTTGGGCTTGGCTCTTGCCGTCGGAAAACTCGGCCAGTGCCTTGGATAAGGGCAGATGCTGCGCTTTTCCGTGCGCTGACAAGCGCGAGGTGTAGGTTGCCAAAAAGGCGAACGGTGTCTCAAGGTCTTTGCGGTTTTCTGCCAGATTGAAGTGCACGCGTCCAACCAGATTCCAGGCCGGATGGCACGCCTTAAGGAATTCCTGCAATGTCATCTCGGACGCAGCAAGTTCGCAGTGCAGCGCAGCATCCAGGTCATCCCAAAGGTGGGTCAGCACCTGGGGAGTGAGGTACTGGATCCCGAGCATCGGCGGCGCGTCGGCAATCAAACTCTCCCATGCCGCAGTGTCGGGCACGGGAGTTGCGACTTCACTGTTGGGTGTTGTGGCACACAGCGCAGTCACATAGCGTGCAGCAAAGCGCCGCCACCAATCCCAATGGGCAGGCAACACGCTACCAACTTCTGTGGATCCCAAGAGAAGCAAGCCGTAGCCACTGCCCTGTGCAAAGGACTCAATCAGGCGTTCATGCAGTGCCGCGCGCAAGGGAGTGGCGTCCTCGTCACCCTCCACCCGTAGCGTGCCATGGGGTGAGAGTCGCGGGACTATGGCGGTAGACGCAGTGTTCACGGCTTTCTCGCGCCAATTTCGGAAGGAAGATTCCGACCTGCAAAGTGAAGATTGGCGAGGCTCAAAATCGTTACCTTTTGAGCCACACCACGAAAGGCGAAAACTGCGGCGGCTGCGTGAGAGACGATGGTTGCATTCATGTTGAGAGCAGCATCCCTTCGTTGGTCATTGGGCCTCCCACGGGTTGAGTAGCGGCACACCGGACGATTGAAAATCGGCCACGTTTCGCGTCACGACCGTCATGCCATGAACGAGTGCGGTAGCTGCAATCAGGCTATCGATGACGGGGCGCGGGTTTGGCACATGAAGCGCCGCGCTGCGCTTTGCAACGGCCGTATCAACTGGCAGGATGCGCCCGGCGAAGGCGGGCAAAACATGGCTCTCAAACCAAACCCGGAACATTGCGCCTTGAGGTGGGTCGCGGCGTTCTGCCAACAATACGCCCATTTCCAGTTCCTGCACGGTGATGGCCGACAAATACAGGTCTACGGAGTCCACACTGTCGGCCCACTGCGCCACGTTTTTGTCTGCTCGGCCAAGACGAATTTTTCGCAACTCAGACACCACGTTGGTATCAAGAATGAACATCAGGAAAAGTCCGCAGGTCGTGCAAGATCACGTAAGCGCGGAATCTCAAAATCGGCGTCTGAACTGCCCGGCATTGCCAGCAAGTCGGCGATCTTGTGCCGACTTCCGGTGAGGTGTTGATAAAGCTCCATGCTCATCAGGACATGGGCCGGGCGCCCCCGGTCTGTGATGAACACCGGCCCATTGTTGGCAGCCCGTTTTGCCTCACTTGCGGCTTGGTTGAACTCGCGGCTTGATACGGTGGTGATGGTCATGGTGACACCTCACATGAATGGACGATGTAGGTATGTTACTACAACCCAAGTGGTCAGCCTTGCTGTGATCCTTTTTTTGATCTGTCTCTCCGCCGCGCAAACCCGCTCCTTTAATGTGAATTGACTCACCCAGTGCGTGCCGAAGATACGCGATCCGTTGACAGCCGCGTAGCATACGACCTTGGTGTTGACCTTGGGGTCGGTGGCCAATGCGGCAGAACCTCCTCGTTTCCCCCATGAGTTGGATGTAATCGACATCACAGCGTGAGATGGCAACTCCATATCTGGTTCTGTCGCAGTAAGCCATGCCTGACAATTCCGGCATGACTGAAATGACGAATAGGGAAATGATACGCGAGCTGCGCAAGGTCCTCAAGCGGCTGCACTATCCACTGGAAGTGATGCTGGTGTGCGCCCGTTGGTACGCGGCCTATCCATTGAGCTTTCGCCAT
>JBBRNS010000300.1:0-4334 GCA_038230175.1 Burkholderiales bacterium
ACTGGCGCACCATTTTTTGCAGCAAAGCAATGCGCTCTTTTTGCTGGTCGGGCGTGCCGGTGGTGGTGAAGGTTTGCACCGCCGAACCAAAGCCGTACCAGCCCGGCAAAGTGAGGCGGCATTGGCCCCAGCTAAAGCCCCAGGGAATGGCGCGCAGGTCTTCGATCTTTTGGGACGCCTTGCGAGAAGCCGGCCGCGAGCCAATGTTCAACTCGGCAATCTCGCGGATGGGGGTGGCACTGAAAAAATACTCCGTGAACCCCGGGGTTTCGTACACCAGCTTGCGGTAGGCCGCCATGCTGAGCTGCGACAACTCGGCAGCCGCTTCTAAAAATGCCTTGGTCGCCGGTTTGGTGGGCTGCAGCAGTGTGGCTTCCAGCGTGGCCGCCACCAGTGTCTCCAGGTTGCGCCGGCCGATTTCTGGGTTGGCGTATTTGGAGCCAATGACCTCGCCTTGTTCGGTCAGGCGAATCTGACCGCGCACGGTTCCCGGTGGCTGCGCCAAAATAGCTTGGTAGCTGGGGCCACCGCCGCGCCCCACCGTACCGCCACGGCCATGGAACATGCGCAGCTGGATTTGGTGCGATGCGGCCAGTTCGTCAAACAGCTCCACCAAGGCGATCTCGGCGCGGTACAGCTCCCAGTTGCTGGTGAATATGCCGCCGTCTTTGTTGCTGTCTGAATAACCCAGCATGATGTCTTGCTCGCGCCCGCTGCGCACCGCCATGGCGGCAATGCCCGGTAGGGCATAAAACTCGCGCATGATGGGCGCGGCATTGCGCAGGTCTTCAATGGTTTCAAACAAGGGCACCACAATCAGGTCGCTTATGGCCAGTGCGTCCAAGGTGCCCACCAAGAGGCCCACCTCTTTTTGCAGCAGCAGCACTTCGAGCAAGTCGCTGACGGTTTCGGTGTGGCTGATGATGTAGTGGCGAATGGCCTGTGCGCCAAAGCGCTGGCGCATGGTTTTGGCCATGTCAAAAATCGCCAATTCGCTGTGGGTGTGGGCGCAGTATTCGGCGCCGTTGACGCGCAACGTGCGTGCGTCATTGAGCAGGCCCAATAGGAGTGTGCGTTTGCCCGCTTCGTCCAGCGCGCTGTAGTTGCTTTCAATGCGCGCGGTGGCTAGCAGCTCGGCCACCACCTGCTCGTGCTTGTCTGAGCTTTGGCGCAGGTCCACCGTGGCCAAGTGAAAGCCAAATACTTCTACCGCGCGGATCAGCGGGTGCAGGCGCTGGTTGACCAGCGCCGCGCCGTGGTTGGTGTTGAGGGACTCTTCAATGGTGCGCAGTTCAGCACAAAAATCTTTGGCTCCTAGGTAGGGGTTTTGCGGTGCCACCGCGTGGCGCGCGGCCTCGGTTCCGGTCAGGGTTTTGAGTGTGGCCGCCAGCCGGGCATACACGCCCGTGAGGGCGCGGCGGTAGGGCTCGTCCATGCGGTGCACATTTTTGTCGGGCGAACTTTCCGCCAGTGCCTGCATGGCCGGTGAGCAGTCGCTCAGCATGGCCGATACCGACAGTTCGCTGCCCAGCAGGTGGATCTCGGTCAGGTAGTGGCGCAGGGCCACTTCGGACTGGCGGCGCAGCGCATATTCCAGCGTTTGGGCGCTGACATTGGGGTTGCCGTCGCGGTCACCGCCAATCCACTGCCCCATGCGCAAAAAGCTGTGCACCGGCTGGTGGCCCAGCAGTTGCTCTAGGTTGCCATAGAGTTTGGGGATTTCGCGCAGAAAGGTTGACTCGTAGTAACTCAGCGAGTTGTCGATCTCGTCAGTGACGGTGAGTTTGCTAAAACGCAGCAAACGGGTTTGCCACAACTGCATCACCCGTGCTCGAATCTGGGCCTCATTCGCGGCCAGCTCGCGGGGTGTCAAGGCGTCTTTCTTTCCGTCAAAGGCGGCGCCACGGGTTTTGATCTCGTCGCGCGCACTCAGCAACTGGGCAATGGCGCGCTCCGCATCCAGAATACTTTTGCGCTGCACCTCGGTGGGGTGTGCGGTGAGTACGGGCGAGACAAAGGCGTTGGCCAGCGTGTTGGAAATGGTTTTGGGCGAAATTCCGGCCCAACGAAGGCGCGACATGGCGACTTCGATGCTGCCCTCCTGGGTGTCGCCAGCGCGCTCATGAATGGCGCGGCGTCGAATGTGGTGCCGGTCCTCGGCCAGGTTTGCCAGGTGAGAAAAATAAGTAAACGCCCGAATCACACTTACCGTCTGGTCACCGGTTAGGCCCTTGAGCAGCTTTTTGAGCGCTTTGTCGGCCTCATGGTCGGCGTCGCGCCGAAACGCTACCGACAGGGTGCGGATTTTTTCAATCAACTCAAACGCTTCTAGGCCCTCTTGCTCCCGAATTTCGTCACCCAATATCCGCCCCAGAAGGCGGATATCGTCCAGTAGCGGACGCTCGTTGTCTTTGCTGCGTTTTGCGGGCTCGGAGGGTGCGGTATTTTTCATGGGGCTCATGCTAGCATCGAAGGCGAATATTAGATTACCAACCGGTTACGGTTTAGCGCCTATGACAGCCCACACATTCACTATTGCCACCCGCGAAAGCCGTTTGGCGCTTTGGCAGGCCGAGCACGTCAAAGCCGTTTTGCAGGCGCGTGGCCATACCGTGCATTTGCTGGGCATGACCACCCGTGGCGACCAAATTTTGGACCGCTCGCTGAGTAAAGTGGGTGGCAAAGGCTTGTTTGTTAAAGAGTTGGAGGTGGCACTGGAGCTGGGCCACGCCGACTTGGCGGTGCACTCGCTCAAAGACGTTCCCATGGAGCTGCCAGACGGGTTTAGCCTGGCCTGTGTGATGGAGCGTGAAGACCCCCGCGATGCCTGGGTTTCCAACCGTTACGCCAGCTTAGCGGACGCGCCACATGGCGCAGTCGTGGGAACGTCAAGCCTGCGACGTATGGCCTTGCTGCGTGCGCTGCGTCCCGATTTGCAGATTGAAGGCCTGCGCGGCAACCTGGATACGCGGCTGAAAAAGCTTGACGACGGGCAGTACGACGGCATTGTCTTAGCGGCCGCTGGCCTCAAACGGCTGGGGCTGGCGTCACGCATTCGCACCGTTTTCGAGCCCGAGCAGATGCTGCCCGCCGCCGGCCAGGGCGCGTTGGGGATTGAAGTGCGGGCGGACCGGCAGGATGTGGTGCAGGCCTTGGCGCCCTTGTTGCATGGGCCCAGTTGGCTGGCGGTATCGGCCGAGCGCGCAGTGAGCCGCGTCATGGGCGGAAGTTGCTCTATGCCCTTGGCCGCCTACGCCACGTTTGCTGGCAATGTTTTGCACATTCGCGCCGCCTGGGGCGATCCCGAAGGGGTCATGCCCCTGGTGCATGCCGAGGCACAGGCCCCCGTTCTGGATGCACGGGCCGCGGTCGTACTGGGCGAGCGCGTGGCGCGGCTGCTGCAGGACGCGGTCAGTGCGCAGGCTGCTAGCGAGCCGTAGGCCATGCGGGTCATCGTGACGCGGCCTGCACAAGAATGTGCCAAATGGGTCGACGCACTGGCGCATGCTGGATTCGACGCCCAAGCCTTGCCCTTGATTGCCGTGGGCCCTGCGCCCGATGCCGATGCCGTGCGTGCGGCGTGGGCACGTATCGCCAGCTTCGACGCGGTAATGTTTGTCAGCGGCAACGCGGTGGCGCATTTTTTTGCGTTAAAACCGGCCTCAGCCCTCGTATTCACTGCGCAAGCAGCTATCAAAACAAGAGCGTTTGTGACTGGACCTGGTAGTCTGGCCGCGCTGGGACTGGCCGGAGTGGACGCGGCTTGTATCGACGCGCCGGATGCGCAGGCGGGCCAATTTGACTCGGAAGCCTTGTGGGCTGTCGTGGCGCACCGGGTGGTGCCTGGCTACCGTGTGTTGGTCGTGCGCGGCATGGGTGACGCCAGCATGGCGGCTGACGTGGGTGACGGCGTGGGGCGCAACTGGTTTGCCAAGCAGGTGGCGTCTTCCGGTGGCATCGTCGAATTTGTGGTCGCTTACCAGCGCTGCGTGCCCCACTGGACCGAGCCAGAGGTCGCTTTAATCCAAGCTTGGGCCAGCGACGGCTCCGTTTGGTTGCTGAGCAGCTCTGAGGCGGTGGCCAATTTGGTGGGCGCGTTTCCCGATGCGCCGTGGCACCAAGCCCGGGCGGTGGCAACCCACAGCCGAATTGCGCAGGCGGCAAGGGCGGCTGGGTTTGCTGTTGTTTGCGAGTCACGTCCTACTCTGGACGATTTGGTGGCCTCTATAGAATCACTGCAATGAACCCAGAGTCGAGTTGCACAGACGTGCCCCCCCCAAGCCCGGACGCTGCAAACCCGCGCGCCCAAAGGGGGGTTTTGCTGGTGGGTGCTA
>JBBRNS010000301.1:0-4265 GCA_038230175.1 Burkholderiales bacterium
CCAGTTCAGACGAGGTTGCAGACGCCTTTGAATGCGGTAATCAGGGTGCGCCTCAAGCGCAATGGCCATCGCGGCAAAGGGGTCCAATCCGTCAGGCTTGGCCGCAGAGTCGACGGTGGCTTGTATGGTGGGCGCTGCGGATGCCAAGTCCCCTTGCGGGATCGTCTGGCGGGCCAAACCGGCAGGCGCTTTGCGGTCCGGTGTGGCTCTGCTGCGGGTGGCCTTCTTTTTGGGTGGGACGGAGGCAATGGGTAGCTCCGCCACAAAGGCAAAATCGAGCTGTGCGTTGTTCAATGGGGTACCTTGGAGTGGGTCAACGTAGTAGTTGGAGTGCGTACGTGCCGTTGTTAGCACGTGCGCGGCCGTTTAATGAGCACTGGCACCATTATCATGGGCCAAACAGCCAATTTACCCCACCCACATGGCCACTTCCACCGCAAAAAATACCGACCGCGCCGCCGCCAAGCCCACACCCATCCTCAAAGGGGTGCGCATTCTGAGCTTGGCGCTCAACATTCCCGGCCCCGCAGCACTCATGCGCTGCCAACAAATGGGGGCCACCTGCGTCAAACTGGAGCCACCGGCCCACCCCACAGCGCCTGCGGGCACCCCGGGGGACCCACTGGGGCTGTACAACCGGGCGGCGTATGACCTGTTGCACAAAGGGGTGCGCGTATCGCATGCAGACCTCAAAACCGAGCTGGGCCAAAAAGCCTTGCACCGAGAGCTGGCGCGGGCCGATGTTCTGCTGACCTCATTTCGCCCTTCTGCACTGAAAAAACTGGGACTGCAATGGAAGGACTTACGCAAGCAGTACCCATTCCTGTCGATGGTGGGCATTGTTGGTGCCCCCGGCGTGAGGGCCGAAGAGCCCGGCCACGATCTGACGTATCTTGCAGAAAACGACTTAATCAACGGCTTGAATTTGCCGCCAACCTTATATGCCGATATGGGCGGCTCACTCCTGGCCTCCGAGGCCGTGCTGCAAGCACGCTTGCACCTATTGCAAAAAGGCCGCGGCACCCATATTGAAGTGGCCCTATCGGTGGCCGCCGGCTACCTGGCCCTGCCGCGTACTTGGGGCTTGACCACACCCGGCGCCGCCGTGGGTGGCGGCCATGCCGGCTACCGTGTCTACCCCTGCGCAGATGGCCGTGTTGCCGTAGCGGCATTAGAGCCACATTTCGCTGCGACGCTGGGTGGAGTTGTGGGCCTAAAGGCATCCCACATCATGGCCATGTTTTCACCTGAGAGTCGTACGGCAATAGCGGCATTCTTTCTGACCCAAACCCGCCAACAACTGGACCAACTCGCGGTCGACAAAGATATTCCACTGCACACAATGCCACTCTGACTGCTGTTCGATGGTCGTACGGCTAGCGGGCGACCAGTCCAATTAATGCACATTTTGGTCTGTGCGCTAGCGCATGGACGGCAAACCGCCCAATGCGCAGAATGCTTTTTATTCGAACCTTACCCATAAAAAGCATGACACGACCTAAAACCACGCCCGAAATTAATAGCTCTCACCTCAAAACCCATGTTGACGCGATGAGCGCACAGCTGGTGGATGTGACACCTGATGCCTCATCCCAACACCTGCACAATGGCATTGACACGCCGCTTCCGCCGCCAGACCTGCACGGCAGCTACACGAACAATCGCCCGCTGCCGACCAAAGGCATTGCAGACCGCCATGCCTATATTGTGGGCAGCGGCATCGCAGGCCTATCCGCAGCCTTTTTCCTGATCCGTGATGGCCATATGCCAGCCGTAAACATCACCATCTTGGAGTCGTTAAAGGTTGAAGGCGGCGCGTTAGATGGCTCCGGCAATGCGGACGATGGCTATTTAATTCGCGGTGGCCGCGAGATGGATATGACTTATCAAAACTTCTGGGATGTTTTCTCGGAAATTCCGGCACTCGAATTGCCCGCGCCATTCACCGTGCTGGACGAATACCGCATCGTCAATGACGCCGACAAAAACTACACCAAGGCGCGGCTGCTTGAAAAGCAGGGCCAGCTCAAAGACTTTTCCACCATGGGGCTAAGCAAGCTGCAACAAGTGGAGATGGTAAAGCTGCTGCTGGCGCGTAAGGGGGATCTGGACGACATCACTGTCGAAGAGTGGTTCAGCAAAGGTTTCCTCGAAACCAATTTCTATATGTTCTGGCGCACGATGTTTGCGTTCCAGAACTGGCACTCGGTGTTGGAAATGAAGCTGTATATGCACCGCTTTTTGCATCTGATGGACGGGCTCAACGATATGACTTCGCTCGTGTTCCCCAAATACAACCAATACGACAGCTTCGTGCGGCCCCTGATGAGTTGGCTCAAAGCCCAGGGGGTCAAAACCCAGTACAACACCACCGTGTCGGACCTGGACATTAAGACCAGCGGAAAAACGCTAACCACCACGGCGATCCAATGCCGCCACAACAACAAGAGCGAGACCATCAAAGTCGGCGCGCGCGATATCGTCTTCGTCACCACCGGCTCGATCGTCGAGGACACCGCCTATGGCGATGGCGACACAGTGCCCAAACTAACGATGGGTGACCGTAGCCCGGTTGCCGGTTCTGGCTGGCAGTTGTGGAAGAACCTGGCGGCTAAATCACCGGTCTTTGGGCGACCTGAAAAATTTTGCGGCAATGTGCCCGCCTCCATGTGGGAATCGGCAACGCTGACCTGCAAGCCATCGGCACTGACGGAAAAAATCAAAGCCTTGTCAGTCAATGACCCGTATTCCGGCCTGACAGCAACCGGCGGCATCATTACCTTTACCGATTCAAAGTGGTTGATGAGTTTTACCGTCAACCGCCAGCCGCATTTCCCGGACCAACCCAAAGATGTGTTGGTGGTCTGGGTGTACGCGCTGCTGATGGACAAGCCCGGAGACCACATCAAAAAGACGATGGTCGAATGCACCGGCAATGAAATATTGGCTGAAATGTGCTTCCACCTGGGTCTGGTTGACGACATCGACAAGGTGATTGCTGCCACCCAGGTGCGCACTGCCCTCATGCCCTACATCACCGGCCAGTTCATGCCGCGCGCAAAAGGTGATCGCCCTTGGACCGTGCCAGAGGGCAGCACCAACCTGGCCTGCTTGGGTCAATTTGTAGAGACCCATAACGACGTCGTATTCACCCTTGAGAGTTCGATCAGAACAGCCCGAACCGGCGTGTACAGCTTGCTAGGTATTAAAAAGCAGGTGCCCGATATCTTCCCGGGTCAGTACGACATTCGTCGCATTCTGCGTGCCACGCGGACGCTGAATAACGACGAACCGTTTTTGGGTGAAGGCATTTTGCGTCGCCTGCTGGGCGGCACGTATTTCGAGCACATCCTTCCCCTGGGGCCCCATGAAAAATCGGAAGATTTGCACAAGCCCGGACTGGTCGAACAGCAACTGAGCGATTTGCGCAGCCTATTCGAAAAGAGCCATGCGCTAGACGCCCCGAAAAGGTGGATTCAAACAGCGATAGAAGCGCTGCGCGGACGGCGCTGAGTTGAAATTTTCTGCGGCATTAAGCGGTGATCTACGCCTGTGGTCGATAGCCATGCCGTTGTCAGCAATGCAAGCCAGAAGCTGTCACTCAGAAAGTCGGCCGATACCGGCCATTGGCCAAATAGAATCCGTAAAAGGTCCGTTGCTTTGGCGGTTCAATCCAATGTAATTCCCACCGCGAAATTTCGATGAAACAACAGTCGATTGCGTACATCTTGCTCATACTTGGGACGGTATTACCCGTGATCGCTGCGTACCTAGCAGGACAAAATTACTCCCGGTTCGAACGACGTTTATCTCGCAAGTACATCGCGTTTTTTAGTCGCGCTAGTATTTATGCTGGAGCCTTTCTTTCTGCAAGAGCCCGATCTTTCAGGCCATGGGCTTACCCAAAAAAATAGCCAATCCCCGTACAAGATTTGATTCGCCGGCAACTTCCTAGAGTCAAAGCCATTCATCCACCTAAATATTTTTTTTGGATTTTTCATGACATCGTATCGAAGTAATTTTTTCACTATGCATCAGGCCTTCGCACTCATTCTCCTTATTCTTGCGACCACCCTTGCGGCTGCAGAAGTCAAATCAACGACACAACTTGAATTAGACGCGAAGATGAGTGTGATCAATCAATTTGAGGGATCAATTGCCACCTTTGATGAGGGACGTTTTAGCAAGAGACCAATGCGAAACAGAGTCGGTATTGCTACAGACGCTGTTTCGTATTGACACCTATCGTTGATCAGAATGGTTCA
>JBBRNS010000302.1:0-4260 GCA_038230175.1 Burkholderiales bacterium
CTGCGGCCCCAATGAGATGGCGCAATTGCTGCGTGGCCTCTCGGGGCGGTTTGTGCCCCCCGGCCCCAGCGGCGCACCGTCGCGCGGGCGGCCCGACGTGCTGCCTACTGGGCGTAATTTTTATTCAGTGGACACCCGCGCCGTACCCACCCCCACGGCCTACGCCATGGGTTCCAAGGCCGCTGACCGCGTGGTGGAGCGCCATTTGCAAGACCATGGCGCATTCCCCAAAGCCGTTGGTTTATCGGTGTGGGGCACGAGCACCATGCGTACCGGTGGTGAAGACATGGGCCAAGCCTTTGCGCTCTTGGGTGTGCGGCCTAAATGGGCAGCGGGCAGCACCCGGGTGGTGGACATTGAAATCATGCCCATGAGCATCAAAAGCCGCCCGCGCATTGACGTCACACTGCGCGTGTCTGGCTTCTTTCGCGATGCCTTTCCCAACCTGATTGACCTGTTTGACACGGCTGTGCGTGCCGTAGCGGCCATCTCTGAGGCCGATGAGCCAGATGACGTCAACCCCATTCGGGCCCGCGTGCAGCGCGAGACGGCCGAGGCCCAGGCCAAAGGCGTGGCAGAAGAGGACGCGCAACGCCAATCCACCTGGCGTGTGTTTGGCCCGCGCCCTGGCGGCTATGGTGCTGGCTTGCAAGAGTTGATCGACAGCGGCAACTGGACTGACGGGGCTGATCTGGCCAAGGCGTACTTGCGCGCGGGCTCTTTTGCCTATGGCCAGGATGAACATGGCAAGGCCGCGCCCGATGCTTTCGAGCAACGCCTCAGTGGCATTGACACCATCGTGCACAACCAGGACAACCGCGAGCACGACATCCTGGATTCAGACGACTATTACCAGTTTCAGGGCGGCATGGCGGTCGCGGTCAAGCACCTGAGTGGCAACGATGCAACGCTCTACCACGGCGACTTCAGCGTGCCTGGTTCACCGCGTATCCGCACGCTGGGTGAAGAGGTGGCCCGCGTGGTGCGGTCACGGGCTGTCAACCCCAAGTGGCTGGAAGGCATCAAACGGCATGGCTACAAAGGCGCGTTCGAGATTGCCGCCACGGTTGATTTTTTGTTTGCTTTTGACGCCACGACCGGTGTGGTGGGCGACCACCAATATGCGCTGGTGGCTGATGCCTATTTGCACGATGACGACACACGCGCGTTTTTGCAGCAGCACAACCCGGGGGCGCTGCGCAGTGTCGGCGAGCGCCTGTTAGAAGCCATGCGACGCGGCCTGTGGGCCGAGCCGGGTGACCAGCGCGAGCGCATTGAAGACCATTTGTTGGCGCTTGAAAAACGACTGGAAGAAGCTGAAGAAGCTGAAGAAGCCGCCGATAGCGGTATAACGCCGTTTGCGCAAAATTTGCTTTGAAATCTGCCATGACCATTCCACTTCCCACTACAACCACTGTCCAGGCCGCCCCGCGCGTGGCGTTCCCATTTACTGCACTCGTAGGTCAGCAGGCTTTGCAGCAGGCGCTCTTGCTGGTGGCGATTGACCCGGGCATTGGCGGCGTACTGATCAGCGGGCCGCGCGGCACTGCCAAGTCGACGGCTGCGCGTGCACTGGCGGCCCTGTTGCCGGATGCTCCGTTTGTAACGCTGCCACTGGCTGCCAGTCTGGAGCAGGTGGTGGGCACGCTGAACGTAGAAGATGCGCTGCGTGACGGCACATTGCGCCTGGCCCCCGGCCTGGTGGCACGGGCGCACCTGGGGGTGTTGTATGTAGACGAAGCCAATCTTTTGCCCGACGCGCTGGTCGATGCGCTGCTGGATGTGGCCGCCAGCGGCGTGAACACTGTGGAGCGCGACGGCATATCGCAGCAGCACGCCGCGCGCTTCGTGCTGGTGGGCACCATGAACCCCGAAGAGGGCGACATCCGTCCGCAAATGCTGGACCGTTTCGGCTTGTCGGTGCGGCTGGACAACCCGCGTGACCCGCAGCAGCGCCACACCATTTTGCGCACGCGCCTGGCGTTTGACGACAACCCGCATGCTTTGATGGCCGAACACGCAGAGGCTCTGGATGCGCTGGCCGCCAAAGTGGTCAATGCCCGTGCTGCCTTGCCTTCACTGCATTGGTCAGATGCGGTTTTGCACCATGCGGCCCAATTGGCGCTGGCGGCCGGGGTGGATGGTGTGCGGGCCGATCTGGTCATGCTGCGCGCAGCCCGCGCCCATGCGGCGTTAGCAGGCAGCAGCACCGTTACTGAGCACGATGTGGACGCGGTGGCCGAACTGGCGCTGGCCCATCGCCGCGCTGAGCATATGCAGCCTGCTCAGCCGCCTGCCAGTTCGCCATCTGCCACCCCGCCACCAAAATCCCAACCGCAGTTGCCACCATCGGGTGACGATGGCGCCAATGCGCCGCATGCCGACCAAGCACCGTCACCGAGCGACCAGAATCATCCACCGGAAACTGGGGCGCAAGGGGACTGGGGTGCCATGCCCCCCAAGCCCAGCGGCACCACGCGCGTCGCCTCTACAGGAGCGTGGTCCGCAAAAAAAGCCTGAGCCACCCCAGCCACCGCCCGCCAATACGGGCGGGTGGCGGGCGGTGGCGAAAATCTCTTGCCAACCCATCTGTTCCTCCCCTCGCCAGTATCCGGCGCAGGGCCGTGAATGCCCCAACCGGTGGCCCGGCCATTGCATGGTTGCGCACACTCATTGCCAAGGGGCCAGCAGTATTGCAGCCCCGGCACATGCGGTACCAGCCGCGCAACGAGGTCTTGCCGCAGCTGCATTGCATCGTGCTGGACACCTCGGGCTCCATGCGCCAAGGCGGGCGGCTGGCGCTGGCCAAGGGTTTTGCAGCGCGCCTGATCGAAGAGGCTGCGCGCGCGGGCGACGATGTCGCGCTGCTGAGTTTTGGTGGCCACGGCGTGGAACTGCTGCTGCCGCCCGGACCGGCGCGCGCCGCTGGCGCCGCCCGGGTGCGTCAATGCGGCGGCGGTGGCGGTACGCCACTGGCGCAGGCGCTGGGCGTGGCCCAGAGCCTGCTGGGCCGCAACGCTCAAGCCTCGTTGTGGTTGCTGACCGATGGTCGCACCCTGGAGCAGCCTGTTGCGGTGCGAGGTGCCGCCCGCACCGTGTTTGTTGATTTTGATGACCCCAGGCGTCTGCTGGGGCGGTGTGCCGCCTGGGCTGTGCGCTGGGGTGCGGAGCACCGCCTGGCCCCTTTGTGAAACCGTATTTAAGACATGGCAACCTATGACTGAAACCACCCTGAATATCGCTCCACCCACGCCATCCATGGCATTTTTATCGTCTGTTGTCACCGAAGTCATCATTTGCACCACTTGCCGCCCAGCAGATGTGCCGCGCGACCAACCCGCGCCGGGTGCAGCCCTGTTCGAGGCCGTGCAAGTGGCTGCGTGGGATGTTGATCCTTCGCAGCTGGCCAACGTGCGCATACGCGGCGTGGAATGCATGACCGGTTGCAACCGTGCCTGCACCGTCACCTTTCAAGCGGCTGGCAAATATCTCTATTACTTTGGCGATTTGGCGGCAGATACAGAGACCGCTGAACATATCCTGGCCTGTGCCCAGTTGCACGCCTCGGCCCCTGACGGCACGCTGCTGCGCAATGATCGGCCCGCGCGCCTGCGCAACGGCATCCTGGCGCGCATCCCGCCGCTGGCTATGACGCCGGGCGCAACTGTTGCAGCGGTTAGTGTTTCCGCAGCGGAAAAAGCCGCGCAGGGCGGGTAAACTGGCGGCGCACCCATCAAGCTATCTAACTGGAGTACTTCATGACCGACCCAATTACCGCTACTTCCGCCAGCATTACCGGCACCCGCAGTGCAACGCATAGCCTCCTTTTGCAGCTTGCCGCTGGCGCTGCACTGGGCTTGGTTGTTTTTTACGGCGTAGCGTTTGCCGAAAGTCCCTTGCTGCACAACGCAGCACACGACGTGCGGCACATCACGGTGCAGCCGTGCCATTGATCTAGTTTCTGAATCGCGTAGTTATTGAATTTGCAGGGTACAGAATGATTTTTCCGCGACTGATCTGGTCCAGCTTGGCCGTAGCCTTGCTGGTAGGCACTGTTCAAACCGGTATGCAGCGCTGGCAGGCGGCGCCGCTCATTCTGGCTGCAGAGGTTTACGAGGATCAAAAAATCGGCGCGCCTGCTCTGGTAGTTGCTGCGGTGAATGGATCAGTTGCCACACCGCTGCAACCCGCCGTCCACACCCATGCAACCGGTACGCCAGCCCACGAACATCCAAAGGTAGCAGTTCAACAACCGGCACC
>JBBRNS010000303.1:0-4233 GCA_038230175.1 Burkholderiales bacterium
AAAGCTGGCCGGTTCGCCGTTGATGGGCGTCGTGATACCGAATGAGCCGGTCGCGCTGCGGTAAAAGTAGCGGTTGTTGTTGGCAACGCCGGGGCCAATGCCCACGGTGCCCAAGAGGGCGTCGTAAAACTTCTTCGACACTTCCAAGTTATTCACACCAACCATCACATGGCTAAACATCGCTGTCTCCTTCGTCGTTTTTAAGGCAAAGGGCAAATAGTACAGCGCTGCGGTTGATCGTGTAAACACCGCGCAAGCCGTTGCAAATACAGTCGTGGTCAGTCTGAATTCTTAAAATTTTCAATTGTTCAACCACAAGGAAACCACCATGTTCAAAGGCATCTTGATCGAGAAGGACGAGTCCGGTTACCGCGCTGCCCTCAAAGACATTGACGAGGCGCAGTTGCCTGAGGGCGACGTCACCGTGCGCGTCAGCCACTCCACCCTCAACTACAAAGACGGCTTGGCCATCACCGGCAAAGCGCCGGTGGTGCGCAAATTTCCCATGGTGCCGGGCATTGACTTTGCAGGCACGGTAGAGCACAGCACCCACCCGGACTACTCGGTGGGCGACGCGGTGCTGCTCAATGGCTGGGGCGTCGGCGAAACCCACTGGGGCGGCTTAGCGCAAAAAGCGCGGGTCAAAGGCAACTGGCTGGTGCCGCTGCCGTCGGCATTTACGCCGCAGCAGGCCATGTCCATCGGCACGGCAGGCTACACCGCCATGTTGTGCGTGCTGGCCCTAGAGCGCCAAGGCGTCAAACCCGCCGACGGTGAAATTGTGGTTACCGGGGCTGCGGGCGGGGTGGGCCGCGTCGCCATTGCGGTGCTCAGCCAGCTTGGCTACACCGTGGTGGCCGTGAGCGGCCGCCCTGAAGAGGCGGACTACCTCAAAGGCCTGGGCGCTGTGGAGGTGCTAGAGCGCGCGCAGTTTTCATCGCCGGGCAAGCCGATGGGTAAAGAGCGCTGGGCGGGCGCGGTCGATGTGGTGGGCAGCCACACCCTGGCCAACATCTGCGCCACCACAAAGTACCGCGGTGTGGTCACCGCCTGCGGGCTGGCTGGTGGCATGGACTTTCCGGCGTCGGTGGCGCCGTTCATCTTGCGCGGCGTCACCCTGGTGGGGGTGGACAGCGTCATGTGCCCGCAAGCCGACCGGCTGGCAGCATGGCGACGCCTGGGCGCGGATTTGGACTTGGCCAAGCTCGGTTCCATTCGCCGTGAGATTGGCCTGAGCGAGGTGGTGCCTGTTGCCACCCAGTTGCTCAATGGCGAAGTCAAAGGCCGTGTGGTGGTGGATGTGAACCGTTAATGGGCTGCAGCCCTCGTGGAATGTTCGCAAGCAGCTATCAATAAAATAGCAAAAGGTGTGCGCAATACTGGTAATTTACTGCCGGGCTTTTGGCACAAAGCCGATGGTCAGCCCCTCGTTCGTCACCGTAATGCTGCCCGGCTGCATACCCAGTGTGTCGGGCAGCGCCAGGTCTTGCGGGCGCAGGGTGTGCAGCACCACCTCTAAGAGCGTGCGCTCGGCCAGCGCGGGGCCATAGGTGTTGAGCATGGCCACCACACCGGGCTGCAGGCTGGGGAAATCCAGGCGCGCCAGGCGCAACTGGTGTGCGCGCACCGTGCGGTCTGCCGCCTCGTAGCGCAGCGCAAACTCCACATCCAGCGTGCCTTGGTGGCGCCGCTCTAGTGCCGGGCCTGCGGCCTCTACGACCATCAACGCACCCAGCCGGTTTAGCGCGGGCAGCAGGCGCAAGGTGGGCACCTGCACATCCAGATTCAGCAGCCCCGCCACCGGATAACGCAGCGGGAAGCGCTGCGCCACAGCAGCCTGCAGCTGCGCGGCAGACACCTTGTAGTGCGGCAGAGCCTGGGGCGCGTCGTTCGCCTCGGCCTGAGCGTCAGAGTCGGCGCGGGTTTCGGCGGGCTGCGCCCAGGCCAGCTGGGCTAGCGGCAGGCACAGAGCGAAGGGGAGGGGGAGTAAAAAGCGGCGGCGCATTCAGGGGGTCTCCATACAGATTGGATTGTGCGCCAACGCTTAGTTCCCACATCGCTCAAAATCACCCCCAGTTCTGTTTTAAAAAGAGAGTTACCTATCAAAAAAATATTACTGTCTTTGCTGCTTACCAGCGCCACACTGGCCGCCAGCGCGGAGACCATCGGCAGTGTTAGCACCACCTTCAAGCTACTCAGCCCTAACGACAAGGTCGTGGTGGATGCGTTTGACGACCCGGCGGTGAACGGTGTGGTGTGCTATTTGTCGCATGCTAAAACCGGTGGCTACGCCGGTGCGCTGGGTTTTGCCGAAGACACTTCAGACGCCGCAGTGGCCTGCCGCCAAGTGGGCGCCATCAGCTTTAAAGGCAAGATCGACAAGCAAGACGAAGTGTTCAACGCCCGCTCATCCTTTCTATTCAAACACGTGCGGGTGGTGCGCATGGTCGATGTCAAGCGCAACACACTGGTCTATTTGGTGTACTCCGACAAGATCATCGACGGCAGCCCCAAAAACAGCGTGACGGCGGTAGCGGTGCCGTCCAACCAGCCGATCCCTGTGAAGTGAACAAGGCAGCGCACCGCACATTTGAAACGGCTGAGCAGCTCCATGCGTGGCTGCGGCAGAACCACGCCAGCGAGTCTGAACTGTGGGTGCGTATCTTCAAAAAGGCCACCGGCCAGCCCAGCGTTACCTGGGACGATTGTGTGGTGGCCGCTATTTGCTGGGGCTGGATCGACGGGGTGCGCAACGCCTTGGACGACACCGCGTATCTGCAGCGCCTAACCCCGCGCCGCGCGCGCTCTAGCTGGTCGCAGAAAAACGTGCAGCATGCCGAGCGGTTGATCGCGCAAGGGCACATGCAAGCCGCTGGCCTGGCGCAGGTAGAGGCCGCGCGCAGCGACGGGCGCTGGGCCACCGCCTACGCCGGCTCCGCCACCATGGTGGTGCCCGAAGACTTTTTGGCCGCACTGCAAAAAGACCCCACCGCCCACGCTTTTTACGCCACGCTCAAACGCCAGAGCCTGTTCGCCATCTACTACCGGCTTCACAGCGCCAAGCGCCCGGAAACCCGGCTAAAGCGCATGGCGGAGTTACTGGCGATGTTGGCGCGCGGCGAAAGCCCGTAATGTTCGTCGCCAGTGCGGTGATTTCGGCATACTTAGGGAAATACGAATCTGATCAAATTGATCTATAGGCCCCGTGGAAATTGAGCGAGTAGCTATTAATATGAGAGCGTATTGCATCCGCTTATTTAGGCAGGTAGACTCAATTTCCTTACTATTAATTTTAATTGGACGGAAAAATATTTTCAATTGGTCGGAATTTGGGTTTTAATTAGACACTATCTTTTGCCGAAGGTTTTTGCGCATGCCCCTCGAACCAAGCCCATCAACAAAAACACCTCCCAGCGGCACTATCGCCCGCCACGCGCAGAGCCGAATCACCACCGCCTTGCAAGATACGCGCGTGGTGTTGGTGGTTGGCCCACGGCAAGCGGGCAAGACCACGCTGGCCCGGCTCTATGCCCATAACGATCGCCCCTACCTCACGCTGGATGACCCCGCCACACTGGCGGCCGCACGGGCAGACCCGGCGGGCTTTGTGCGCGGCCTGAAAAGTGCAGTGATCGACGAGGTGCAACGCGCTCCCGACCTGTTGTTGGCCATCAAAGAAAGTGTCGACAAAGACCAAGCCCCTGGCCGCTTTCTGCTCACCGGCTCCTCCAACCTGATGGCACTGCCCGTCGTTGCCGACTCCTTGGCGGGCAGACTGGCAGTGATCACATTGCTGCCCTTTGCCCAAGCCGAGCTGGCAGGTGCGCCGGGGGATTTGCTTGACCGCCTCTTCGATGGCGACGCGCTGCCTGCAGCAGTGAACCCGGTGGTGGGCGATGCCCTGATGGCGCGCGTGCTCCAAGGCGGTTACCCCGAAGTGCTGCGCCGCGCCAGTACGCGGCGCCAACAGGCATGGCTGGAGGACTATGTGGCACTCATCCTGGACCGGGACGTGCGCGACATTGCCAACATCGACCAATTGGACCGCATGCCCCGCTTGCTGGACGTGTTGGCCGCCCACGCTGGGCAATTGGTCAACCACAGCAGCTATGGTGCCGCGCTGGGCCTGACCGCGCCCACGGCGCAAAAGTATGTGGGCATTTTGGAGCGCTTGTTCTTGTTGCACCAAGTGCCGCCGTGGTCACATAACGCGGTCAGCCGCCTCACCAAAAC